>NZ_JAXBMC010000007.1:0-198099 GCF_033963865.1 Cytobacillus sp. IB215316 | reverse complement strand
ATTAGCACCTTGGGTAGCAGGAGCAGCTATGGCATTTAGCTCAGTATCAGTTGTGACAAACTCCCTTCGCTTGAAGAGAGTAAAAATATAATGATGTTCAAAACGAGACTTTTTGAACATCACTAAAATATTATTCTAGGAGTGGATATATATGGTAAAAACAACATTACAAGTATCTGGTATGACATGTGGACATTGTGAAAAGGCAGTAAAGGGAGCATTATCAGAAGTTAAAGGTGTAGATAACGTGACGGTATTTCTTCAAGACGGTAAAGTCGACGTTGAATATGATGATGCTCAAGTGAAAGTAGCAGCATTGAAAGAAGCAGTTGAGGATCAAGGATACGACGTAGAATAAAGCAATTTTATCTTTTGTAATATTTGATGAATGCATGTTGTTGTATTAATATATACAATTATGAAAGGAGGGTATCATGTTCATTATATGAGCATTTTATCCTCCTTCTTTACTTATAATTACTCAGCATCTGCACAAAATCTCCTTATTTTCTATTTATAATAAGAAAAGGCTTTTCGCGTACTATTGGTTGTTTAATTATGAAGGTGTTTTTTGCATTAATTGTTGCTTTTAATTATAAGAGAGCTAAACACGTTGGGCATATTTTTATTCTAAAGACTTTGAATGTCATATAAACACATTAGTTACTCTAATGTAAGTGAAAAAAGACAAAGTTAACGAAAAGACCATTTATAAAATGGAGACATACCTTCAACAATTGTGCAACATAACATTGCCCTAGCTAATTTTTGTAACGATGGCTGTGAAGTTTCCGATAGGGACCAAGAGAAAATATTGTATTTATAGGAGTGACAATTTATATGAAAAGGACACTACAAACAATAGCACTGTTGACACTTACTACATTATTATTTGGGTGTGGACAGAATGAGAATGAAGCACTACCTGACGACTCAGCACAAAATAATACTGAAATTGCAACAGATAATGATGTGACTGACGAGAACGAGAAAGAGAAGCAAACTGACAAAGCTGAAACATCAAATAACAAAATAACAGATACCGATTTTTACGAGCCGTTTAACGGAACATTAGAGCATGTTCACGGATTAGGATATGCTGGGAATCAAAATGCGATCTATTTTGCAGCTCATGATGGGTTGAAAGTGTACGAGAATGGCCAATGGTATAAAACAGTAGCTGAAAATCATGATTATATGGGTTTTAACGCAGCAGATGCAGGTTTTTTCGCTAGTGGACATCCAGCTGCAAATTCAAATCTTGTCAATCCTTTTGGGATTAAGCGTAGTTTAGATAATGGTCAAACATTAGAAACATTAGCTTTAGAAGGAGTTGTTGATTTTCATGTGATGGGTGTAGGCTACGAAAGTCAGACAATTTTTGTTGCTAACCCAAAAGCGAATGATTTATTAGAAGAAGCTGGTGAGTTATATGTAAGCGATGACCTAGCGGAAAATTGGGAGAAGATAGATGCAGAAGGCTTAAGTAAAGATATTATAAATATTGCTGTCCATCCAACCGATTCAAATAAAGTGGCTGTAGCAGCTAAAGAAGGAATCTACCTCTCAACTAATAAGGGTCAGTCATTTGAATTAATTTCAGATAATATGCAAGGTACGTCCATCTACATGTCAAATAAAGCGTTATGGTATGGCGGATATAATGGTGAGCCTCATCTTATTAAGAAATCCTTCGATAGTGAAACGGAAGAAATCATTACGTTGCCTTCCATGGATGAGGATGCAGTCATGTATTTTACTACCAACCCTCAAAATGACAATGAGCTAGCCTTTATAACATACAACGGGAATGTATTTTATTCCAACAATGGAGCAGAAAATTGGGAGATGTTAGTAAATGAAGGGAAGATTCAATAGTAAATTTTTCGGATGAATTGTAACTTTACCTTACGTTGCCATATACAGCTTGTCATCTTTTCTTTTGTAACTCGATGACAACTGTATATATTTGATTATTGTGGTTCTAGTTTGGTAACAATAGCAACAAAGTTTTGACAAGAGCCAAAATAAAACAGACTGTTATAAGTTCTATAGTTGATTTTGTGACGATGCTGAACATTTTACAACGAAAGCAAATAAGGGTATCCTATGTTGCGAATGAACTTAAAAATAACAGTCTGTTTCTATTTCCTGTAAAGGAGCTGGTTTCATCAATAAATTAGCTATAAAATTAGGAGCTCTTTTTTTTATTTTTATATTACTTATAGAGTCTATGATTTTTTTCTTACTATATTTCGGTATAGTGAATGAGCGTATTCAGAGTGAGACAGATGATTTATTTCGCAGAGGTATAAGTCATAGAGATGTGTTAGAAAAAAATTTTGATGAGTTAACAATTAAACATGTTGCTTTAATGGAATCGGAGGCTGTTAGTGCAGTAGTCATTACAAATGCTCAGTTTCAGATTTTAGAGCAGTCTGACACAATTAACTCAAAACTAGAAGAGTTAATAAAAAAAAGTAAAGAAAAAATAGTACCTGACAATGGTGAGTTACTAGAAAAAAAGTGGAAAACAGAAGAGTATTTAGCAACGATTCATCCGGTAATATTTGACGGACAACGTCAAGGTTATGTATTTATGTTTTCACCTACACAGCCTATAAGAAGTATGATTAACGGTTTAACATATCAATTTCTCTTCATTGGTTTGTTGTCATTATTATTATCCATTGCTACAATCTTTTTTCTGTCACGCTTTATTACGAAACCACTAATAGATATGAAAGAAGTGACTGAAAAGATTAGTACTGGACAAAATAACGTATTTTTAAAAACAAATCGAGATGATGAATTAGGTGAATTGGCTAAAGCAATACACGTTCTGTCTAATAGGCTAGAGCGTTTAAAAAAAGAACGAAATGAATTTCTATCAAGTATTTCACATGAACTAAGGACACCGTTAGCCTATCTTAAAGGCTATGCTGATATATTACAGCGAACTAATCTCACTTCAAAAGAGCGAAATGATTATTTGAAAATTATTGAGGAGGAAGCCACGCATGTGGTTACCTTAGTAAAAGATTTATTCGACTTAGCACAAATTGATGAAAACGTTTTTAAGATTCAACAACAAGCTGTTCACCTTCATCAATTCTTATCGTCTATCGTCGAGAAGTTTAGGCCGGCATACAGTGAAAAGGAAATTCACTTAAAGCTTGTTTGCCCAGAAAAACTTACTGCTAGCTTTGATCCAAACAGATTTGATCAAGTGATAAGCAATTTATTAGATAATGCTTTAAAGCATTCAGCATCTCACTCTAGCGTAGAAATTAATGCTAAAAAACAAGACGGCAAACTTACTATTATAGTAAAGGATGAAGGTGAAGGCATACCAGCAAATGAACTACCTTTCATTTGGGACCGGCTGTATCGAGTTGAGAAATCTAGATCTAGATCAACTGGTGGTACAGGTTTAGGGTTGTCGATAGTCAAAGGTATTGTCGATAGTCACGGTGGAGAAATAGACGTACAGAGTAAGATAGGTGAAGGGACTATATTTAAGATTGTTTTATAAGGAGGATGTTATGCTTAATGCCCGACATTTTACTAGTAGATGACGAACCGAGAATGTTACAGCTACTCAAGTTATACTTGGAACCAAATGGCTATAGTTGTAAAACCGTTCGCTCAGGCCAAGATGCGATCAACTATTTGGTGAAGCAAAAAGTAGATTTAGTTATCTTAGATATTATGATGCCAGAAATGAATGGCTGGGACACTGCTGAAGAAATTCGAAGCTTTTCTGATGTGCCCATTATTATGCTTACAGCAAAGGAACAAAGCTCTGATATGGTTAAAGGGTTAAGAATTGGAGCAGATGACTATATAACAAAGCCATTCGAGGAGACGGTTCTGTTAGCAAGGATCGAAGCCATTTTACGTAGAACCAGTCCCAATAACAAGATTGAAGTTGATGGTCTTACATGGGACAGGAGTAATCATCAGTTGACGTACGGTAATGAGAGTATTGTGCTTACACCGAAAGAGTTTGACCTGGTTGGGATATTGTTAGTTAACAAAAATTCAGTATTAACACGGGAGAGCCTTTTAGAGCAAGTATGGGAATTTGATTCTGAGACTGAGGATAGAACGGTTGATTCACACATTAGAAACATTAGAGAAAAATGCAAAAAAGCTGGCTTTCCAATCAATGAACATTTACAAACGGTCTGGGGAATCGGCTATAAATGGGTGTAAGCTTGACCATTTTGGTTTCGCCTATAATTCAAGGCTGCTATCACATTTATAATTGTTTTAATACTAATAATTAAAACATGAATACTATCTGTTCTTCTATATAAAATGATGATAATTAAATAAGACATCTTTTTACAGTCGTTACTTGGAAAAAAATAATAAATTTCACGAAAAGAGCCTAATTGAATGATGTTTCCTGTAAAGGGTAAAAAAATTCAACTACAGACGATAAATTTGTACCAATAATAGTTAACTTATTTAGTTCATGATTTCTTAGTATTGTTAGGTAATGTTAATATTAAAAATGAATATCTTAAGAAATCCTTCATATTTACCTAATCAAAAAGTTAAGATTTAGGTTGTATAGTATGAATCAGAAGAATTATTGTACTAAATGATTCCTTTGAACAAACAATGCTATACACTATGGAGGAGTAAAAATATGAATACGTCATCATTATCTAAGATGTCTTTTATACTTCTAGCAACACTATTATTATGGATTAAAACGTATATTGTCTATAAAACTAGTTTTGATATAAAAATTGAATCTTGGTTACAAGAATTTATTCTTTTTATTAACCCATTAAGCTTTTTACTCATTATGTTTGGGATTGCCATGTTTATTAAGGAGAAACATCGTAATAGGTACCTGGTCATAACGAGCCTCTTAGTTTCTTTTATTTTATTTGCAAATGTGTTGTATTATCGAGAATTTACCGATTTTATTACAATCCCTTTACTTTTTCAAACAAATAATTTAGCAGATTTAGATAATAGTATTTTTGAGTTACTACATTTTACTGATATATTGATGTTTGTTGACATTGTTGTATTGTATTTCATGATGCGAAATCGTCATAAACTTTCATCACGAACATCTTTCACAAACAGAGAACGTAGAGGCTATTTTTTAGTTGTAGCGGTAGTGGTATTTTTCAACTTAGGACTTGCAGAGTCAGAACGTCCGCAGCTGCTAACTCGTACATTTGATCGTGAAATGCTCGTAAAAAATATAGGGTCATACAATTACCACTTATATGATCTTGTGTTAACGTCTAAAACGTCAGCCCAAAGAGCACTTGCGGATAGTAGTGAATTTGTTGAGATAGAGAATTTTCTAAATGCCAATTACACAAAGCCAGATGAAGACCTTTTCGGTATTGCAAAGGATCGCAATGTCATTATGGTTTCAATGGAATCTCTGCAAAACTTTGTGATAAACGAAACAATTAATGGCGAAGAAATTACACCATTTTTAAATGATTTAATTGAAGAAAGCTATTACTTTAATAATTTTTACCATCAGACAGGTCAAGGAAAAACATCTGATTCTGAATTTGTAGTTGAAAACTCGTTATACCCTTTAGGTAGAGGTGCTGTGTTTTTCACGAATGCGGAAAATGAGTACCGTGCTACTCCAGAGATCTTAAAAGAAAAAGATTATTATTCTGCAGTGTTTCATGCAAATAATAAGAGCTTTTGGAATCGTGATGTCATGTATCCTAATCTTGGATATGACCGTTTCTTTTCATTGGTAGATTACGATGTGAACGAAGATAATTCAATTGGTTGGGGATTGAAAGATATTGAGTTTTTTGATCAATCTGTTGAGAAACTAAAAACATTACCTCAACCGTTTTATACAAAATTTATTACGCTAACAAATCATTTCCCATTTGAGCTAGATGCAGAAGATAAAATGGTAGATGAATTTACGTCAAACAGTCGTACACTTAATCGTTATTTCCCGACGGTAAGATATATGGATGAAGCATTAAAAAGCTTTGTCGAACAATTAAAACTAGAAGGTTTATATGATAATTCAATTCTCGTGTTTTATGGTGACCACTATGGTATTTCAGAAAATCATAATAAAGCGATGGGAGAATTTTTACAGGAAGATATCACACCTTTTGATGTCGTACAATTACAAAAGGTTCCATTTATTATTCATATACCGGGTGTGACTGACAAAAATCCAGAAGTGATTTCTAAAGTATCAGGTCAACTAGATGTGAAGCCAACACTTCTGCATTTATTAGGTGTCGAAACGAAGGATGATGTGCACTTCGGATCTGATATTTTCTCAGAAGATAAACTAAACTTTATTGTGCTTAGAGATGGAAGCTTTATCACTGAAAACTATGTATATACAAAATCTACGTGCTATGATAAAGAGACAGGGGAAGAGACGGATGGCTCTAAGTGTGAGCCTTATGAAGAAAAAGCAAGGCAGGAGCTAGAGTACTCCGATAACATTGTCTACGGGGATTTATTACGGTTTTATGAAGGAACATCATTAACGAATGGTTTAACTGAGCAAGAGTGAATCGGTTTTATATAAGTTACTATCTATCGTAAAGATTATGGGAGTCATATAGAACATATCTGTTACTCTAATATAAGTGAAAAAACAAAGTTTTACGAAAAGAGCCTTAGAGCCACGCCCTAATTCGACAATTTTTTTAAAAATCCTATCAATCGACCATAATTACAAGTATAATGAAACAGACGTAAAAATGTTGGGAAGTGAAGTTGATGAGAAAAATAAAAATAGTGACTGATTCCACAATTGATGTTTCAGATGAGGTTTTACAAAAATATGGCATTGAAATGGTACCGTTAATGATTACAATAGAGGGGAAATCTTTTCTTGACAGAATTGACATTTCACCTAGTGAATTTCTAAATAAAATGAAACAAGCTGCCCAATTACCGAAAAGCTCACAGCCATCTACAGGACAATTTGTTGAATTATATGACAGATTAGATGAAGAAGGCTATGATGTGATTTCCATTCACATGACAGGTGGTATGAGTGGTACTGTTGCATCTGCAGAAACTGCTGCAGAAATATCAAAAGCCAATGTGACTGTTGTCGATTCGAGGTTCCTTTCTAAAGCTTTAAGTTTTCAAGTGTTAGAAGCTGCAAAGATGGCTTCAGACGGTAAAAGTGTAGATGATATTGTGAATAGGTTAACAGAAATTCGTAACAATAGTTTTTTATATCTTACTGTTGATACACTTGAAAATTTAGTAAAGGGTGGCAGAATTGGCAAAGGGAAAGCGTTTATTGGCTCTTTACTGAACATAAAGCCGATATCTTCACTCGAAGGTGGAAGTATTACACCTGTTGGTAAAGTTAGGAGTCAATCGCAAATAGTGAAGTATTTAACTAAACAATTTGTTAAGGACGTTGAAGGCAAAGTCATAAAAGCAGTAGGTATAGCACATGCAGATGCACGTGATCTAGCAGGAAAATTAAAAGAAGCGATTAGTCATGCCTCTGGGTATGAAGAAATTGAAATTGTAGATACAACCCCTGTTATTTCACTCCACACTGGAGCAGGTGCTATGAGTATTATGTATTTTGCTGAGTAAAGTAAATGCGTTTATGTAAAAAATTCAAACATTGGTAAATTTGAAAGCAATCTAATCCATTCTATTCATTGAGTGAATGACTAACAAAATATTGGAAAGACAAATGTGTTAGTACAACTAAGAATTTAGTTTTGAAATAACTGCGTAATATTTTTAATTAGACTAACCAAATAAGAGGATATTTTGTTCATTATATGAGCAAATATCCTCTTTTTTTATACATATTAGAGCCATTAATTAGAGGTTGTTAGTACTTGTTTAAATGTATAAAATATCATAGAATGTATGTTTGTTAACTGTAAAGGACGTAGTTCACAGCGGGTTGACTAGTGAGGTCATTAGAGGGAGCGTGCCTATTTTTTTAGGAATGAAGAGCTATGAGAGTAGAAGAGGTTCTCAATGAATACATATTACTAGATCAATAGACAGTCCAGTAATGCTAGTTATTTTTTTTGAATGCACTAAAAATTAATAAAACATGCAATACACTGTTATGATGACATGAAAAAGACCCCACTCTTTAAATAGAGTAGGGCATTGCTTATATTTATTTACTTTTTTTGAAATGTAGTTACGTTGATGCATCTACAATTGAAAGCAAGTGTTACTCCTTGTGGGAGTGGACTACTTGAGATGACAGTTAATCTGTACTTATGGCATCCTGTTCCTGGTTCATCACAGACTGTATTATTAGGAGTTAATGTATATTGCTGATTAGCCCTATCATCAGTGACGTTATATATACATAGAGTTTTTGTAGTACTTTCAGAAATACGTTCAACTATATAAAATAAGTTGATGGGATTTGGTATATCCTCAACTACATCAACGAGTATATCAGCCATTGAATCAACCTTTGCCACCCAATCCTTCTCACTGATCATTATAGTAGCTGTTGTTAAAGATACAAATGGTGTTGGTACAGGTATACCCACCCCATTACCACTAAAAGAGATAGGTGTATTTTCACAGCGACAAAATAATTCATTACTTCCTTTTCCTTTACATCGACAATCAGACATCCCTAAGTCATTCCTTTCATCAAAATTAATTAGCTAATCTTATATTTAGTCAATGCCTGATGTCATAAATGTGCAACTGACAGTTGTCTACATCTTATTATGGTAATGTCAATCTTTATTTTTTGGTGTTTTTAGGTTTAAGAATTGATAATTATGTTAATTAAGTAGTTTTTTTATAAATAATAGTATGAAAAAGAGGAATTTATGTGGCAGAAGTTGAAAAAAACTCTATACACTAACTTGTAAAGGATGTTCTGATGATACATAAATTCCATCGATTGAGTTTTTTTAAAAAAACATTAATCTTTTCATCAGTTTTTATCATTTTTTTAGGCACTGCAACAGCGGTAATTAGCTACCAAATACAAAAAAATGCTACAATTCAATTATTGTCTGAAAGTGCGATGAATTTATCTAATTTATGGAAGGAAACATTGGCACCAGAGGATGTTACTCTAATTAAGAGCAACCAAGAGTTAAATTCCCCTTCAAGAACTCACATTATTGACCTCTTAAATCATATTCATGAAAACTATTCCATGTATTCAAGAGCTTACCTGTTAGATTTTGATCGTAACAATTACAATAGCTATCATGTCATTGTAGATTCAGAACATAATATACAAGGTGATCGAGAGCTCGAACACCATTTACATAATAATAAGGAATATACCAATGCGTTTTCCACAGCAATAGTAGAAAGTAAAAGTGCTGCAACAGGCTTATATAAAGATCAAATGGGGTTATGGATCACTGCTTTTACGCCAATTGTCGACGATGAGGAAAATATAATTGCAGTGTTAGCTATAGATCTAGACGCTACTGAGATTCAAGGGGACTTGAGGAATTTACTAATATCTTTATTTATTAGTTTTGTTATTTTATTTAGTATCATCTTAAAGATTCAGCAATGGGGTTTTTCTAAGATGATGGATCCTTTAAAACAGCTTTTTGAAGGGGTTTACCAAGTTAGTAGAGGTAACTTTGATGTAAAGCTATCATATGTAGATACTTCTGAATTAGGATATTTAAGAGATGAATTTAATAGTATGGTTGGGCATTTACGAACGATATTTGAACGTGTTCAAGTTACAGCAGAGCATTTTGGAAAAAGAACTTATGCTACTCGACAGTTGCATGGGTTTGAAAAAGCGATAGGAGAAATTGATGAAATTATTCATCAAACGAAACTTCAGAAAGAACTACAAAGAGCTGAAAAAATGAATGCAATTGGTCAAATGGCTGCATCAGTCGCGCATGAAATTAGAAACCCGATGACGGTAGTAAAAGGTTTTCTTCAGATTTTTCTCGCGAATGAAAATATAAAGAGTCAAGAAAGAGAGTTTATTCATTTAATGATAAATGAGTTAAACAGGGCAGAAACGATTATTAATGACTATTTGTCTCTAGCTAAACCTGATGTAGGTGAATGTGAAGAAGTGAATTGTAGTGACATCGTTAAAAATGTTACTGATATTGTGAACTCATATGCTCTGATGAAAAATAATATCTCGATTATAGAACATGTAGAAGAAGGGCTTTACGTAAAAGGAAATAAAGGGGAACTGAAACAAGTGTTGCTAAATATTATGAAAAATGGCATTGAAGCAATGAAAGCAGAGGGAGAGTTATCAGTCACATGTGTAAAAGATACCTCATATGTCCGCATTGAGATTACAGATTCTGGCATTGGAATGACTCAGGATGAGCTTGATCGCTTGGGCACACCTTTTTATTCGTTAAAAGAGAAGGGCACAGGAATTGGTCTTATGGTTTGCTATCAAATTATTGAGCAAATGAAAGGGAAAATTATAGTAGAAAGTATTAAGAATAAAGGGACCACCTTTAGCTTATATTTACCTATTGTAAACTAGTATCGATAAGTGTTAAACAAAATAAGTAGACTGAGTCACTAGAGTTCTTCAATACTGTAATTTAGCTCAGAACTAGCACTATAATTTTGTTAACCCCGTCTTGCAATATAGAATGGGGTTATTTGCTGTAATGTTGAGAGAGGGTTAATAATACGTATGATTGGACGCGTTGAATGTATCTGGAATTTGTCGCATAATGATAGCCTCCATTATATAAAACATATCTTCATAAATTCTTCATTTTTATGTAATTAAAAACTTAAGAATTACCTTGTAATATAAAACACGACAATAAGGTGATATATAGTACATATGTTATGTAACTTTTTGTGCGTATATGTCGTTTAATATTTTGTAGGTTTGAAAAAACTTTGACTATGCACTTCACAAAAATAATGATATTAGATATAATATCACTGTACTATGAGTAGTAATACAGAAAACACAAAAAGAGAAATTAGATTTTGTTAAGGAGAGGGAAGCATTGAAGATAAAGCGATATATATTAGTATTACTATTATTACTAGTAGGTAGTGTCTTATTTACAGAAACAGCTTTAGCAGCTAACGACTTAAAGGTTGATGTTTCATATGGTTTTGACAAAAAGGTTCAAAGGGGACGAGGCTTTCCAGTAACCATTACGTTATCAAACGAAAATGAGAAAGCGGTAAGCGGAGATTTAGTAATTGTTTCAGAGACTAATAGCAAAGTCGGTAATACTGTTATCCATGTGGAGCTTGCCAAAGGTGAAACAAAAAAAATTCAAACTTCAATTTCAGGACTTGAGGAAAATTTAGTACGCATGCAAACCTCAAATAAAGAATCATTAATTAAATTTTATGAGGGAAGCTGGGAAGATAACAAAGAAGTTGAGTTAATTGGTAATAAAAATCTTGAGCCGATCAATTTAAATGAAAGTCGTTTAGTTTTAGGTGTGTTATCTGACTCACCGGACTCACTGAATTTTTTAAAGCTTACAAAGTATAATGGTGAAGTTGTAGAGGTACTGAATATACAAGAAGATGAACTACCTAATGAAGAGCTAGGCTTACAAGTGTTTGATGTACTCGTTATTAATGATTTTCAAGTGACGTCTTTGTCAACACAAAGGCAGCAGGCTATAAAAGATTGGGTGAATAGTGGAGGACATTTAATTATTGGGAGTGTACCGAATATAGCCACCCAACTTGGGGAAGTAGGTAATTTATTACCACTTCAAGTTACGAATGAACAATTTATTGATCAGTTTGCTTTTTTACAGCAATACGGTGGAGATGATTTGCCGACATTAACCAATATTCCTATTATGACTGGAGATTTAGTAGATAAAACGAAGGTAGTATTTTCTGATAACTCATTACCTATCACTTTAAATAAAGATGTTGGTAGTGGTGAAATAACTCAGTTTACTTTTAATATAGGAGCAGAAAGTTTAAGTAATTGGAGTGGATATGCAAATTGGTGGGATGATGTCTTTGCAAAGCTTGTAGAAAAGAATTATGATAAAAACTATTTCCATTATGATTTATCAGAAATTGCAGAGATATTCCATTCATCAGCTATACCGTTAAATATACTGATAATTACTTTTGCTATCTACTTATTAGTAATCATCCCTGTTCTATATATTATTCTACGAAAAGTTGATCAACGGGAAAAAGCTTGGATTATCATTCCAACTATTTCTATTCTAGTGACTGTGTCAATATTTTTCGTCGGAGCGAAGGATCGTTTAGGTAGTGTAAAAGTAAATGAGGTAAGTATATTAGCTATCGATGAACAAGGTGTTGGTAATGGATTGGGAGTTGTTACATTCTTATCCAACAATGGTGGTGATTATACCCTTACTTCAAAGTCTGAATCGTATCAACCTATTCCAATATTAAACCGTTATTCTGACTCAATTGATGTCATTGAAAATTTTGCTATGGTTGAAAGTAG
This sequence comes from Cytobacillus sp. IB215316, assembly GCF_033963865.1. Taxonomy (NCBI): domain Bacteria; kingdom Bacillati; phylum Bacillota; class Bacilli; order Caryophanales; family Bacillaceae; genus Cytobacillus; species Cytobacillus sp. IB215316. Next base: position 185,660 of record NZ_JAXBMC010000007.1, on the reverse strand, counting down.
TCAAGGTAAGACAGCACTTACTTATAATGACGTTGAATATTGGTCTTTACGCTCAGCTACGGGAAATATTACAAATGAGCCTATAGGCAAAATTGATGTGAAGCTTCAAGTAGAAAATGGGAAATTAGTAGGGTCATTAAACAACCAATTAGATTTGGATTTGCAGGAAGTGTATTTAGTCGCTGGTAGCCATGCTTATGATCTAGGAAATATTAAGCGAGGTACCACAACGGATATATCACTGGATATAAAATCAAATAATTTGGCTAACGTAGTAGCTGGTCCAACACATTCTGGTGCATTGTCTGCCTTTCCAGGAATGGACGTTTGGGGTGGGCAAATAGAAAAGAATGACTTAGAGAATTGGAGAAAATATCGTTTATTATCAACAGCCATAAGTGATAGATATTCTTTAGCAAAACATAATCAGCCTCTTCTAGTCGCTTTTACAAACGACTCAATTACTGATATATCAATAAAGGATAAAAAATCAGTTAATAATGCATTGAACCTATTAATGCAAAATGTAGAAATAGATACTGTAGGTGTAGGAGAATTTTTGCTACCTGAAGGAACTATTATACCAAGTGTCTCAGTTGAGGAGGGACAAAATGGTCGAGTAGTTGACAATGGTTTGGAGTACGGTGAAGACTGGATTTATATGGAAAAAGGTAAATATTTGATATCTTATCAAATTCCTTCATCCATAACAGCAAAAGATTCATCACTTTCCAGCTTGAAAATTAGCTTAAATCGTGAAGCATCTGGTGCATATAGCTTATTGAATAATGTTACGGGTGAATCGGTTGAATTGTCAGGTAAACAGCTCTTTAACTTTAAAGAAAATGTTAACGAGTTTGTTAATGAAAATGGCATAATTACTATAAAATTAGAAGTATCGGACCATCAAGATATTCGTGTGCCTACTATTTCAGTTGAGGGGGAAATCAAATGATAGAAACAATTAACTTAACGAAAAGATATGGTTCCTTTACCGCACTTGATTCATTAAACCTCAATGTAAAAGAAGGTACTGTGTTTGGGTTTGTAGGTCACAACGGTGCTGGTAAATCAACTACTTTTTCGATCTTGGCAACATTAATGGCACCAACATCTGGAACAGCATATGTAAACGGTTATGACGTGACGAAAGAACCAAAAAATGTTAGAAAGTCAATAGGGTATATGCCAGACTTTTTTGGGGTCTATGATCAATTCAAAACAATCGAATATTTACATTTTTATGGTGGTAGTTATGGCATTCCAGAACGTGAAAGAAACGTGCTCATACCACAGCTATTAGAACTGGTCAATTTATCACATAAAAAGGATTCGTATGTGGATGTGCTATCAAGAGGAATGAAACAAAGGCTTTGCCTCGCTCGTGCTTTAATTCATGATCCTAAATTGCTAATTTTGGATGAACCTGCATCAGGGTTAGACCCCCGTGCAAGAATTGAAATGCGTGAGATATTAAAAGAGCTAAAGAACATGGGGAAAACGATTATTATTTCTTCTCACATTTTACCAGAGCTTGCTGAGATGTGTGATGAAATTGGGGTAATTGACAGTGGAAAGCTTGTAGCGACAGGGTCGGTCGCTCAAATACAAAAACAATTACAAGCAAATAAAGTAATTAATGTAAAATTAGTAGATGATATGGCAAAAGCTTATGCGTTTTTTGAAGACCAACAGTTTGTTACAAATCTTCACAGGAACGAAAGGTTTGAAAATGTTTTATCATTTGCCTTTTCTGGGGATGATCAGGAACAAACGAACTTATTAAAAAAAGCGTTGTCTGAGAACCTTCTTATTCTTTCATTTAGTGAAGAAGATTCTAACCTGGAAGATATTTTCCTAGAAATCACGAGAGAGGTAGAGTGACAATGAGAAGCCTATTAATTAATCCAGTGTTAAATAAGGAGATTAAACTCCGTTTTCGTTCATTTAAAAGCTTCCTTGGCATTTTATTCTATCTATTAGTTTTAGGAGGAATTGCACTAGGATATATTTATTTAGATAGTTCAAACTCTCCAGGCGGAATTGTTAAACCGAATGAAAGTCAAGAAATGTTTATGATCATATCAGTTCTACAATTGGGGCTCATATTATTTATGACCCCTGGGTTAACGGCAGGTACCATTAGTGGTGAACGTGAAAGACAAACATTAAACATCTTGTTAACGACACAGCAATCTTCAACGAGTATTATCGTTAGCAAGCTGGTTTCTTCATTGGCGTACTTGTTCTTAATCATTTTTTCATCACTACCATTATATAGTATCGTCTTCCTATTTGGTGGGGTGTCACCGAACACTTTAATATCAGTATTTGTCATTTATTTACTAACGATAGTAACTGTAGGGAGTATAGGTATTTTATGTTCTACACTTATTCGCAAAACAATCGTATCAATGATTGTTACGTATGGTGTTATGTTATTTCTTACAGCTGGTACAGCAGCGATTATGTTATTTTCTTTTCAAATGACTGGATATTCATATAATGCCAATCCTCAACCAACAAATGTTGTTGCATATATATGTGGAATGTTTAACCCATTTGCGGTGATCCTTGCTGAACTTGAACCGAACGCAGCGAATGAATTTGCTGATATGACAAATATTGATTTTTCATTATTCATTAGTTTTACATTTTCCTATTTAATCATTACTGTTATATGTTTACTAATTAGCATTAAGAAGCTTCGCCCAAAAATGAAACCGAAGAGAGGGTGATAAAGTGGAAGAAAAACAGAAGTTCTTTTCTTTTCTCAAAGTTCTTAAAAAGAAATTGCTCAAGGAACATGTGAGTACCAACCTTCATTATATGTTTGTCGCGGTAGCTAGTATATTCTTTTTCCTAGCTATCGCATCGAGGTTTATCATAATACTTCACCCTATAATGATCGCTTTGGCCATAAGTGTTGTTGCTATCATAATATCAGTTATATTAACTGTTAAAAACAGACCTAAAGATCAAGTTGCAGCACAACTTTATGATGAATATGTCGGTGAAGATCGTGTGCAAACAGCCTTGTCGTATATAAATGATGAATCGATTATTAGTCAATTGCAACGACGTGATACTTTATCACATATGAAAAAGGAACATCAACAAGTAGAAACGAGGAAACTGTCTTTATTTCATGGCAAGAAGATTGTTATTTCGGTAATGTTGGCGGTATGTACTACATTATCACTCATGTTTCCTAATGATGTCATGGAGAGTGCAAAGCTTGTACAGATCGATAAGCAAATAACTAAAGAAACAAAAAAAGAGATTGAAAAAATCAACAAGCCAGATGATAAAAAGTTAGCAAAAGACGTTGATGATCTAAAAAAACAACTGTCAGCTCCGAAAGATAGTAAGGAATTGCTAGCTGATCTACAGGCCCAGGAAGCAAAGCTAGCGAATAAGAAAGAAAAAGCCTTAAAGCAACAGCAGTTATTACAAAAGATTCAACAAAATATAAATCAATCTAGCTTGAACCAATTGTCTGCTGCTATTTCTGAGCAAAATCAACAAAAATTACAAGAAGCGCTTGAAAAGTTAAAGAAGGACCTTAACGGGTTACCTAAAAATGATAGAGAAGCAATAGAATCTGTGCTTGCAGAAACTACTGGGCAACAGACAGACTTGGAACAGCTTTCGGCAGAACAACTAAATGAATTATTGGCAAACCTTGAACAGCAATTAAATGATGCATTTGCTGAAGCTAACTCACTGCAAGAGCTTGATGGGCTACAACAACAACTACAACAGACGTCAGCATCACTACAACAGCAAATGGCTAATGCTGGTTTAGGGACACCTTCACAACTGGCCTTACAACAAAATAACAGTGCTTCAACGACAGCAACAAATAGCCAAAGTGGAACGAACAGTAGCAACCAATCACAATCAGGTAATAATCAAGGGAACGGCTCAGGCTCAGGCTCAGGCTCAGGCTCAGGCTCAGGTTCAGGCTCAGGTTCGGGATCAGGTTCAGGCTCAGGTGGAACAGGCTCAGGTTCGGGATCAGGTTCAGGCTCAGGTTCAGGTTCAGGCTCAGGTGGAACAGGCTCAGGTGCAGGTGGATCTGGAGCTGGATTTGGTCAAGGATCTCGTGAACTAACAATACCTGAGTATTTGAACAGTACTAATACGATTGAGAATGATTTTAGCGAATTAGGTAAAGGTAGTAGTGAACAGTCTGAGGGTCAGGGCCCAATTTTAAATGGTACGTTACGTCCGTATGAGGAAGTGTATGGAGAATATGCACAAGCATATAGAGAGAGTATTGATCGCTCAGATTTACCATCGTATTTAGAAGAAGTTGTGAAGGATTATTTCACAGAAATAGATCCAGGGGAGGAGTAAAATCGTGGTAGAATTAGCACAAAAAGAGCAACAATTACAAGCAGTTGCAGATAAGATATCAAAATCTAAACTAGAGATTTCTAAATTTATAGTAGGGCAAGAGGACGTGGTTGACCAAGTATTATGGACGATTTTTGCTGGTGGACACGCATTGTTAGAGGGGTTACCCGGACTTGGAAAAACGATGCTTATTCGAACAATTTCTGACGTTATGAACTTGGATTTTTCAAGAATACAGTTCACTCCAGATTTAATGCCATCTGACATTACTGGGACAATGATGTTAGAGCCTAACGAGCAAGGAAAGCAAAACTTTGTTTTTCACGAAGGTCCAGTCTTTGCGAATATTGTCTTAGCTGATGAAATTAACCGTGCAACACCTAAGACTCAAAGCTCTCTGCTTGAGGCCATGGCTGAAAAAACAGTAACTGTTATGGGTGATACGAAAAAATTAGCAGAGCCCTTTTTTGTTCTTGCGACCCAAAACCCGTTGGATACTGAAGGTACGTATCCATTACCAGAAGCACAAATGGATCGATTTTTATTGAAAATTAACGTCGATTACCCTACGAAAGAACAACTGAAGGAAATTATCAAAAAGACAACAACAACGACAACACCATCATTACAAAAAGTGATCAACCGTGATGATATAGTTGAAATCCAAAATCTTGCTAAAGAGATACTCGTTAGTGACGATGTGTTAGAATTTGCAACCAATATCATCGTTGCAAGTCACCCTACGAATGATTCTTCACCAGAGATGATAAGAAAGTTTGTTCGTTATGGCTCAGGGCCTCGTGGGTTACAAAGTATGATACAAATCGGCAAGGTGCATGCGTTAAGTAATAGTAGAGTTCATCTTTCAAAAGGAGATATTAAAAAGTGTGCGAAAGCTGTTTTACGGCATCGGTTATTTTTAAATTTTGAAGGTGAAGCTGCCGGCATTAGTACAGATACCATCATTGAAGAATTAATTACAACTGTTGAGCAAAGCGTGAATAAAAAATGACCAAAATTTTAGACAGTGCTTTATTAATTCGTCTTAATAAGTATCGAATTCAGTCAAAACGACAAAAGCGTGGCTTCCAACAAGGAGCAAGAAGATCAATGAAACAAGGGCAATCATTGGACTTTTCGGATTATCGTCAATATCAGCCAGGTGATGACTTGCGACAAATTGATTGGAATATATATGCACGTACAAACAAGCATTATATTAAGAGATTTTTAGATGAACAAGAATTAGTTATTTCTTTATATTTAGATTGTTCAAAATCAATGAATCTAATTGACGAAAAATGGCTTTTGGCTAAAAGGTTAGCAGCTACACTTGGATATATGTCATTAAGTCATGATGATAGAGTTGGGATTTTTCCAGTATGTTCTACGGACTCTCCGTTTTTTTATAAAAAAGGGAGAGCATATGCTAACAAGGCTGCTTTTTATATAAGTGAGTTAACAAATAGTGTATCAGAACAAACTACATTTTCGCAAAGTATTGCTAATAACATCGTTCCTAAATCAGGTGTGAGCATCATCATAAGTGACTTTTTAGAGCCACTAGATGATATAACGGCTGCTCTTAAAAAAATTCAGGCGAATAGACAGGAATTATATGTAATTCAATTATTAACGGAAGAAGAAACTAATCCAAACTATCAAGGTGATTTAAAATTAATAGATAGTGAGATGAATCAACAAATGAATGTTTCAATGTTACCTTCAATTAAAAGAAATTATGTGGACCGTGTAAACCAACATACTGAGGATCTAGAGCAATTTTGCTTTGATCGTGGAATTGGTTTTATAAGATGTTCTACAAACGAAACAATTGAAGAAATTATTTTTGAATCGTTGATGCCAAAAGGTTGGATTGTGTGAGGTGAGTAGATGGGATTAATAGCGCCAACATATTTGTTGTTAAGTATCTTTTTATTAGTAGTTATCGCTTTTTATTTATTTAGAAAAAAATATCAACAGCAAGTGATTCCATCGACACTGTTATGGCAACAAGTGATGCAAGAGTGGGAAGCATCTAAATGGTGGAGGAGGTTGCAGCGTCACATCCTGCTATACTTACAACTGCTAATCCTTTCCATGATTATTATCGCTTTAGCCCAACCGTATTTTAATGATTCAGCAATTGAAGGGGATCACATTGTTATCGTGGTAGACACATCAGCATCAATGAGTGCTAAAGAAAAAGAAGAAAGACGTATTGATATAGCAAAAAATGAGATTGTAAAAATGATAGATAAATTACAAGCTCAAAAAGTCACAATTATTGGGGCGGGTAAGAAGCCGGAAATTTTATTATCACAAGATCCGAATAAGCAAAACATCCGTAAAGTGATCAGTGATTTACAATTGTCTTATGAGAATGCTAACATTGCTGAAGCAATTCAGTATGGAGCTGCGTTATTAGCAGATGATACAGGTGAAATCCAAGTTTTTTCTGATTCGGTTATGGAGGAAGACATAGCTACAATGTTTGTTGACGAGAGGATTGTTGTAAATAACATCGGTACTTCAACAAATAATATTTCTTTAAGATCCTTCGGTGTCGGTGAAATTGGTGATGAGATAAGGGCGGTTGCGTCAGTAGCAAATGATTCAGCGAGTAAGGTAATTTTTACGATAAATATTGAGTCGAATGGTAAGCAGTTGCATACATCAAAGGAAGAAATTGAGCCTAAAACAATACGTGATATTCAAATTCCTCAACTGCCTGAATACGATTATTACAAAGCAACAATTCATGTAAATGATGATTATCAGCTCGATAATAGCAGTGTTGCTTTTATGAATATAAATGATGACCCAACCGTCAATCTAATAGGTAATGTGAGTCCATTTATATCTAAAGCACTCGTCAATATGAGTAAAGAAGTAGTTCAAGCAGACAGTGTTGATGACCTCACAGACAGTGAAGAAGGAGTTTATATCGTAAGTAATTTACCTGAGGACAAATGGCCCGATGGTCCGTTAATGATTCTGTCACCTACCTTAGGTGGTTCTTATGAAGTAAAAGAAAAAGTACAACTTGAACAAGCAATTGAAGTGAAGAGTAATGATCCATTATTTCAATTTGTTAACATGAATAATATTTACGTTCAAAATGCGTACCCACTTGAAGGTTTAGGACTATCTACAATTGCATCAAGTGGTAAAACGGATCTTATTAGTAAGGGCACATATGAAGGACATCCTATTATTTTCTTGGCCATGGATATCGAAGATTCAGATTGGCCTCTACATGCAAGTTTTCCGATCTTTTTATATAATGCGGTTACTTATTTAACTGAGCAGAATTCTCAACTAGGTTATTTTTCTCCTGGTGAGGTAAGAGACGTTTCTTTATCAACGGATGCGTCAAGTCGTTCTATTCTTAATGAAGATTATGAAGTAGTGAAGGAAATGACTATGGATGATGGGGTTTTAGCAGTTCCAAATGAACCTGGTATTTATAGGTTTATTGAACGCGGTGAAGATGGACAGAAGGAAAAGTTATTTGCAGTCATCTTAGAGGAAAGTGAAAAGAAGATGGTGTCTTCAGAAAGTTTTGTCTTAGCTGAATCTGACTCTAAAGCTGAAAACAATACAAGCAAACGGCATAATGTCGCTTCATACTGGTTTATATTAATTGCCACTATGATATTAATTGTGGAATGGGAGGTGTACCGACGTGGGATTAGAGCTTAAATATCCTCTCATGCTCTTACTATTTATACCTGCAATTATGACGATTGTGTTCTTTGCGAAAGACAGAACACAGCTAGGTAAGATTGAAAAAGTGTCTGTTATTACGCTTAGATCGATCATATATACATTATTAATCCTTGCCTTGACGGTACCGACTATATTATACCCAATTAATGGAGTGACGACTGTATTTGTCGTCGATCGTTCTGCAAGTGTTGGCCAACAAGAAAATAAGATGGTTGGGGCTGTGGAGGATGCGGTAGATAAGAAGGAAGTAGAGGACCGCTATGGGATCGTATCTGTTGCTGATAATGCATCTGTAGTTCGTTCCATATCAGAAAAACCGTTGAATACGACGCAGTTGCCTGTTATGGAAAAGACAAATTATACAAATCTAGCAGAAGGTATTCAACTCGCTTCGTCTATGCTGTCAAATGCAGGAGGCAGGGTTGTAGTATTAACAGACGGGAATGAAAACGTAGGTGATGCTTTGCAGGCTACGAAATTTGCAGCACAACAAGGTATAGAAATTGATGTAATGCCATTTGCACCGGCAACTAAAACTGATGTAGCGATAGAAAGCCTTGAAGTACCATCTACATTATATGTAGGGGAACAAGCAAAGCTAAGTATAGATATAGAAAGTAATCAAGATTTGAATGCTACTCTACAAATCACGAAAAACAATGAACAAATTATTAGTGAAAAGATTGATGTAAAGCAAGGAAGAAACAGTTATTCTTTTTCACATATCGTAGATTCTACTACATTGCATTCATATAAAGCAGAAATCATTGCAGAAGGTGATGAAGTACAACAAAATAATGCTGCCCATGCAGTTGCTAGCGTAAAAGGAACACCAACTATTTTGATCGTTGAAGGCAACGAAGGTGATGCGGATAATTTAGCAAACGCGATTAATTCAGCCAGCTTGAATATAGTAGAAACAAAACCAGAGTTATTGCCTACCAATATTGCTTCTCTGCTACAATATGACTCAATCGTCTTTGCTAATGTTTCAGCTACAAAGGTCAGCCAATTACAAATGGAAATGATTAAAACGGCTGTAAATGATTTCGGTGTAGGTTTCATCATGACAGGTGGTATGGAAAGCTTCGGTCTTGGTGGATATTTTAAAACACCAATTGAGGATATTCTTCCTGTGGATATGGAGCTTAAAGGTAAACAAGAAATGCCGTCCTTAGGAATGGCCATTGTGTTAGATCGTTCAGGAAGTATGGCAGGTTATAAAATGGACCTTGCTAAAGAAGCTGCTGCACGAACGGTTGAATTATTAAGAGATAAAGATACTCTTGGTTTTATCGCTTTTGACGACAAACCATGGCAAATTGTTGAAACTGCACCCCTAGATGATAAACAAGAGGTAGTAGATAGTATTCGTTCAATTCAGGAAGGTGGAGGGACAGCTATTTTTCCCGCTTTACAGCAAGCGTATGAACAATTAACTCCTCTAGAGTTAAAACGAAAACACATCATTTTATTAACAGACGGTCAATCTGCAACGAATGCTGACTATAACTCATTAATATCTGATGGATTAAATGACAATATTACGATTTCGACTGTTGCAATTGGCTCAGATGCAGACCGAAGATTACTTGAATCTCTAGCAATGGAAGGAAATGGGCGTTTCTACGATGTTGCTGATGCCTCAACAATTCCTAGTATATTGTCTAGAGAAACGGCTTTGACTACTAGAACATACATTGAAGATAATCCTTTTTATCCTACACCAATTGCAGGTACAAGTGTATCGCAATTGTTTGGCGAGGGCATTCCGAAAATGAATGCTTATATTGCGACGACAGAAAAGGGAAGGGCTGAAACAGTTCTTACATCTGAAAAGGGTGACCCAGTGCTAACTCGTTGGAAATCCGGTTTAGGTAAAACAATAGCTTGGACGTCTGATCTAAAAGGTGAATGGGCAGGAGCTTGGCCAGCATGGAATGAGTGGCCTGTTATGTGGAATGATCTAATTACATGGACGTTACCTACATTTCAACAGGATGCATATGATGTTGTTCAAACTACAAATGGCAAAGAAGTAGTACTAACGATTGAATCAGCCGACACAGATTTATTGCCATTAGAGAGCAAGCTTGTGGACGACCAGGGTTCAGAGGTTGATGCAGAGCTACGTAGTATAGCTCCGGGAAAGTATGAAATGAGCTTTGCTGCTGAACCTGGAATTCATTATTTGCAATTAATGAAGCGTGAAGGAGAAGAAATTAAGAGTACTTTTAACAAAGCTATAGTAGTTCCATATTCAAAAGAGTTTGAAGTAAAAAAAGAAAATGATCCATTACTTCAAGACATTGTAACGGTTGGGAATGGTAAGCTAATAGAAAGTCCTGAACATGCATTTCGAGCGTTAACAAATAAAAATGTGAAAAAGCAAACGATTGAAGAATTATTATTGTTGCTAGCCTTCTTCCTTTTTATTATAGAAATTGCTATAAGAAGATTTGGTATACAGCCGCTTATTGCCAAAGTAGCTACTATGCACTCAAACCATCAGGATGAAGCTGCTGCCAAAAATGAAAAAATAGAAAAAACGTTCGGAAGATTACAAGAAAAGAAAAAGGTATCTACACATCGTATTCATCAAGTAGAGACTAAAATGACTATAGATAAAAATGTAACAAAGAACGTTAGTAACAAGCATATTTCTAACGTTAAGCAAAAGGATAATAAGATTCTCAAAAATAATGGTGATAATAAGGCGAACAGTAAAGTTGATCAAACCGATGATCATGAGGATAGGTTAGATCGATTATTAAAAGCTAAAAATAAAAGACGTCGTTAATTGTGACAATTTAGTGTCTGTGATATTTCTTTCTTTACGTTTAATAGTGCAATATACTATCTTTAATGTTGGAGTATGGTGTATTTTTCTATTATAATCAAAATGGTTGAAAAAATTGACTGAATGAGATGGGCATCTTTACAGTCAATGCGAAGAAAGGAACAAATCGTATGACAAAAAAATATCTTGTACTTATCACAATGTCTTTATTATTTATCCTAGCTGGATGCGGGAATGCTGAATCAGATAAGGCTGCAATACCAAATCAAGTGGAATATCTTGTTGAAGATTTTACTTTTACTGACCAAAAAGGCGAGCCATTTGGGCTTAATGATTTAGAAGGAAAAGTCTGGGTAGCTGATTTTATTTTTACTAACTGTACGACAGTATGCTCTCCGATGACTGCAAATATGGCAAGATTACAACGTATGTTAGAAGAGGAAGAAATAGAAGGCATCGAATTCGTATCCTTTAGCGTAGACCCTGAAGTGGATGCCCCCGAAATACTAGAGGAATATGGGACGAAGTTTGATGCGAATTTTGACAACTGGCATTTTTTAACTGGATATGAGCAAGGTTTTATCGAAGAGTTTGCAAAAAGTAACTTTAAGACACTTGTCCAAAAGCCGACAAACCAAGATCAAGTTATACATGGTACCGACTTTTATTTAGTTGATCAAACCGGTACAATTATCAAGTATTATTCAGGAATAACAGATACACCATATGACGAAATCGTTTCGCATATTAAAGTGCTGCAATAGATTAAGGGTGTATTAGTAAATATTAACATAACGTCGATGGTTCATTTTATGGGTCATCGACGTTTTTGATTAACCTACAATTTAGGGATGAATAAATTTAAGCAGTATTCCAGAAAAAGAAGGAATTTTTCTTGTCCATGTCAAAGTAAATTAAGACCTTACTACATTCCTAAATTACCAATAATTTTTCATATGAATGCTACATGTTACAAATTACAAGTCATAAACTAATGATACTTAACCTATATCGTAAAGCTTGAGGGTGTTGTCATGAAATTCAGGTTTTGGATAGTATGTATTAGTTGCTGCTTGTTATTAGGAAATGATCATACTTATGCAGAGATGAGTGAAGCAGATGTAATAAAGTATGAAGCAAGAAGAGTAAAAGCCGCGTCAAATGGCGTTGTTTCTCTCGTTGCACTTGGAGATTCTGTAACAAAAGGTGTTGGAGATAGCTCTGGAATGGGTGGGTATCCTGGCTTTTTGAAGGAATTATTAACAAAGGAAAGTTATGTACATAAAGTTACAGTGAATAATTTCGGTAAAAGAGGCTTGCGTAGTTCGCAATTATTAGAGCTCGTTAAACAAAATGAGATTATTCACTCTTTAAAGAATGCAGATATAGTGGTAGCTTCGATAGGTGGCAATGATATTATGAAGGTGGTTCGTGATAACTATTTCGAGCTCACTATTCCGATGTTCGATAAGCAGCAACAAAACTATGAAAAAAATATAGGTGAAATATTAGCAGCAATAAGAAGTGAAAACCCTTTTTGCATTATCGTGATCATTGGCCTATATAATCCATTTAGTGTTTGGTTTGATAATTTGGAAGAAATAAATATAATTATGCGAAAATGGGATGAAGTAAGCAAACAAATTGCTTTGGGCCACAAACAGACCCTTTTTGTGGAAATTGGAGATTTATTTGAAAAAAATACGAAAGCGTTACTAAATAATGATTATTTTCATCCCAATACAGTGGGGTATCAACTAATTGCAGAAAGAGTGTATGATAGCTTAAAACAAAGCTATCAACAATTTCAAAGAAATTTCTAAGCTAAAATTTAAGTAAGTAGGGATTATGATGAAAGAACAATATTGGAAGTGGCTTTTTTTAGGACTATTGACAATAAATATAATTGTTGTTTTTTATGTTAGTTATTTAATCATGCAGTCGGATGATCATGTCCGATTAGAAGAACGATCTACAACAGATGATGAATATTCTGAATTTTTGATAAGAACGAACAAACAAGAACTTAATGAATTAATCAACTATAACATTAAAAAACAATCGAAAGATCAACCAATTGAATACGAGGTGATTTTAGGAGAAACTGTTGAGTTAATAGGAACGGTTTCAATGTTTGGGAAAAAAATAAATATGGTAATGGACTTTATTCCCGATCTGCAGGAAGATGGTACGATTGTTTTACAACAACAATCGATGTCAGTTGGGAACCTCAAAATACCAGTATCCGCTATATTAAAATATATTAGTGACCATTATCCTATACCAGATTGGATTACTATTCAGCCTTCTCAGAAGCTTATAAATGTTAACTTTAACGAATTACAGATAGATGATGAAGGAATGAAAATGAAGTTTAATAAATTTGACTTAGCAAATGATCATATTGAGATGGTTTTATTATTTCCAGCTATAAAATAAGTGTAGTATCGAAACTCACTTGTCACAAATTGCTAAAGGTTATTTTCGTAAACATTGAATTGTTATCAAAGAAGTACTTGTAAAAAGTGTTTTACATTGTTAGTCCTCAATATACAGTAGAAAAGCTGCTACGCACTCTAATGTGTAGGGATTACTTCTTAATATGAAAAACATCAATCAATGCGAAAGCAGCCTTATTAAAGAAATTTTAGTGCTACCCCCATAAACTGCAAAATATTAGTCGAAACATATGTTAAAGAGTAAATCGACGATATTTTATATTGGAGGGAGCTTGGAAGATGCAAGTAAAAGGACAATTCCACAATTATATGCAAGGAACGTTTAATGACATCATTGCAGAAATAGATAAGTTAGCAAATTTTGCGAAAAATCCAAATGTACTTAATGAGATAGAAATTGAGAAATTAGAACTGAGTTTAAAGCAAAATGTTAAAGCCATTGAATATTTAACAACAGAACAACAATGAAATCTTCTTCATATTCATGGTTTATGAACAACAATAGGTGGGGAATTTACCCCACCTATCATTTATATTGTTGTCTTCATTTGTAAAAGGTTTTGTTACAATCTGTGTTGCTTATATTTTTATATATGTCGCTAAAAGGTTAATTTTCCAATCATTAACATAGAAAAATAGTGACATGAAGTCCATTAGTCAACAAATGGCTAAAAAAATTTAATTAAAACCCCGTACATGACCGTTCATTTCTTCCCTTACTTCTACTAATAGTGTAAGAGAGTATACCCAAACAAACTAGTTATTTTTTAAACGCCGTACTTCATCTTCCAATTGGTTTATCCGCCTGTTTATCCGATAAAAAATTGGAGCATATACAATCGCAATAAAGATAACAACACCCCATGACAAGTATCATCACACCTTTGTTAATTTTTTGTATCATTATAGCATTACTACCGAATGATGCCAATATGTGTAACTGCTATGCAATTTATAGGATTAAAAATAATCATATAATTTTGTGATTTTCTAAAAGGGATTTTATTTACTTAGCTATTGTATTGTCATGAAGAAAAGAGGCAACATTACCTTTATTATTTTCAACCCATGCAATGTCTCAAATAGACTATCGTACATATGCTGCTTCATTTCCTCATATTTGGATGTTGACATAATACACGTAACAGTACCGTCACCGTTATCATTTATCTCAATAATCCCATCAGAAGCTATTAATTCAATCTCATTTTCTAGGAATAATGCAATTGGTAATGTTATTTCTACATGAAGTGATCCTTTGTTCAGATCAACCGGATCTTTTTCAGCTCCTAATATCACAACTTCTGTTACATTGTTTTTTCTGACTTTGATTCATCCAATTGACTACTACAAGAAGATAAATAAATGAGAATCATAGCAAGGTATAATAACTTTTTTCTAATGACTTCAATACCTCCTTTTTATTAGTGCATCTTACAATAATGACTTAAGTCTTATTTGTTATATTTTCTTGTGAAAAGGACCTATCAATACGAAAATAGTTCAAGACTTAGAGCTAAACAAAATTATTGACCTCTAGCTATTTACGAGAAGTTACGTCTTATATCATTTAATAATCGTAGAAGCACTCGATAATCGCTTCTTTTTTACAAGCTTAATCTTTTGCATTTTCTTATAAAAAAAATGTATTATCAGTTACATACAATTGAAAGGTGTGATTAGATGAGAAATAATGAATTAGCTACTTTTGCTGGGGGCTGTTTTTGGTGTATGGTTAAACCTTTTGACGAGCAACCAGGCATTAACAAATTAATATCTGGTTATACTGGTGGACATAAAGAAAATCCAACATACAAGGAAGTATGTTCTGAAACAACAGGTCATTACGAAGCAGTTCAAATCTCGTTTAATCCAGAGGTTTTTCCGTACGAAAAATTGTTAGAATTATATTGGATGCAAATTGATCCTACAGATGCTGGTGGACAATTTCATGACAGAGGGGATTCGTATAGAACTGCTATCTTCTATCATACAGAAGAACAAAAGAAATTAGCAGAACAATCAAAAGAAGACCTCGAAAGAAGTGGAAAGTTTAAACAACCTATCGTAACAAAAATTTTACCTGCAATGACATTTTATCAAGCTGAAGAGTATCATCAAGATTATTACAAAAAAAATCCGTTTCGCTATAAAATGTACCGACAAGGCTCAGGGAGAGATACATTTTTGAAAAAACATTGGCGAGACACAAAAAAAGATGAACAATTAAAGCAAAGATTAACTCCAATTCAATATGAGGTTACACAAAACAATGGTACAGAACCACCCTTCAAAAATGAATATTGGGATAATAGGCAAGAAGGGATTTATGTGGACATTGTCTCAGGTGAACCACTATTTAGCTCTCTCGAACAATTTGATTCAGGTTGTGGTTGGCCTAGCTTCACTAAACCAATATATGAAACAGGTGTCAAAGAAGATATGGATGTAAGTCATAATATGGTAAGAACTGAAGTGAGAAGTAAACAAGCAGACTCTCATTTAGGGCATGTTTTTGAGGATGGTCCAGGCCCTAACGGTTTACGTTATTGTATTAATTCAGCTGCACTAAAATTTATTCCAAAGGCTGAGCTAGAAGAACAAGGCTATGGTGATTTTAAGAGACTATTCAAAAAATAAAGTCTCTGCTTGTTTTTTTACAAAAATTTAAGCAGTTTTCATCAATATATAAGATAAAAGACAAGATGACACGAATGTAAACTGTCCACGTAATCATTTTTAATTCGTATAGTATCAACCTATGCATTTACAGACAATAAAAAAATACAATCGCTTAACGGATAAAAGCCCGTCAAAAGATAGGGACTTATCCGTTAAGCGCATTCTGATGAACTTTAATATAAACTTTACATATCATTTTAATATTTGTTAATAATGAATAAGACCGCATTGCTTTACTCATCTATGACTATTGTGAGGTAAATACTATGACGATCGTTAGACTTGGATATGTTGCAATGAGCATGGAACTGGCAAATTCCTCTCCATCAAAAACAATGACCTTCTCACAATTTCAGAAAATACAGGATCGAGAGGCAGCATTGCATAAATTGGAACAAATATCACAGTTAAATTTAAACAACACTTTCAAACATTTAAAACACAATGTCGCATCTGATGTTCATTTTTATCGTTTCACATCACGGCTAATTCCATTAGCAACCCACGAAGAGCTTGTTGATTGGAATTTTTTACAGCCATTAAAATTGTTACTGCGTGATATTGGAAATTTTGTCAACAAGCATCAAATGAGGATCGACTTTCACCCTGATCATTTTGTCATCATAAATTCTCCCAAAAAACACGTCTTACAAAATTCATTAAAAACTTTAAAGCTTCACTTTATTCTACTAAAGGCAATGGGAATTGATATAACTCACCGTTGTGTCATGCATGTTGGAGGTAACTATAAGGAAACGGAAAAATCACTTGAACGATTTGTAGATAATTGGATGGTTGTACCAAGAGCAATTCAAAAAATGATCATGCTTGAAAATGATGATACTTCATTTACAGTTGACGATACACTATATTTATGTGAAAAACTAAATATTCCACTCGTCTTCGATTATCACCATCACCTCGCACACCATCAGCAAGAAAGTTGGCAAATGAACTGGCAACGTATTGTTAATACTTGGGAAACATCACCACTCCCAATTAAAATGCATATTTCAAGTCCGAAAAGCGAAACAGCTTTTAGGCATCATGCAGATTATATTGACCTATCAATGTTCATGCGTTTTTTGAATGAGATAAAAGGTAGCATTCCGCAAATTGATTGTATGATTGAAGCGAAAAGAAAGGACGAAGCATTGTTTACAATTATGGAACAGTTAAAGATGGTAGAACAAATTGAAATAATTGATGGTTCTACATTTTACATGAAATAACAGCGCTCTTTCTTACAGTTTGTTGTTTTTCTTGCTTAAATTTGAATTAGGTATCTTGATGATATAAATCTTTATAATCATTAGAGAAGAAAAGATTACTCAAAACGTTAGCAATATGCGTATTGGAATCTTATTATGAAAAGCAGCAAATAATTGTAAAAACAGCCAATAACAAATAGCTACAGCATTAGACCTACTATATGTGATGATAGAGGTCTATTTTTTTACTTACAACGATTGAACAGAGCCTAGATACTTTAGAAAAGAAAACTAACTTTACTATAAATACATTATGTTAACAAGATGCTAACTATCTTCATTTTACACATAATACAAAGACGAGTGGTGATCGTTTTGTATGTATTTCGTCGTATATACTTCATTTATAAATCAAATTTTAAAATAAAAACTCATATAAAACTGTTTTCACTTTGAGTATATTATCGTACTTTGAACAACTAGCTTTTATTGCAACATAGGTGAAAAAATTGAAACAATGTGTAATACAGTCTCCAAACTAGCCTAGTGCATATTGAGACAGCTTTTCGGTCATGATAAGTATGGTAGGAGTTTGGTTTGTTTGGAGGTATATTTATGCTTAACAATGATTATGAAATTAAATTAATTTATGAAGCAAATGATGCAGAAATAGACGAGAGAAATAAAAGAGTTATTGAAAGTAAGAAACAAGTGCCTTTTAAATCTAGAAAGAACAAGCGTCGACAAGTTTAAGGCAGCTTGCTTTCAAGAAAAATAATTTGACTCAGATGGAGGATGAAACATCTGAGTTCGTTTTTACTATCTATTAAGGATCTAATAAGGAATATGTTGTTAATTGTAGTTCTTAAAAAAATAAAAAAATAATGTTATAAGGGCGTGGAGTATAGTGGAAAATGATTGTCTCATTATTGGAGGAGGAATAGCAGGACTTCAAGCAGCAATCCAACTAGGTAGATATAATCATCGTATTACAGTCATTGACAATAACCAAGGGAGGTCTTCAATATGCCGGTGTTACCATAATATATTGGGCTGGCCTCATGGTGTAAGTGGAGAGAAGCTTCGTCAATTAGGTAAAGAGCATGCGATAGGCTTAGGAGTTTGTTTTATCAAAGACAAAATAGTAGATGTAAGGAAGCAGGATGAGCTATTTGTGTTAATCGGTGAAAAGGGGGACTCATATAAAGCAAAAAGAGTGTTGTTTGCAACAGGTATTGTTGAACGGTTCCCCAACATTCCTAAACTTGTACCATGTTTAGGGTTAACGGTTTATGTGTGTCCGGATTGTGATGGATACGAAGTGACTAATAAAAAGGTTATAGTTATAGGTTCGGGAAATGTTGGAGCATCTCTTGCGATAACACTTACATACTGGTCGGAAAATATTGTCTATGTAAACCATGGCAAAGAAACTATCAAACAATCACTATTGAACGAGCTAAGTGAACATCATATCACATTAGCTAATGAAAGTATTACGGAGATTATAGTACAAGGGGAAGGTCAGTTTTCAGGAGTTCAATTTGGTAACGGAGAAATCATTATGGCTGATCGAGGCTTTATTGGATTTGGAGGCAATAAAGTGAACAGTGACTTAGCATACAAGCTAGGAGTAGAACGAATGGAGAATCATCATATTGTCACAAATCATCGCACAAAAGAAACAAGTGTTAAAAATATATGGGCTGCAGGTGACATCACTATACATTCTGAACAAGTAACGCTAGCGATGGGGGAGGGTGCCCAAGCAGCTATTTGGATCCATAAACGTATTCTTGAAGAAAGGTGAATTTGATCTTATTAAAACATTATTTAATATAAGTTACTATACTCCGAACAAATGTTATTTTAGCCTCTTATATGACAAAATGATTGTTGAAGCGATTGGATGATATTATAACTTGGTGATCATCCCGAGTTAATTCAACAATAACTTCCTCATCTTATTAATTCTCATTTATATAATAAAGACTCATGATATTCATTATTAACTATCCTCATATGTCACAAAACTTCTCTGGAGCTAAAAAAGTTAGGAATCATACACAAATATACAAAATTACCTGATATCTACCAATCTAAAACCACTTATTTTTGTACCGTATATGTTGAATAATAAATAAATTTTTTTCAGTTAGAAAAAAGTGAATCTTTCTTACATATGATGTGTAAAGAGGAAAAGTTGCTATTCTAACTCTAAAAAAATTAACTAGGGATTTATCAACGGATACTGATTTTGAAACTCCAAGGGTGAAAAGCTAAGACTTATATACGTAACAAAAGTTGCATACTTGGTTATTCCTTAATAGGTAAATCACAATCATTGTAAAAGGCTCTTTTCGTAAACAATGTTATTATTTTTACTAAAAATGGACAGTATGTTGAGTTTTATGAGAGCTCAATTCATGTAATCTTAGAAAAAATGCCAAAAATGCAGCTTAGGTGCTTGTGCCTAAAAACGAAAAGCACTAATCGATGGGAAAACAACATTGCAATAAACAGCCTTTGTTAATGAAAGGAGGTTATAGTTTGGAGGAAACTCATTTAATTAAACCTGTATTAGACAAAGAGTACCCTATTATTAGTCATGGTAAAGGTATTTACTTGTACGATACTAAAGGAAAAAAATATTTAGATGGATCATCTGGTGCGATTACTGCAAGTATTGGTCATGGGGTTCAAGAAATTATAGACGTGATGGCAGATCAAGCGAAAAAAGTTTCCTTTGTTTATCGTTCGCAATTTACAAATGAACCTGCCGAACAACTAGCTAAAAAAATGAGTGAGCTAACATCAAGTGATTTTCATTGGTCGTTTTTTGTAAATAGTGGTTCAGAAGCAACCGAAACAGCAATGAAAATAGCCATTCAATATTGGCAGGAGCGCAATATGAAAGGAAAAAATAAAATACTATCTAGATGGATGAGTTACCACGGCATAACCATAGGCGCATTATCTATGTCTGGTCACTTAAAACGGAGGGCTCGATTTATTTCTTTACTTGACGATTTACCTATTATTCCACCTCCCTATTGTTATCGTTGTCCATATCATTCAACATACCCTTCGTGCGAGTTAATGTGTGCGACAGAGCTTGAACGAGTGATAAAACGTATTGGCGCCGAGAACATAGCAGCCTTTATTGCAGAACCGATTATTGGAGCTGCTGCTGGTGCACTTATTCCACCTGCGAATTATTATCAAACGATTAAAGATATTTGTGAAAGAAATAATATTTTATTTATCGCAGATGAAGTAATGACAGGTTTAGGGCGTACTGGAAAAATGTTTGCAATTAACCATTGGAATGTTGAACCTGACATTATCACCTTAGGGAAAGGATTGAGTGGGGGCTATACACCAATAGCATCGACGTTAGTAAGCGATCATGTTATGCAACCATTTATTAAAGGATCAAAAACAATCATGAGCGGCCATACGTTTAGTGCGAATCCACAATCAGCAGCAGTAGCATTAGCAGTAATTAACTATGTAGAAAAACATAATTTAGTAGTATCAGCTGAAAAAAAGGGATATAGCTTGATGGAGAAATTGGATAAACTACGTCAAAACAACCCAATTATCGGTGATGTTAGGGGGAAAGGTCTGTTAATTGGTGTTGAGTTTGTTTCGGACATATTTAGTAAACTACCATTTAAAGAAGAGGTAAATGTAACAGATATTGTTGTGCACAAAGCTCAGGAGAGAGGTTTGCTTGTTTATCCAGCCAACGCTGGAACTGAAGGGGTTGGTGGTGATGCTGTATTAATAGCTCCTCCTTTGACTATTTCTAATGAAGAAATTGATGAACTAGTTAACCTTTTTGAAATATCATTACAAGAAGTGCAAAAAGAATTGCAAATTATAGGGATGTAAGATTCCTAGTATTGAGAGGTGAAATAGTGGTGTCTCGTATCGAGAACTCATTTAAAAAAATTATTACCGCATATGATGCTGTAAAACAAATAACAGATAATAGCACGCTAATGTTCGGTGGTTTCGGAGGAGTTGGTAGTCCCCCAACGTTAATTGATGAAATTTTATCGAAAAGACCAAAAAATTTGACCTTAATTGGTAATGATGCTGGATTTCCGGAAATAGGTATTGGGAAAATTGTGTGCGAAGGATTAGCTAGTAAACTAATTGCATCACATATAGGATCAAATCCAGTTGCAGGAAAGTTAATGTCAGACGATAACTTAACAGTTGAGTTTTCACCACAAGGAACTTTAGTTGAAAGAATCAGAGCTGGTGGAGTCGGTCTTGGAGGGATATTAGTAGATATCGGTATAGATAATGAAACTGTTAACCATGAAAAAGAAAGAATAACAGTTGATGGAAAAGAATATTTACTAGAATCGCCATTAACTGCAGATGTGGCTATTATATATGCTAAAAAAAGTGACTCGTTCGGGAATCTAATTTACGACAAAACGGCTCAAAATACCAACCCTCTCGTCGCAATGGCAGGAAATTATACCATTGCCGAAGTTGAAGAAATTGTACCGTTAGGTCATATTCACCCTGAAGAAATTGTGACACCTGGGATTTTCGTCAATAGCATTGTTCAAAGTAAAGGAGTGAATTGGTCATGGGTATGGGAATAGATGTACGTAATCGAATAGCTAATAGAGCTGCTGAAGAAATAAAGAATGGGATGATTGTGAATTTAGGAATTGGGATACCATCATTAGTTCCAAATCACCTTCGACAAGATATTCATGTCATGTTTCATGCAGAAAACGGAGTGCTTGGAATTGGTCCAAGCCCAAAAAAAGGAAATGAAGATGAGAATCTTTGCAATGCAGCAGGATATCCAGTCACGGTTGTAAACGGTGCTTCTTATTGCGACAGCGCTATTGCATTTGGAATGATTAGACGTGGATATGTAGATTTAACGATTTTAGGTTCGTTACAAGTGAGTCAAAAAGGAGATTTGGCCAATTGGATTATACCAGGTAAAAAGGTACCAGGTATGGGCGGGGCGATGGAGCTAGCACAAAAAGCACAAAAAGTTATTGTCGTAATGAGTCATGCAGATAAAATGGGACAACCAAAAATACTTGAAAAATGCTCGTTACCGCTTACTTCAAAAAGCTGTGTTCACATGATCATTACAGATATGGCGGTGATCCATGTAACGAAAGATGGTTTGTTATTATCCGAGTTAATGGCACCGTTCTCAGTTCAAGATGTTATTGATAAAACAGATGCCTTGCTACATGTAAGTGACAATCTACAAGTAATTCCATAATTGACAAGAAAGGAGCGTCTAACAAATGCATCATCACAAAGAGCGCATTCATGAATGGATTAGTAATAATCAAACGAAAGCGACACAGTTGTTACAAAAAGTAGTTCAAGAGGAAAGTACTCAAGGAAATGAAGGGTCAGCTCAAGCTGTAATTATTGAAAAATGTCGGGAATTAGGTTTACAGATCGATATATGGGAACCTTCTATAAGTGAATTAACGACTAGTGCATATTTTGTATCAACACGGAAGAACTTCATTAATAGCCCTAACGTTGTTGCTGTATTGAAGGGAAGCGGTGGTGGTCGATCGATTATTTTGAACGGACATATAGATGTTGTTCCAGAAGGTGATCATAATCAGTGGGATATTGACCCTTACAGTGGGGAAGTAAAAAATGGCCGATTATATGGTCGAGGGTCTACTGATATGAAAGGTGGAAATATTGCATTATTATTAGCCATAGATGCCATTAAGGGATTAGGTATTAAATTAAAAGGGGATGTGATCTTTCAAAGTGTCATTGAAGAAGAGAGTGGCGGTGCTGGAACATTAGCTACATTATTAAGAGGGTATAAAGCAGATGCAGCAATTATTCCAGAACCTACAAATATGAAAATATTTCCTAAACAACAAGGATCTATGTGGTTTAGATTAATGGTAAAAGGCAGAGCCGCTCATGGGGGTACTAGGTATGAAGGTGTTAGTGCGATTGAAAAAAGCATGTCTGTTGTTACCCATATTGAACAACTTGAAAAAAAACGCAACGAAAATATAGATGATCCTCTATATGCAAATATCCCAATCCCAATCCCAATAAATATCGGTAAAATCTCAGGAGGAACTTGGCCATCCTCAGTAGCTGATACGGTGATTATAGAAGGAAGAATGGGTGTTGCACCGAATGAATCATTACAAGCAGCACAAGCCGAAATGAAAAATTGGCTAACAACCCTATCTTTACAAGATAGCTGGTTTGAACATAACCCAGTTGATTTGGAATGGTTTGGTGCTAGGTGGGTACCTGGAACGCTTAACTTAGACCATGAGTTAATCAATGTATTAAGCTCTAAATATCGTTTAATTATGAATGAACAGGCTATAGTAGAAGCTTCACCTTGGGGAACTGATGGTGGGCTGCTTTCACAAGTTGGCGATATACCAACAGTTGTGTTTGGCCCAGGGGTTACAGAGGTTGCTCACTATCCAAACGAGTTTGTTGAATTAGACAAAATATTTCAAACAGCTGAGATTATCGCTCTGACAGTTTTGGAATGGTGTGGTGTGATTGAAGAAAATATTGAGTAGTTATAGTAGCAAATAGGGGGGAGTATGATGAAAAAACACCTGCTTATTAACGGAGATTGGGTAAAAGCGAGCGAATATAGAGATCTATATGCCCCATACAACGGTGATAAGTTAGCTGAGGTAGCGTTTGCAAATGAACGAGAAATAAATCTCGCAATTGATGCAGCTGATCATGCGACTAAGTCAATGGCGCAGCTAACAGCTTTTCAACGTGCACAAATTTTGATGAAACTAGCTGAATTATTAAAGGGTCGCCGTCATGAATGTGCTACGATTATCGCTAAAGAATCAGCAAAGCCTATTAAGGCAGCTATTGTTGAAGTTGACAGGACGATAATGACATATACATTTGCAGCTGAAGAGGCAAAACGGATTAATGGAGAAACAGTACCAATGGATGCCGCTCCAGGGGGAGAGAATCGAATTGCTTATACGTTGCGTCAACCACTTGGCATTATTGCTGCTATTACCCCTTTTAACTTCCCAATGAATTTAGTAGCTCATAAAATCGGTCCAGCAATTGCAGCTGGAAATACAATTATATTAAAGCCGGCTAGCCAAACACCACTCTCTTCTATCTACTTAGGTGAGCTATTAATGGAATGTGGGCTACCACCAGGTGCACTCAATATAGTGACTGGAAGTGGGGCAAAAATCGGAGAAAAATTAGTGACCGACAATAGAATTAAAGCGATTACTTTTACTGGAAGCCCACAGATAGGAAAAAAAATAAAAAACCAAGCTGGTTTAAAGCGGGTGACTTTGGAGCTTGGCTCGAACTCCGCATTATTAATCGATAAGAACGTTAATTCAACTGACTTCATAGGGAGATGTGTTAATGGCTCTTTCTCCTTTGCTGGTCAGGTATGTATTTCATTACAACGGATTTATATTCATGAAGAAATATATGATCAATTTGTTACGAGTTTTCTAGAAGAAACAAAGAAGTTAAAAATTGGAAATCCATTAGATCATACTACTGACATCTCTTCATTAATTTCCGAGCAAGATGTTGAGCGCTCTCTTAAATGGATTAACGAAGCGGTTGTTGCTGGGGCTCAGCTAGTGATTGGTGGCCAGAGAAGAGCTAATAATATGTTAGAACCGACTGTATTGCTTAATGTTCCTTCAACTGAAAAAGTTTCTTGTCAGGAAGTCTTTGCACCTGTTGTTATGATTAATAAAATTTCTTCAATGGAAGAAGGGATAATAGAAGTAAATGAATCTAAGTATGGCTTGCAAGCAGGGATTTTTACGAATGATCTTCAACTAGCCCTTAAGGCAGCTGATCAACTGGAGGTTGGAGGAGTTATGATAAACGACATCCCAACGTTTCGTGTAGACCATATGCCTTATGGTGGTGTTAAAGAGAGTGGAATCGGGAAAGAAGGAATAAAGTATGCAATTGATGAAATGTTAGAAACAAAATTGGTATGCTTTAGAAAAATATAAACTTTTTTTACAGTCACCCTCAAAGGACTAGAAGGCATTGTTGAAAATTAGCTTTTCACACCCTCTACGGAAGCATCCAAAAAACTAACAAATATACTACAATTCATAAAAAATGTGCTAAAAAATTAGGCTTTTCAATAAAATAAATCTTCTATTGTTGAATATGATAAGCATAACAAAAAGAAGATTGGTGGGTTACGAATGGTCAGTCGAGGTCAGCAACTTGAAGTAATAGGTGCTTGGTTACAAGTAGCAGGTACAGTTATTGCTGCGATTGGCCAATCTGAACAAATTCCAGAGGAAGCTGGAATAGCCGAGGAGTTAATTAGTATAGGAAATGGCTTAGAAGCAGTGGGGAATTCATTACAGGCTGTAGGGAGAGAACAAGACTTACCAGCAAGTGGAGCTGAAGAGGCTGAGACGTTATTGATCATTGGTAGCTGGCTGCAAGCAGGCGGGAATGTAACAAATGTAGTAGGTAATGAGATAGATATATTAGGTGAAGAAGAGGAAGGTTTTCAGGTCTACTTGCTTGGTAATATAGTACAATCAATAGGAGCTGCGTTTGAAGCAATAGGAGCTAGTATGGAGGAGTCAGAGTACCAAAGCTTTGGTGTTATTGGCAATGGGCTTCAGACACTTGGAACTGCATTAGATGCTATAGGGATTGTTTACATTTTACAAGGGCAAGAGGACTTAGGTGAACAAATTGCTAGAGTTGGGAGCTGGCTACAAGTAATTGGAGCCTCATTAGCGGCTATAGGGCTGACGAAAGAAACACAGCTCTTAAATGATAATTAACGGTGTTTTTCGTAAGCTTTGTAATGTTGATTTTGTTAAAAAATCACATATCCCAGTGTGTGCTAATGAATCGGTCATAAAAACGCGAGATATATGATCTACGTATAAAGTTAGCACAAAGCATCAACAGGCTATTTTCGATTTTGAAACATCAAGAAAATAAAGTTGACGTGTTACTCAAAAGTCATCACTTTAGTAGAAGAAAAGATGCCACGTAATTTAGCTGTATTCGTGTTTATTTGCTAGCTCGAAAAACATGAAAATAGCCTTTATATAAAAAAATCTGACAAACAACGTCAGACTTTGTATGTGGTAGAATGAAGTCTTTAAGAATTTGTTGGAGGAGAATGGCTGTGCTCATTTTGAAAATGTTCTGCCATTTTTATGAATCGCTGCTCGTCTTCGATTAATCCACAGCTTGCGCATTGAAGCTTTCTTGCTGGCCCGTTATATTGCAGATGAAACGGCTCGAGGTTGTTCAGCTCTTCTACTTCTCCATTCTCTAAGTTAATTTTAACAGGCGTAACAACTTGATCTATCATATTGAAACGGCTTCTAGCTTGACATGATGGACAGCTATAGCTTGGCATATATGAAACCTCCTATTGTTTGTTATTGACGTATAGTTTTTTCCCCATCTTAACCAGTTCTTTTACCATCGTCCCACCTATTTGACCACCAATTTTACCTGCATCAGTAGATGTTATGTGACCATTGTAATCATGAGATAGGGGTATATTTTTGTCTTTTGCTATTTCATATTTAAGACTGTTAGCATCATTTGTCAATGTTCGATAACCTTGCTGTTCCATTACTTTAAGTTAAAATGTGTAACGGCCTCCCTAGCTTCAGGAACGAGGAGCTTTTTCCGGGAACGTGACATATTTTATCCCTCCTTATGGTATATATTGACCACAAATGTAAAACTCATTCAGTAAAATATTAATTTTTTCTCTAGCTATAAAAATTTAAATCTTTTCAGTACGGACTTTGCTGTTCCGACGATGTTCAAAATAGTTTAAACTCTAGTTTACAACAATAACAACAAAAATTTGTCGAAAAAGAGCCTATTGGTAAACAGTATGCTACAACAATAAATGGTGAAAAAAACTGGTAAATTTGTTACCATTTATTATAAAGGGGGAAGAAGCTTTGGCTGTTAAAAAGTACTTCGATCATATTCAACTAAAGGAAAAGACTTTTACTGCAGAAGTAACATTAGATTATTTCAATAAACGACTAAAAATTGATGACTACCGAGGAGATGTTGGGTCATTACTTGTAGTCATCAATGAATTAATACAAACACATTCTTTTACCAAAGGAATTGTAAAGGTGAGAAATGAGCATTTACATATTTTTTTGCAGCATGGTTTTATGTTAGAGGCAGTTTTTCAAAAAATGTTTAATGGTAGTGATGCGTATTGTATGTGTAAGTATTATGACGATTCTCGATATACAAGTAATAATTGGATAGAAGAAGATAAAATACTTACAGCAGTTCAAAAACTAGAGGATAGTGATCTTCGACCGCAACTACCAGACGGTTATATAGTGAGAAAAGCAACTCATGCTGATGCTAATCACTTAGCAAAGCTTTATGCCACTGTCTTCGAAATATATCCTACGCCATTAAACGATCCGAATTACATAACTAAGATCATAAATAACGGAACAATTTTCTTCGTGGTTGAGCATCAAGCTGAAATCGTGAGCGCAGCCTCTGCAGAAATCAATCAAGAGTACAATAATGCAGAATTAACTGACTGCGCAACTTTGACACAGCATCGTAAATTTGGTTTGATGAAAATCCTCCTATTACAATTAGAACAGGAACTAATAAATCACAATATTTATTGTGCTTATTCAATCGCTCGTGCACTTTCATACGGTATGAATGCTGTGCTAAAGCAATTAGGCTACTCGTATACAGGAAGGCTTAAAAATAATTGTTATATATTTGATAAGCTTGAAGATATGAATGTGTGGGTGAAAGATTTATCAAGTAATTAACGATATTAATAATGCCAATATTCTGGCACTTATTGCCGATATTTAAGCATCATTTTAGAAGGGGGCTACCATTTGTTTATCGAACAGGTAAACACAGAGGAAATGGTTAAAGCAATATTAGGAAGTATAGATGAAGCAATTCATGTAGTAGACAATAATGGAGTGACCATTTTCTATAATAATATAGCAGCCAAGCATGACGGAGTGTCGATAGAGGAAGTTTTAGGGAAACACTTACTTCATGCATTCCCATCACTGACAGAAAAAACAAGTACTTTGTTGAAGGTCATAGCATCAAAAAAACCTATTTTTCATTTACCGCAAACGTATAAAAACATTCGGGGGGAGTTAATCGATACAGTCAACACAACGATACCGATTATTGTAAATGATAACATAGTTGGAGCGGTAGAAATCGCTAAAGATTATTCGAAAATGAAATTACTTTCACAGAAGCTCATGGATCTACAGTCTAAGCTGAATATTACTACAAAAAAACCTAAGAAGATAAATGGGGCAAAATACACGTTTGGAGATATTTTAACTGTAAATAAAGCTGTTGAGCATGTGAAGGAGCAGGCAAAAAAAATAGCTAAGAACGCTTCTACAGTACTCGTATACGGAGAGACTGGTAGCGGAAAGGAATTGCTTGTACATGCTATTCACAATGAGTCTATACGTAAATCAGGGGCTTTTATCGTGCAAAACTGTGCAGCTTTACCAGAAAATTTACTAGAGGGCTTGTTATTTGGAACTGTAAAAGGAAGCTACACAGGTGCTGTTGATCGTCCTGGTTTATTCGAAATCGCACATGGAGGTACGCTTTTCTTAGATGAAATAAACTCAATGCCTCTAGAACTTCAAGCTAAACTTTTACGTGTACTAGAGGATGGCCTAGTTAGACGAGTAGGGAGTGAGTTTGCATATCAAGTAGATGTGAGGGTTATCGTAGCATTGAATGAAACTCCTGCTAATTGTTTAAAAAACAACCAACTTAGACCTGACTTGTATTATCGCTTAAACGTCTTATCTCTAGAAATACCTCCCTTGAGAGCAAGGAAAGATGATATAACATTTCTGCTTAAGTATTTTGTAGCTAGTTATAATCAATCTTCTGTAATGGGGGCAATACATATAAACGAAGAGGTTTATGAATATATTAACAATTATTCATGGCCCGGGAACATAAGGGAATTAAAGCATACCGTTGAGTATGCGATGACCTTACTTGACGGAAAAGAATTAACATTAGAGCATCTTCCACATAACATCATTTCCAGTGTGAAAAAAAACAATGAAGTGCTAATTGAACGACATCAGACAATTAAGCCGCTAAGAGAAGTGCTAAGCCAAACTGAAAAAACGATGATTGAATCAGCAATACAAACAGCCCAAGGTAATATTCAACAAGCAGCGAAGATGCTACAAATCCCTAGACAAACACTTCAATATAAAATGAAAAAGTTTAACCTTTAGGATAACTGCCAAAATATTGGCAGTTTTTTGTTTGTCGTAGCTAAAAAAGCAGAAAATACTACATCGAATTATTATGAATTTTTCTCTCCTATCCGTTGCATATGAAGTAATATGAAACGTATTGTTTGCACGTCTTCATACTATCGTTACGATACTACTAGTATTCATTGGCATGAAAGTTGCAAGGTAAATGTAAAAATGTGAAAAGAGGAGATTGTAAATGTTTGATTTATATAAACCTTCTAGACATTGGAAAGATATAGAATTATGGAAGGATACATCTGAGGAGGAATGGAACGACTGGATTTGGCAGCTTACGAATACCATTCGAACGTTAGATGATTTAAGGAAGGTTATTAACCTAACCCCTGAAGAAGAAGAAGGAGTTAGAATATCGACGAAAACTATTCCGTTAAATATAACACCATATTATGCTTCATTAATGAATCCTGATGATCCACGTTGTCCTATAAGAATGCAATCTGTTCCAGTTGCAAACGAAATCTATAAAACACAATACGATCTAGAAGACCCATTGTATGAAGATGAAGATTCTCCTGTGCCAGGCTTAACACACCGGTATCCTGACCGCGTATTGTTTCTCGTAACAAATCAATGCTCAATGTATTGTAGATATTGCACGAGACGTCGTTTCTCAGGTCAAATTGGTATGGGCGTACCGAAAAAACAGCTCGATGCTGCAATTGCATATATTAGGGATACAAAAGAAGTTCGTGATGTTTTAATATCTGGAGGAGACGGACTTTTAATCAATGACAATATTTTAGAATATATTCTAAAAAACTTAAGAGACATCCCACATGTAGAAATTATCCGTATAGGAACAAGGGCTCCTGTCGTGTTTCCACAAAGGATTACTGAAAACTTGTGCAATATTTTAAAAAAATACCATCCAATTTGGTTAAATACTCATTTTAATACATCAATAGAGATTACAGAAGAATCAAAAAGAGCATGTGAAATGCTTGCAAATGCTGGTGTTCCTTTAGGGAATCAATCTGTAATTTTAGCTGGTATCAATGATAGTGTTCCGATTATGAAGAAGCTCATGCATGATTTAGTTAAAATACGTGTGCGTCCTTACTATATTTATCAGTGTGATCTCTCAGAAGGAATAAGCCATTTTAGGGCACCTGTTTCAAAAGGTATAGAAATTATAGAAGGATTACGAGGGCACACATCAGGATATGCGGTACCGACTTTCGTAGTTGATGCACCTGGTGGAGGAGGTAAAATTGCTGTTCAACCTAATTATTTGATCTCCCAAAGTGCAGACAAAGTTGTGTTACGTAATTTTGAAGGTGTTATTACGACATACCCTGAGCCAGAAAACTATGTAGCGGGTAGAGCCGATGGGTATTTTAAAGAAATTTATCCGTCTATGGATGAGAAGAAATCATCAATTGGGATAGCGGGTTTAATGAATGAGGAACAATTTAACCTTATTCCTGAAGGGGTATCAAGACTAAACCGACGTCAAGACTATGACCAAAACCCTGATCATAGTTCATTAAAAGATAAAAGAGAAAAACGAGATGTATTAAAAGAAAAAAAATATCAATCACAAATACAAAAATTAGAAAAAAATAACGAATCAACAAAAGAGGCTTGATACAAATGGTTAATCAAATCGGTTGTCAATGGTGTGAATCGGATAAAATAAAACACGAACAAAATACTGTTTATTGGGAATTACCAGATGGTACGAAGGCTATACAGATTAATGCTGTACCATGCATTACATGTTTAACGTGTGGTATCGAATATCAAGAAGAAGCAATAGTAGATACAATAGAAGAGCAACTGTTGTTAATCAATACTGAGCAAATTCAACAGTCAATTACTTATGAGGAGCTGTTAGCAATACCACGTTTATTAAAGAAGAATTACTTCAAGTTTTAATATAAACATGTCATAAACATGCTTGCTACAAGTAGTAAGTAAATCATTGATATATCTGCATGCTCAATTATGACGTCTTTGAATGTTTGAAATATCTCTGCTTCTGACTTTATTAGAAGCAGAGTTTTTTTATTTTTTTACAAAATTTATATACCGTTCGAAAATTGTTACTTAAGATGGTTTCCTTTTTCGTAAAAGTGTCAAGAACATTTTTAATAATATAAATTCAAATCTCTATAAAGAAAAATGAATGAACTCATTAATTACAGCAGCTCTACTGCATTCTGTATTTATAAAAAAATGACCATTGTTAGGCAGTTTAGTTTTTCTAAAAGAATAGCATCTTTCCCGTAATTTCAAACATTATATTATCCAATAAAGCCAAAAAAGAAGCTGTAAAAACAAATGCAATTATTGATAATACTATCCTATTTTTTAATTGAATAGCATTGAACCGTTTATAAGACCTGTCAAATAACATAATTATTAATATAAGGAGAGGTAAGCTTATACCAATGAAAGATAAATGTTGGATAAAAACATTATCAGTATTATTTAGTCTAGTTGTATCAATTGCACTAATTGTTTTATTAGTACCTTAAATTTAAATAATATTTGATCACTTAAAATGGATTGTATTACTTATAGTTTGGAGGCATAAGAATGGAGCAACATTGCTGTGAAACAATGACACACTACGTTAATTTCAAATGTAAACAACATCCTAATATTTTTGATTGTCCCGATAGTCTAATACACTATACAGAGAACTTAGATGAGTATGGGTTAATCATTCATGATGGAGGTACCTCTGTTTTAACAATTTATTACTGTCCATGGTGTGGGAACAAACTTCCGGAATCGAAAAGGGATTTATGGTTTGAAACACTTTATAAATTAGTATTTGATGACCCAACAGAACAGAGGATTCCTGATGAGTTCTTGACAGAAAAGTGGTATAAAATCAAAGAATAAGAGTTTTAAATATATTGACAATTCCTTATTTTAACAACTGGTCTATTAGTTCACGACCATAATTAAATATCTACTCATAAAATTTTTCATAATGCGGGCGTAAACCTTCATGATTATTTGCAATAATCTTACAAGCATGGTCATCATAATAATAAAGACAAAGTAGGATGAGACAATAAATTTAACAGAGGTGTTTTTAGTCGTGTCAAATACTGATTTGTTTACAGCCATCTATATTCCAAAGACACCCTTTGTCAATGGTTTACTAAAGCCGAAAAGGGCGAAAAAATTTAAATTTAAAATATGTAAAACAGAAAAAATAGCAGAAACCTTATATCATTATTTGTATAAAAAAGAAGAAATGCAAATTCACTGCTATTATTTCATCGGAGATTTAGATGATAGGTCAGAAAGGTATTTATTTGTTCAAAATAATGCTCTTTATGATGAGTTTATCTCACAGTTTTGGGGTGGTGGACAAAGGGATTCGGAATGGGGCATGGACACCTATCTAGATGTTACTAAACCAAAAGAAATTCTACATCAGCTTGAAAAAGTATATAACAATCTTTTTTATGAGGAGGATGAATCTATGCCTACGTGTCATATATATGGGCAGCAATCGTGGCATGGAAATGCGTTTTTAATTGCTAATCGTGCTGCTTTAACCGAGCTACGAGATGCCATTGATACTGCGTTAAATTACGAAGAGGCAAGATTAACTCTATTTCCTTCTGATGATGAAGGATATGATTTTTTTATAAAATGTACAGAAGAAGATTTTAAATGGCAAATGTTAGAGATGCCGTATCATGATAGGGTATGCTACTAACCTGATGAAACGGTCAATCTTCCACCATATAAAGCTTTTAAAAAATATAAACGTTTTTTTAGTAGAGGTATGTAAAAAAGTTAGCTACTTAAAATAAATGATGATACTCTTTCTAACAAAAAATAGTACATTCAATTCCATAGACGTTAGCATTATGTAATTTGGATCTGTATAATGATTAAAAACTTATATTATAAGTTGGGATACAATTCTATGATGTTATGTATCCCGTTAACAATATATAATATAAGTTTTCATTAACATGACGTCCTTGTTTTTTATGTGTGCTTATATATTACAACTTACTAACCAACTTCTATCCAACTGTACTAAATTTTCTTTCATTTGGCGTGAATTTTTCCTTATTGTTAATTGTTCATTTACTTTGGTTAATGATTGTTTTGTATATGTATGATCGACTTCTATATTGTTCCATAATGAAGCTATTAAGTATGAACGCTGATTATTACTAAACATCCATCCTAGCATATCTTTATTTTCATTCATTTTTGTATCACATAATGAATTTTGACTCTTTTCAAAATCGTTTTGCCACTCTTTTGTACAGGTGCCTTTTTCGACGTTTAAAAATGTTGCTTTTTGTATAACCTCACTTATATTAAAATTCATTACTTTTAAATTGTTTTCAAAAATTTCAACTTTAGTACTATCATATTCGTTCATTTGATCATTACCTTCTATGATTTCATCATGCTTATTCTTCATGAATAACTTATATGAGGAATGATCCTTCCAAAAAGCGATAATACATGCTTTAGTAGGTGTATTTATATCCCATCCTCCAATTTGGCCTAGAAAACCATCTATATTTTGGAGTGATCTCCAATGTTCTTGTGCAATTGAAAACTGTCTTCTCTTATGTAATGGCACATTACAAACGATCCATTTAATTAACATCCTATCACCTCATTACAGATTTAAAAAAATTTACCAAGGACTGTATACTCCTTCAATCTTGTACTACTTTTACAATAATTACATCAATAAGATGAAGTAATTTATATACGACTTTTGATGTAGACACTTGCGTGTGAGTACAACATATGTATGATCTAATTGAGGTAATAGTAGCTCCTATGTTGCACGTTGGAGCTGGGGGAAAAATAATTACTGTAAAAAATAGTTATCTAGTTGTTCGTGTTTATTTTTTGATTTCTTTCTGATACTAGGTTTATGAAAATTCAGCTACGAAGGGATTGCAGAACTCTGTTAGAAAAGTTTGTGTTCCTCTTAGATCATGATAAAAGCCCACTGCATGTTAGTAAAACAAAGTACCACGAGACAAGTAAAATAATTGACCCATAGTTATATAAAAAGTTAATATAAACACAATGAACACAATTAATATCATGTATATGAGATTGAGAGGTAGTAGCTTTGAAATCATTTTATCATTATCTTATGACATATAGGGAACCTAAAGCAAAGACTGATATCGGGGGCTTTGCAAACAATGCTTACCAAGATCATGGCTTTCCTAAAAATTCTTTTGATTATAATGAAATTAGCACGTATTTAGAAATGAATGGTTCGTACTTAGCCAGTATGTCAATATTTGATACAGCTTGGGAGCTATATAGAGCTCATGAGGAACATTAGAAATATAACGTTAAAATATCCTGTCATGAAGTTAAATTGATTTATCCCTCTTCTGATCTAGCTGCATATAATAATGTATTAGAATGTAGCTTACAGCAAGGGGGTTAATACATTTGAAGAATGAAAAAAAACCACAATTTAAAGTCGGTGATGTAGTTGTCATTTCCAAATATGGTACTGTTGGGATGATTACAAATGTCACCATGATAGATGGGTTAATTTTATATGAAGTAAATTACAGTGATCAGTTATATGTCCAAAATGCGATTCAGTTATTAGCTGATTATGAAAATAATGTTGAAATTGAAAAAATGGAAATCGATTATAAATTTTATTTTGGTGATATTGTGAAGGTGTTAGAATATGGAAACACCTTATTCAAAGTAATAGGAATTAGAACAGAAATATGGCATTATCAAGCTGAGGTTGCTGTTGATATTATTTATGAACTCGTAAGCATTAATGAGGGGGAGTGGCTTGAAGTCAGTGAAGAAGAGCTAGTTTTATTATCTGATAAAGATAGTAGTGAGGTATTAACAAAAAAACATGTAACGTTAAAATATTTAAAACATAAGGAATTAGATCATTTTTCACCTTCTTATGTAGAAGAATCTGATCAAAGTCGTACGTATATTAAAAAAAAATATTTACAACTGATTGACTACTATTTAGATATTTATAACGACTACAAACGCCTATATGAAACATTTCAGGATGAGGAATATAAAAAAATAATGGATATTATTTTCTATCATTTAGAAAAACTATCACTTTATTTAAGTAGATAATAATTTTATAATTGAAAAAATTTAATTAAGATGTAGATCAAGTAAGGCAAACCAACATATTTGATGCATGCAAACATCCCATTAGTAACCTTTTCTAATAAACTGTCAAAAGCTTGTCCACTTACAACATTTATCTCCTCACTTTCCGCATGAGGCTTTACATAAGTTACTTGCTTTGCATACATACATAGCCCTCCTAAAAAACTTAACTTTTATTACACGATATGTAATGTCATTACATAATATACATGTTTTACAAAGATTCTTTTCATTAACTTTTCCACCAACATTTGAATAACTGATGTGTATGATATGATTCTTATAGTGTTTAGAGAAAAAAATGCCCCGAACGTTAGTCATATTCGTATTTAGCCCCACTTATAACGCTCTTTTCATAAGCTTTTTTCCTATAGTCCCTAAATAGAAGATAAGGATGTTGTTTTAATCAACAGTTATCGTTAGAAGAAAGCTGCCAAGGTTTTTTAGTAGGAAACATCCAATTTTAAAAAGTAACAAATAATGCGAATAAACCCTTTGCAAAAAATAGTGTTCGTGTCATGATTTGAATCTTTTGGTATATCGTAAAAATTTCACACATAAACCTGTAAAAAAGGAGGCGGTAAATGTAATGAGTGAAATCAATGTAGTGATTGATACAGAAGAAATTGCTGAGTTTTTCTTTAATGAATTACTAAAGAGAGGACATATTCCACACGCAGAAGATCTCTTAGATATAGCAGATATCACTTTTGAATATTTACTGAAGAAGAACATCATTGACGAGGAATTTGATACCGACTAAGACTGCAAAAAATTATTGAAAATACTTCCTATTTGAACATGGTGTTTATAGTATAATAGGATTAGTCAATATATTTGCGAAAATGGGAGGATATGAATATGTCATTTTTTAATAAAATGTTTGCAAGTATTGGAATTGGTTCGACAACAGTTGATACAAAGCTGTATAATGACCGATTAGTAGCTGGTGAAGAAGTAAAAGGTATTGTTGAACTAACTGGTGGTAATGTTGATCAGGACATCGATTCAATCTATTTGTCTGTCAAAACAACTTATATTAAAGAAGTTAATGATACAAAGGTTAATAGACAAGTTGATATTGGAAAGTTTAAAATTAATGAACCTTTTACAATAAAGGCTGGGGAAGCAAAAGAAATCCCCTTCTCATTTGAGCTACCTATTGACACTCCTGTTACAATGGGTAAAACAAAAGTATGGATTCAAACAGGATTAGACATTAAAAATGCTGTTGATCCTAGTGACAAGGATTACATTTTAGTAGAGCCGATGCCTTTAACAACTGCTATTTTTAACTCAATTAACGAACTTGGTTTTCGTCTGCGTGAAGTTGAAAGTGAACAAGCTCCGTATAGTATGAAAGGGCGTTTGCCATTTATTCAAGAGTTTGAGTTTTTTCCTACGAGTGGACCATTTAGAGGTAAGTTAGATGAGTTGGAGTTAGTATTCTTCCCTCAATCACATGACAGTGTTGAAGTACTTATGGAAGTAGACCGTCGAGCGAGAGGTCTGGGTGGCTTTTTAGCAGAAGCGTTGGAAATGGACGAATCCATCATCCGTTTTACAGTTACAACTAATGATATGGATTATCTTACACAAAAAATGAAAGAACTAATCGAGAGATATTGCTAAATAAAATGATAAGAAAGTCAAGAGGTTGACTGAAAGCTCAACCTTTTGACTTTTCTTCTTGTGAAATAAGCTGTTCATTTAAGTTCCCTGATGGCATAACACAAAAATTTTCGTATAGTATTAATTGCTTATTAGTCATATCATTCTTAGTCATTAGTTTATTACTTATGATTCCGTCAATAGGTTCGTTTATAGCAAGCCTGTTTGCAGTTTCAGAACGATCAATCGTCCAAGCAAAAATGCTGACATCAATAGAATGGGCTGTTTTTATTAGTACGTCTGTTACAAAATACTTATGAACTGATATGAAATCAAATATACCTGAATATTGTAGGATTTGATAAGGTGAGGTTGATTTATCAATAATGATTCCGGAAGAAATTGAAGGGAGCAGTGAATGGAATTTCACCATAGAGGCTTCGTTAAATGATTGTACTTTAATATGCTGCAGCAAGTTTTGTTCGCTTTGGTATTTTTGAAGTACTTGCACTATTTTTTCTTCTATACCTGGATAATGTGAAGGGTTTTTAATTTCAATCATAATGCCAATATGTCGGCTATATTGTTCTATAACATCTGATAATGTAGGTATTTGTTCATTTGCATATTTTGTATGAAACCAACTACCTGCATCCAACTGCTGTAATTCTATTAGTGTTAAGTTTTTTACATAACCAGTTCCATTCGTCGTTCTGTCAACCGTTAGATCGTGAATAATGACTAAATGCGAGTCTTTTGTCATTTGTACATCAACTTCTATATAATCAGCATCCATTTTAACTGCCTTATCGAATGCTGCAAAAGTATTTTCTGGTGCATAAGCGGATGCTCCCCGGTGGGCTATAAATATGATAGAATCATTTATTAACATTTGCCCATAGACAAATGCCGAGGAAAGAAAAAAATAAATACTGAACAACATCAACATTAGCTTATACATCACGTCCTCCTTCCCATAATAAAATTACATTATTATATGCAAGCTTAAACGAACATGTAAACATGCTTAGGCATATTTTTACTAATTCTGTTAACAGTCGTCTAATAACTTTGATGGTTGTGACCGCTTTTCCGATATTTTCCAACTTAATAATTCTATTTATAAATCACGTTATTTCAGAACCGTGCTACGCATAAGTCGTCTAATATGGAGTAATATATACAGCTAAAGGAGATAATAAACCTTGAAAGCACAATAATTGTTGAGTCCATTAGTTTCAGTTGTTCAGATGAATAATTGGAACTTTTATTATGTTAAATAGACAAGCTAGATGAGACCAACATACGATAATATGGGTAACTATGGTATAATTGGAATACAATAGTTCGGTAGCTAAAGGGTGGTCGGCTTCATACTCCTTGCGAAGGGAGGTGATGCCTATGTTGACTACATTTGAAGGGATAATGCTCATGATTGCTTTTGCAACATTAGTCGTAGCGATTCTTTCATTTCAACATAAAAAATAGACCGCCCTTAACGGAATAGGGTTGCGGTCTATCTTTTTAGATATATCAGCCGATCCTCTGAAGAATCGTCTATTGTAGGACCGTGAGTGTTGCGAGCACTTGCGGTCTTTCTTATTGTATGCAGTTACTGCTAGTCTATGATTAGAATATCATATTTGTTGGAAAATGTACAACCTAGGAATCTTCCTATACTTTCTCTATTCTTTCCTAACCCAAAAAGGGATATCCTTTTTTGAAGGGTATTCATCTTCATAACGTTTATTATTAGCTAAAAAATCTAATCCTTCCTCAGTAAGTTTTGCTCCACCTAAAAATATATCGGTAAAAGTAATAATTTCGCCCTTTATGTAATTATGCTCTTTAATGTAGTGGATTACTTTTCTAAATTCATAATACTTCATATTGTAATCTTGTGCCTTAGGTAAATTTGATTGATGTATTTCCCTTAAAATACTATAAATAAGACGCATCAATATCCCTCCCAAAATAAATATAGCAAAGTTTGATTGATGTTATTAACATTATTCAAGGCTGGTATATTTTATAGTTGTTATTGGAAAATATGGAGTATTAACATAGACTTAAGTACATTTTTGTCACGTTATTATGATAGCCCAGCCTTCTACAGCAAAAATCCATACATATAAAATAAATACAATTTTAGAAGGTGAAAATTTCTAATGAATGATAAAAATTGTGCATGTAGAATAGTTCCACCACCACCTCAAGGTCCTCAAGGACCACCAGGGAAACAAGGACCACAAGGACCAATGGGTAATCCAGGAACACCTGGTAGTGCACTAGGTATTTGCGGTCTTTTTAACACATCCGCTACGCCTATTTCAGTAAATAATATAACACAAACAGTGCTGCTTACTGATTCAAATCAACCATGTACGGGTGGCTTTATAAATAATGATGCTAATAATCCCAACGCAATCATTCTTCCTGCTAATGGCTTTTATCAAATCACATACGGTATGATTTGTCTAGTAGAAGGCGGTAATTCTGATATTGGGAGAGATGGGCAACTACTTGGATTTAAAATCTATAATGGAACAAGCTTGTTTGATGAATCTAGTACAATTATAGACAATACACCTGACAACGCCTCTGATCTAGGTATACCAATATCTAAAACTTTTCTTTATAACGGGATGATGGGAGAACCTATTACTATACAGGTATCCGACCTTATCAATGAAGTTCCTAATTTAACACCAACTTATTTTAGACCATATCTAACGATAATCAGGTACACATAAGTAACACACGGGTACTCTCCAATTACCAGAGTGTCTTTTGCATGTATGATTTTTTTGAAGAACTGTGAATATGATGTTTAAATCTAGGTTGCAAAATAGAAGCAAGAGGAACTAGTGGATAACATAGACAATCGTACATTATTGACACATTATAGATGATTAGTCCAACCTGTTATAGCAAATAACTATACAATATAGTAAAAATAATGATAGAAAAGAAAAAGATTGTAAATATAGAGTAGTTCCACCACCACTTTAAGGGCCATAAGGGCCACCAGGGAAACAAGGATCACAGGGAAGACATGGTCCACCAGGGATAACTATGTTAGTTAACACTGTTAAGCAGTGTACTAGTTTTAATGTGGAAGAATTTTCTACAACTTATGACGTTATAATAACAAGTGTTATAGATGCTCCACGATTTCAGTTTTTCAATTTATCTGTAATTCAAACTAGATGGCGGGAATTACACTTTCTTATCAAATAATGACCCCATAGAGTTGCAGCAGTTGGTGACATCATAAACTATAATGCCAAGAGTATTTGGTGGTGCTGCAATAGAAAGAAATCCAGCAAGTGGAGACATGTTCATCAATCTCAATGATGATGATGATAACGATTGTCCTTTTCTACACAGGTAATGTTACAATCTGGTGAGTCTGTTGAATTTGTCATCCTTGGCATCCGACAAAATGATACACCAATTCCTGAATCAGAAAGTCATGTCTCTATTTAGCTGAAGAATTAATACAACGATATTGTGCTCACTCCTTTATGGGTGGGCTCTTTCTTTGACGATGTTTGTATGTGGAATAATATGGTATACAAATCTAATTAACTTAATAAGAGTTATGCCATTTCTTTATTTCCCGAATTTCTTACATATTTGTTGTATATAAATCTTCTAATATAAATAGTAGGAAAATCACCTTTCTTGTCGAATTGGGATTGTATATCCAATAATGAAAGGTGATGTCTTTTATAATGAAGAAACAAGCAGTTGAAGAAATGAAGTATATAAAAGAGGATTTGCCATAGGATAAAATAACTGAGATACACAATTTTTCTATGCTGCATTATGGACAACGGATCATCTTTACAGATCAAAGTGAGAAATTAGGTTACTACTGTCCGATCGACTATCATGTATATCAGATGTAAGTGCAGTTGGAATATTTTAAGGAATCTAAACTACAACAACTATTCGTTACATTCTTATTGGAGATTTATTACATCAATAACCTTCAGGAGCTGAATTATATAAAGTACCATTAAAGCTCAAGAGGAGAAGTAAAAAAAGTTCATCATAGAGGAAGTACTAACAACGTTTTAAGCTATCAAGAACCTTGGAGTTGCAATACAAAGAATGGGTCAACTTATCAGTTCTGGTAGGCTGACTCAAATTGAGTGGAGATAGCTTGATTTTATGTGTTGAAGCTAGTTTAATTCAGTTAAGTTATGGCTTATAGCAGATTGAAAAAGTTAAAAATTAGTAGAAAAAAGCTTTTTGACAGTAAACTCAATAGGGAGAGATGACATGAAGTATCATAGAACAGATTTTTTAGTGTTAGCGGGATTTTTCTTTTTTCCATTACTGTTGTTAATAGTAGTGAGAAGAACAAACATTATTAATATTGGAATTGGAAACCTAAATGTCAACCAACCAGAAATAGATGCGAACAAAGAGTGCACACCCAGTAATTAGTAGTCCGCCGCCCGTACGTTCACGAAAGGAGTAATGTACCAACCAGAGAGGGGAGAGTGCTAATAAAGGGTGTACTCTATGTTGTGTAAGCATGTAATTTTAAGCTTGTATTAATGTGATAGGTCAAATAAATCATTTTTTTGACTCATTGATTAGTAAGGCAATTAGTTCTAGATGCTTTTGAGATTATACATAAACATGCAAGGTGGGACCAACTTACAATAATATGGGCAACTATGGTATAATTGGAATACAATAGCGAATTTCTAAGGGTGGTCGGCTTCATTCCCCATGAAAGGGGGTGAGGCGTATGACGGTATTTGAAGCATTGATGTTGGCAATTGCATTTTGCGGGCTGATTATTTCAGTACTGTCGTTCAACAAAGATGACAACAAATAGACCACCCTTAACGCTTTAGCCAGAGCGGTTGGTGGTCTATTTAGACTATTAAAGCCGACTCTCTAGAGAATCGTCTATTGTACAGACCGTGAGTGCTTGCGACACTTGCGGTCTTTCTTATTGTATGCAGTTACTGCTTGTCTATGATTAGAATATCATAATTGTTGGAAAATGTACAATTTACATAGGCCTCAGTCTATTTTAGTTACGTTATATATGTTAGTCCAACCTGCTATAGCAAATATGCATTTTACCATCTTTACAGAGTGGTCTTGTAATAAGGTTAAATCAAACACAGCTCGGTTAGGTGAAGGATTTGGGACAACAATGCTAAATTAACCAACTGTTTTCAATAATTAATTAGGTTTAACTGTGATTGTATAAGGGAGGTTTGAATGTTTGAAATGAAGAAACCTCTCACCGTGTATAGTAATATCTAGTGGATGGATCGTTGCTGGGCGTTCAGTTGGATACCAATGTCTTCCTTCATTCACTAAAACAAAAACACCAAATTCATCACCGTAAAATGCAAAATTATCACCAATTCCATACATTTTGTCGATAATATGAGGGATCAAAACTTCTTGCATTTGTCTGACTGAACTGGAAGGCATGCCGATTTCTCCAACGTCAAACCAGCCGAATGGTTCCTCTTCATTATCATTAAACGGTCTCACAAGCACTTCTAAAATATTCCCATCAGGATCATAAAAATATGCTTGTTGTCCTTCCCAAAATAAAGAGGTTTCTCCTGACTCATCTGGTAATAACACATCCCTCTTTGACAACGTTTTATATATATGTTCGAA
This sequence comes from Cytobacillus sp. IB215316, assembly GCF_033963865.1. Taxonomy (NCBI): domain Bacteria; kingdom Bacillati; phylum Bacillota; class Bacilli; order Caryophanales; family Bacillaceae; genus Cytobacillus; species Cytobacillus sp. IB215316. The sequence goes on along the minus strand of NZ_JAXBMC010000007.1, from coordinate 142,636 downwards.
ATATAGATCGTTTGTACGAAAACAAAGATGATAGAATGGAAGTTGTGAATCATGTTCAAAGTTTAGCCGGGTCTTTCCAGCCATTACAGAAAACATCCTGTCGTTTTCTTCAATTAATGTCATTTGCAGAACATCTGTATAAAATTGCTTCATTTTTTCTAAGTTATATGTTTTCATAGATAACTCAATAATCTTCATTTTTAATCTCTCCTTTGTTTTTTTAAAAAAATCTTTATATAATTTGTTGTTGAGTTTATTGTAATAAACTTTATTAAACAGAGCATTAGGCAGATGGTTGAGTATTACTACAACTTTCGTATGAGGTAGTGAATAATTTGTTAATAGAAAATAAGCCCACATCACATATGCTGTCACATAAAATATGAAAATACTAATTGACAAAGACATATCGTTTATTTTATGATATAGGTAAATTAACTTAATGTTTCTCCTAAAGGGGAGTAGCTTTTACAGCAAAGTCGTCATTACGGAGTTTGATACTCTCGGCTTTGTTGGCGACATAACGTTGTTAGCAAGACCTTTATCTAGCGGTAAAGGTCTTTATATGTAGAAAAACCTTTACCACTCTGGTAAAGGTTTTTTTTGATAGGTAGTACAAAAGTGGAGTGAAGAAATGTAAAAATATTGATCTACTATACATGACATAACACGATAATTTTCTACAGTATCATAATCGTTTAAAAAAATATTATATTGACCTTTAATAAGAAAAACTAATTGAAAGGTGAGTGAATGTATTGAAAAAAGTAAAAATGCCGTTAGCACAACTAATTAGACAAAACAAAGAAGAACTTCTTAAAGACAAGGATACTATTGCCAAAATCGAGAAACGCATTGATAAGAAGCATGTTGGAAATAAGTAAAACATTTGTAAATGCAACAAAATGACTGGCGTCGGAAGCAAGATATTTAACATGCTTGGTTAATTAAAATGATGGATAGAGCTAGTAATTAAATTGTGATAGGAGAGAATCAATATGGCGATTGAAAGGATAAAAGTTGTTCCGTGTGGTTGTAAAGGTACGATACAATTTTGCGAAACATGTGGTGGCACTGGTAAGTTGAATGCTTGCCGTAAAGTATTAGCTGAGACAACCATTGAACCTATGGGCCAAACTAATGTAAAACAATCTTTTTTTAGTGTTACAACAGCGGATGATTATCTGGCGTACTCTAACATTAAACAATTTTTAGAAAACTTAATTGTTACAGTAAAAATGGAAAGAAAAACTTACAAAATTACCTTTACGACAATTTAAGCATACTCAGTAGCGTCTACATTACCTTAATGTGAAATTATTAACGATTAAGGTAATGTTTTTTTAATAGAGAAAATATAATTATATAGTAGGGTATGTCAAAATAGTAACAACTTTTTTAAAGGTGTAAAGTCAAAAATATAGAATCCATTATTATAGTACTTTTTAATAGGCTACCTACGCATGATATTTTCCTTCATACCAAAGGATGTAAAACTTATAATGATCGTTCGTGGTATCTTTGCTATTTTAAATTTTAAAATTGATGTCAACTTGCTAAATTAATACAATTGTTGCTATGCCTATTTAGATACTTAACAACAAATATGACGCAAAGAGCCTGTTAATAAGTGAAAGGAGGCTGCCTCTTAATAAACTGTGCATTAACGCTCTCTACTTCTCTCGCAAAAATATAGAATATGAATGATTATTTTCATGTAAACGAAAAAATATATTACACTATTTAAACGGGGTACTATAGCTTATTAATTCGGAAAATTCAAAAAATATAATATGGAGTTGATTTTATGAATTTAAGATTAACCGATGAGCAGAAGATGGTTCAAAAAACTATTAGAAAATTTGTTGAAAAAGAATTAATTCCTCTTGAAAACGACGTTCTCAGAAATGAACGTGCAGGTAAGCCAGGTCTTCCTGCTAGTAAATTGAAAGAGCTTCAATTAAAGGCGAAAGAAGCTGGTTTTTGGGGTATAAGTACGCCAAAGGAATATGGAGGAGCAGACCTAGGGCAGATGATGTTAGCAATTGTTCTTATGGAAGTGTCAAAAACTTTTGTACCTTTCATGTTTGGTGGCTCTGCGGACATCATTCTATATTACGCAAATGAGGAACAAAAGAAAAAGTATTTAATTCCTACTATTGATGGGGAGAAAAAATCGTGTTTTGCCATAACAGAACCAAGTGCAGGCTCAGATACGAGAAACATAAAAATGACAGCGGTTAAAGAAGGAAATGAATGGGTTTTAAATGGAGAAAAGACGTTTATTACAGGTGGTAATGATGCTGATTTTGTTATGGTTATTGCTATTACTGACAAAGAAATGCATCAAGCAACAGGAAGAGATGGGGTGACGTGTTTTATTGTTGACAGAGACATGGGCTGGAGATCAGAAGAAATTTTAACGATGGGAGAAGGTGGCCCTGCAAGTTTAGTTTTTGAAAATGTACGTGTACCAGAAGAGAATATCCTTGGAGAGATTAATGGAGGCTATAAGTTAGGCTTGGAGTGGATAGGCTTTGCAAGATGGATAGTTGGGGCACGTGCAGTAGGTGCTTCTGAAAGACTGCTTCAGATGGCTATTGATTATGCTAAAGAGAGGGAGACATTTGGGAAACCGATTGCTACAAGACAAGCTATTCAATGGCAAATTGCCGATTGTGCTGTTGAAATTGAAGCTGCACGCTGGCTTGTGCTAAATGCAGCATTTACACTGGACCAAGGTGAAGACAATCGTCATGCAGCGTCTATCGCAAAACTATACGGAGCAAATATGGGGAATAGAGTAGTTGATCGTGTGCTGCAAATTCATGGTGGTATGGGATATACGAAGGAGCTCCCAATAGAAAGGTGGTACCGTGAGGCACGGCTCTGGAGGATTTTTGATGGAACAGATGAAATACAGCGCTTAATCATTTCTAGAAATCTATTAAAAGGCCATGTAAAAGTAGGACAATTCGGTTAAGAAGATTTTTTGGGAAGGAGATATAACTCATGTCAGGAAGGTTTCATAATCAAGTAGCAATTGTCACAGGTGGAAGTAGAGGAATAGGAAAAAGCATTGTTGAACAATTTGCTGCGGAAGGTGCAAAAGTAGCTATTTTTGATATAAATGAAGAAGCATTATATGAAGCTTCTCAGCAATTTCAGGAAAAAGGATTCGAAGTTTTTTCAAAAGTCGTTAATGTTGTTGATCCTATTGCCGTAAATGCAACGATTGATGAAGTATATAACAAATATGGATCGATAGATATACTTGTAAACAACGCAGGCGTTATTCGTGACAATTTATTATTTAAAATGACTGATGATGATTGGCAGACCGTTATGGATGTTCATTTAAAAGGATCATTTAATGTCACTCGTGCTGCTCAAAAACATATGGTGAAAAATAATTATGGGCGAATTATTAATATATCTTCAACTTCTGCACTAGGAAATCGTGGGCAAGTAAATTATGCAGCTGCCAAGGCTGGTTTACAAGGATTTACGAAAACACTAGCTATTGAATTGGGTAAATATGGAGTTACTGCAAATGTAGTTGCACCAGGATTCATAGAAACGGAAATGACCAAAGAAACAGCTAGAAGGATTGGTATATCGTTTGAAGATTTAATACAGGCTAGTATAGCAACGATCCCTGTTGGAAGGACTGGTAAGCCGAGTGATATTGCGAATGCTGTAACATTTTTTGCAGATGAAAAATCATCATTTGTAAATGGCCAAGTCATCTACGTCGCTGGAGGCCCAAAAAATTAACGAGTCATTGTGGGGTGTTATAGTTTGTTTAGAAAATTAATCGGCAAGCGTTCTAAAAAACATAGAAACACCATTGAAAGAGGAGCTGTCAAAAAATTTGCTGAGGCAATTGGTGATCCTCATCCTATTTTTGTAGATGAGAAAGTAGGGACGGAATCTCGATACAAAACTAATATTGCACCAGTAACGTTTCCAAGAGTATTAAATTATGGTGTAATTGAAGGTTTGCAGCTCCCTAAGAAAGGGCTGATCCACGGAGAAGAATTGTATCATTATGAAAGGCCACTACTTGTTAATGAAGAGATACTTTGTTATCAGGAAGTAGAGGATTCTTATGATAAATCGAGCAATAGTGGAGAGCTGGGCTTCTTAGTGCTCAAAAGCTACGGAGAAGATGTAAGCGGTAACATTGTATTTACTGCTAAGTCAACGATTGTTTTTAATGCTGCCTTACGAAAGGAGATGAACAGGTGATAGAATTGATGGAACTTAAGGTGGGGGATGCACTGAGTGATGTCGAATTACCACCTGTTTCTCGTTTAAATTTAATTAAATATGCTGGTGCTTCAGGTGACTACAATCCAATTCATACGATTGATGAAGAAGCTCAAAAAGCAGGTTTACCAGGGATTATTGCTCATGGGATGTGGACGATGGGGAATTTATCTAAGTTATTTAGCCCTTTTTTGCTAGATGGTTATATTCAAGACTATTCAATTCGCTTTAAAAGTATGGTTTTCATAAACGATATAATTACATTAAAGGCAACATTAATGGATCGTGAGAACAATAATTTGCATTTTGGAGTGGTGGCATTCAATCAACATAAACATGAAGTGATAAAAGGGAAAGTTAAATTCAATACTTATGTTTAAAAGCATGATTGTGTTGAATCTTCATTATCCCGATAATATAATTATCTGTAAATTTTTTAATAGATAAGGTAAAGAATATTACTTTATCTATTTTTTATTTGGTTTTTTTACTTGAACAATATCTGTATTGTTGACAGATACGACGTCTAACGCGTTGACCGATACAAGCTGTTCTATGATTATTAATAAAGGGCTCTTTTTGTAAACTTTGTTTGTATTTTAATTAAAAATGGACTATATTACGATTTTTATGATTGTATAAGTAGAAAAGATGCAACGAAGGCTAGATATATACGTGCTAATATCTTTGAACGAAAAGCAACAATCAATGCGAAAACAGCCTAATAAAAAGACCCCAATAAATTGGCGCCTCGAACCTACCTTCCCTCATTTTTTGCAACGATATAATTGAGATTCCTTATTTATATAACTCTTCGTCATTTTTTATAAATTATGTTTTAGATGATCATGTTGTCAGCATGAAAGGTTTTTATAGCATTAATTGTTTTTTTTATAATTGAGCTATACCTGAATATAACTAATGTTTGGGGTAACTAGTCCTTTCTAAGACCCTTAACAACATCAGTTACTCTTAATGTAAGTGAAAGAAGCAACAAAGTTTACGAATAGTGATTTATGTATTTCTATTTCATACAAATATATACCAAAAAGTAAAGTATTCTTGACCTAAAGTAAAAAATATATTACTCTTAAGCTGAGTAATTCGTATACGGAGTGATTAATTTGGTATTAAAGGAAACAGGTTATCTCGAAAACCGTCTATCTATCCTACGAGCAGAAAAGAAATGGTCACAAAAGGAGGTTGCTAATAAACTAGGAGTAAGTCGACAAACCATTATTTCGATTGAAAATAACCGTTATAATCCCTCGTTAAAATTAGCTTACGAAATTTCATTGTTATTTAATAAAGATATAAATGAAGTTTTTCAATATAATCGAAAGGGAGAGGAATCGTGTTAGAAGTTGGATTTTTGTTAACTCCATTATTTATTATTTTCTTGTATATTTCTTTAAAGTTTATATGGGGAGAAGAAGGAAAAGACGAAAGAGGAATACATATTTCTAATATATCGTATAAGAGATCATTTCCAATATTTTTAATAGGCTGGTTAATAATTGAATTATTTCATAAATATATTCAGCCTTTATCACTCGAAATCTACCGTGATAGTTTGTGGGTAGTAATTCTTGTTACATGCATTATTCAAGGAAGTGTTATTGTCTACTATAAAAGAAAAGTATAAATAATAGCCATTTTCATTAAGTATAATTATACAAGATTGCAAGAGTTATAAACTCTTAACCTTGCATACATAGGGTTATGTTGATTGTGTGATGAAGCTTTATATGACCGTAAACTAAGTTACTAGCTAGAGAGAAATCAAGTTATAGTAGCAATAACTGTATATGTTTTACATTATTACTGAAACAGTCCTTTTATGAAAATGAGAGACATAGGTTCGTTTTCCATCAAGATCTATTAGTAAGATAAATGGGTGTTTCCAATTTTCAATCGTTATTGGGGTTTTAATATTAGTAATTGACATTTAAAATGAGAACGATTTGGATCGTTATATGATATGCATGTGGCATTCGAGGCGACTTACTTTATATATTATTATCTTATCATAATGAGCTTAGTAGCTATTTTTCTCAATCTCTATATGCAGAGGAGACTACATATAGAGAATCTTTTTTTGGTACTACCACTTCTTATATTCATTTGTAACGGAAGAGTTCATCAAATCTAGAAAAATTGTTTTGCCTAAGGGGTAATATTTCATTATATGATCAGATAATTTAACACAAAACAAAAGTTAGTTTGAAGTAAGGACATTGTATACTTAAGGTGTTATAATGAATTGTTTCGCATCTATTGTAGGAATGAAGACATTATGTCGCTTTTCATTATAAGAATTAAACGCAATTAGGTCGAGGTATCTTTAATTAGGCTAAAAAAGTTAAATAATTGACATCAGTTTTCTCAATTGTAAGTGAAGTTTAAAAAAAGAGCCATATAAAAAACTAAAATTGGCAACTAGGTGTCATTTGATAAATGTTTTGAAGCTAATATGTATAGTATTGGATCATATATGGAGTACTAGTTACTCTTTTTTTTATTGTGTCATTCTAAGAAGCATGCTATTTGATATTTTTCATTCAATCTTATTAATAGCTGAATGTTGACTTAAGGTTATATTCTATCATACGTCAGTCATGTATATGTTTTTATACATAACAATGTATAAAAATTTACACATCATATTTAACTTCTTTCAAGTACATAATTAAATATCATACATAAGTCTCATTGGAAATAATGACATTTTATTTCCTTTTTTTTATGTAGTTCAAATGTAGTAATTTTTAGTTGTTGCGATAGTTTTGGTATATCAATTGCAATTTTATATTAACAAGGCGAACAATCATCGGTATTGTTGTCTAAATATTAGAAAAGAGGTGTTGTTCGGTTTTATATTTTTTGTTGATTGGGGGGAGGAGTTACGACGTATTCATGTGATTGATTCCAAGTCCTAGTCCTAGGAATTGATTACGGTATGTTTACACTTATTAAGTAAATATGTTGCATTTTAAAAAAACAGAAAATTAAGAAAAAAGAATAACTATACAAAAAGGAGGAATTATGTTGTCAAAAAAACGAAAGGTCATGTACAAAATTACTAGCATTATCCTTGTATTTACTGTTATGTTATCGACAGGTTCCCTTACTCAAGCCAACTCAATTAATAATGATCATGCTTCTATCGTCAAGGGAAGAGAGGAAATAAAAAAGCCGTTACAACATGCACCTGGATATAGCGATTTGACATTTTCAGATTTGAGTAGCGTGTATGAACACAATGATGTTCATAATACGGTTCGATCAATAAAATCTAATAACATCGAAAAAAATGTTATATCAGCAACTAGCACAGTTATAGATTTTGCTTATTTAAATAATTTGTCCTATGACAGTTTAATAGACTACCTAATATATGATCTTAATAGCGTCGATGATATAGAGGATTTTTGGACGTTTAGCTCAGATGCTGTTGACTTTTATGTTGATGAAAGTCGCCATCAAGCATTATTAGATGCAATCGTACAACAAGCTCCTCAGTGGAGAGAAACAAATGATGTAGGTTTAATCAATCTTATAGAGATGGCAAACAGACCTTTTTATAAATCAGATGAATATAGTGAATTAAGCTTTTATGAAGACTTGGAGTATCGAGAGAAAGTAAATCCAGCGATCAATGCAGTTTTAGACAATCGTAATGTTGGTTTTAGTGACACGGCTGAAGGCAACTACTTGATCACCCAATTAAGCTGGTTTTTAAATCATGCGGTTACAGATAGTGATATGTACTATAAATTTGGTGATGTTGTTCGTGAGTTTACTTCTAATTTAACATTGTATGCCGACTATGATGAAGCAATTGATGCTTATATAGAATTTATTTATTCACTTGATTGGCAAACAAAATATAACTATGGGACAACAGGTTGGGAGTTTAACGCTGGTTTAGATTATTTAATAGAACAAATAACTCGTTTTATTTACGAGATGGAAGAAGATTACCGTTTAGTATGGGCATTAGACAACACTATGTGGCTGATCCTTCATTTTAACGTAGGTGGATATCATTCAAATGAATATTATGGCTATGAGGCTATTACAGAAGCTCTTGATACAGTATACAATAGATGGGGAGCAAGGGAATATTTAGCTCTTTATCATATTTATTGGCAATATGATGGCATAGATGCAAATGGAACAACTGTAGCAAGAGTAGCTCCTTATGATTCATTTGTTGATCGATATTTCGGTAATGAATATGTGTTTGAAGCTGGTGAGTTTACAATTTGGGCAGGAGATGACGTACCAGAGGACAAAATAAAAAGAATGTATTGGGCAGCAAGAGAAGTTAAGTCACAGTTTCATAGGTTTTCTGGAACCGATAATCCAGCCGACGGACCTGGAAATCCTGATGACAACTTATTATCAATTGTGTATAACAGCAAATTTGAATACCAACTTATGAATGGCTTATTAAATAATGATTATAGTGTTGAAAATGGTGGTAGATATATAGAAAGTGCAGGATTATTCTACACATGGGATAGAAGTGTTGCAGCAGGAGATAGTAGGTTTGAATTAGAAGAGTTGTTTCGACATGAATATACGCATTACTTAATGAGTAGATTTCTAATACCAGGTTTTTATGCTGACACTCCTTTGTACGATAACAATAACAATTTACCTTGGTTCGGCGAAGGCGGAGCTGAATTTTTCGCTGGTTCTACTAGAACTGGTGTAGACGGTAGAAATGTGATGGTTGAGGAAATAGGTGACCCAGCCTCTCGGTTTACAGTTGAACAAGTGATCAATGCTACTTATGATTTATATGGTTTTGATTATTATGATTATGCTTACAGCTTCTATGATTTTATGGTCAACGGCAACGACGGAGACTATTTATATATTTTAAATGATTTAAATGAAATTGTAGCTAACGAAGATTTTGAAAGAGCTTCAACTTTGTATAGGCAATATGTAGATGATCTTTCTCAAGACAATGCCGTTGAAGCAGCATACCAGCAACATATGAATGAAATGTGGGAAAATTACACGAATGGAGAGTACCGCACTGTTTTAGTAGGTGATGAGTATTTATACGAGCATCCTGAAAGGTCTATAAGACAAATTCAGAATGATATTACTAATTTGATGAATTTAGATAATGTTGAGGTGACAACAAAATCATCGACTTTCTTTGAAACATTTACGCTTGAAGGAACATACGTTAGTGAAAGCTCATCTCGTGGCGAAGCTGTTGATATTGCTGAGATGGATAATGCTACGAATACTGCATTAAGTGAACTAGATAATAGTGGTGTTTGGAGTGGTTATAAAACTGTTACTGCTTATTTTGTAAATCATCGAGTCAATTCAAATGGACAATTTGAGTTTGATGTAGTCTTGCATGGAATTTATGCAGGCGAAACGAATAACAGTGTGCCAATTGCAGTGATTAATGCTCCTGCTAGTGTTGTAGTTAATGAACCGACCTTATTCACAGGTGGTGATTCATATGATGAAGACGGTTCTATCGTGAATTATGAATGGGATTTTGGAGATGGAAACATAAGCTCAGAAGAAAATCCTATTCATATATATGAAGAAGCCGGCTCATTTGTCGTAACATTATCGGTAACAGATAATGAAGGAGCTACTGGATTTACAACTAAGACGATAGTTGTAGAAGGATCTGATGAAGAAGGAACAGAAACGGAACCAAATAACCGAAAATCAGCTGCGAATAACATACAAGTTGAAGGTGAAATTAAGGGCTCTTTAGATTATGCAACTGGAGATCATACAGACTGGTTTTATTTTGATGTTGAAGAAGCAGGTGATATCGTTGTAAATGTTACAAAAACAGGTGGAGAAATAAATGCCATAGTAGAAGATGAAAATGGTAATCGGATTGGCCAGCCTCTAAGAAATAATACAATGACGCTATCCACAGGGAGATATTATGTGATCGCTTATACATGGTCTGGAGAATCTGCTGATTATACAATATCAATATCTCACGACAATGCTAGTACAAATATTGCTCCAGTAGCTATCATAAATGCACCTAGTAGTGTTGTTGTAAATGAAACAGTTGCGTTCGATGGTAGTGATTCATATGATGAAGATGGATCGATAACTTCTTATGAGTGGGATTTTGGTGACGGTCATACGAGTTCAGTGCCAAACCCAACCCATGTTTATGAAGAAGTAGGTTCATTTGATGTGCAATTAACTGTTACCGATGATTTTGGAGAAACAAGTGTGACAATAATGAGCATCACTGTTAATAATGACGTACTAATAACTGAAACTGAGCCAAATAATCGAAAATCTAATGCCAACTTCATTGAAGGCAGTATTGTTGGGTCTCTTGATTATGAAGCAGGAGATCATACTGATTGGTACTATTTTGATATGGTGAATGATGGAGAAGTGACAATTAACCTTAATCGTTCCGGTGGAAATTATAATGTTGTTGTTGAGGATGAGAATGGTGAAATTGTAGCAGAGCCACTTCGTGACAATGTTTTTCACCTTCCAATGGGTACGTACTACATTATAGCTTATACATGGTCCGGGGAGGAAATAGTCGATTATTCGATTCAAATCACAAAATAGATTTGTGATCTTAACTTTCCAAACAGACAAAGGAAAATAAATTTAAGTTTAACAAAGAAGCAATAGACCAAATCTACTCAATGATTTGGTCTATTGCATACTATATAGTGAAAAAAGAGTTGAAAGTCAATTGTGAAAAAAAACAGCAGTTTTTCGTGTATAAGGTGAGTGTGTGACTGTTGATGTTATAAAAAATTCTTTTTCCTTAAATATTATGGATAGCGTCTAATTCCCATATAATAATTATTAGAACAAGTGCACGTGTGGCTATTTTAACTGGTTGTAATAACTGTTAACGTGTTGGAATGATATAAATGTGTTTACGTAGATACCCTTTCTTGCGTTTATAGTTAGCAGCTGTTAGGTAAATTTAAGTTCCATTCTTCTGCTTTTTGTAGTCATTCCAATTGACTTATAAAATTCAATGGCAGATATATTTTTCTCGGATACTCCCAATTCGATACTATCAACTGTGAGACTTTTCCCGAAATTAAAAACATATTTAGTTAGCTTTTTTCCGATGCCTTTCTTCCGGTGCGTTTCAGCAACTGATAAACTGTTTATAACCAATATTTTCCTTGCTCTGACAAAAGAATTTTCGGTTATTTCTTCTTCCTTCGTCACTATAACACCAACTATATCCTTGCCAATAGTAGCCACAAAAATATGTTGTTTACCATCATTCAATTGACGTTCAAAGAATTCTTGCTCGACTGGATTGGGATTGTCAATGTATAAATCTGGTCTTGCACGCACGTGGAGGTTGTGAACTTGCCTAAATAAAGGCAACAATAACTCGTAGTCGTTCATATCAGCGTTTCGAATAGATACATCCATCTTTTTTCTTCCCCCTTAAAGATAGCTTACTTTTACCATTCCTCACCCTAAAACTGGCATATCTCTTAAACTATTCAATCCTTTAGTTGAGAAAAAATACTTTCTTTATATATTAACCATTAACATAAAATCCCACAAACTCTTTCCCTTATTATTTGAAAACCACAATATCTTACAAAACAGGCGAAACAAAAGAATAAATAGAGCATAAAACTAGGCTAAGCTAAGCTTGTTTTAATAATTATAGTCTCCGCCTTTATAGGTGGATCTTTCAATTAGGTGGTATGGGGTCATCACCTGATATGTTAGAAGCTGATCTGTAGATTAATGAATGCAGCAGACGTTATAAGCATTATTCTTTTCAAAATCCATCTTTTCGCTTTATGATTAGTAAGAATACGTAAATTTCATCTATTCGAAATAGTAAGTCGTTCATGCGAATAGTAATAATAGAACATTTAATATTGATGAAGGCTGTTTTCGTATAGATTGTTGCTGTTCGCACTAAGAGATCAATGCTTAAAAATCAAGTGTTCGTGGCATCTGTTCTCAATTTAAAATTAAGTCAATGGCGTAAATTTTTGCTGCTATCCTCAATTATCTCAATTGCAACAAAGCTTACCAAAAGAGCCTTGATGTAAAATGACTCTCGTTCTTTTGACAACTATCAGTAATTTAATAAGTGAAGGTGGGTTTAAATGACTTCAATTTCTGTTCCAGCTAGCAAACAGGCACACAATGAACAGATACAGGAAAACAAAATTGTCCTTATATGGAGTTTTACTGTGTGGCTTGTTGTGATGAATACAACGATGTTTAATGTAGCATTGCCGAGTGTGTTACACGATTTATCTTTATCTTCTGCTTCAGCGTCCTGGATTGTCTCTGCATATTCAGTGTCTTTTGCTATTGCAACGTTAACATTTAGTCGACTATCTGACTATATTCCAATTTCAAGACTGTTACTTATAGGCTTGATAATATTAGGTGTTGCTTCAGTGTTAGGGTTTCTTTCTCAGAGCTTTTTAGTTTTGCTTGTGGCACGTATATTTCAAGCTGCTGGTGCGGGGGCAGTTCCAGGACTTGCAATGGTAATTGCAAGTCGTTACATTCCACTTTCTAGAAGAGGGAAAGCGATGGCACTGATTTCATCGGCTGCTTCATTAGGTTTTGGGTTAGGCCCTGTAATAGGTGGGGCAATTACGCAATATTTGGGTTGGAATTATCTATTTGCTGTCACAGGTCTTGTTTTACTGTTTATTCCTATTTTTTTAAAACTATTACCTCAAGAAGAAGTGAAAAAGGTAAAGTTTGATACGATTGGTGGAATTCTTACCGCTTTATGTGTAACTGGATTGTTATTGTTTCTTTCAACTTTTTCTTATGTCATTTTAATAATTACAATTATGTTAATTTTTATTATGTGGAGACATATAGGAAAAACAGAACTTCCATTTATTCAACCTGCATTACTTAAAAATAGACAATATTTAAAGCTATTATTCATTGCTTTTTCTGCATTTATAATACACTTTGCCTCCTTATTCCTACTACCACTTATTTTAGCAAATGTGTATAATATGGAGCCTGCTGCAATTGGGATGATCATTTTTCCTGGTGCGATTTTATCTGCAGTAGCTGCACAGTTTATTGGACGATTAATAGATAAATTCGGTAATATACCTTTAATCACTTTCGGACAAACGTTTCTTATGATTGCGACTGTTTTGTTTGCTATCCTAGCTAGTATATCTCCATACTTCATTCTTGTAACATATATGTTCATGAGTATTGGTTTTTCTGCACTTACTTCAAGTATTTCTAATGAATTAACGAGGATTTTACCTAGTTCTGAAATAGGATCTGGTATGGGAATGGCTCAATTGACGCAATTCATTGGAGGCGCTTTTGGTGTAACATTAACAGGGATATTATTAACGATGCAACAACATAGAGGATTAATAGCAGAGATAAGTTATAGGAATATTTTTGTTGTTCTATCGTTGCTGCTTCTTTTGGCAATTGTTATGTTTGCACTGTACGTACGACATAAAATTCCAAATGAAAAAGGAGCTTAATTTTTACTAAGCGAAACATTTTTTGACGCCTATTAATAGTAAAGTTTAAGGAAAAAAGGTTGCTCTAGACCCACACGATGTATAGTTGTTATGATGTTACGTAAGATAAGTGGAGGGGTTATTATGGAGCAACAAAAATATCAAGAACTAAAAATGGGTGAACGTGGAGCAGTGATAAGTATCATTGCTTATATCTGCTTATCAGCATTGAAGTTATTTATAGGAAACACTGCAAATTCTCAAGCTTTAATCGCAGACGGACTAAATAATGCAACGGATATCATAGCATCTGTTGCAGTCTTAATAGGTCTAAAATTGTCTCAAAAACCACCTGATAAAAATCATCCATATGGCCATTGGAAAGCAGAAACAGTAGCTTCACTAGTCGCTTCGTTTATTATGATGTTTGTTGGTGTCCAAGTTTTATATGACGCTGTAATCTCAGTTGTAAGTGGCAAACATCAATCCCCTGACATGATTTCTGCATGGACAGGAATTTTTAGTGCAGTAGTCATGTATTTTGTATACATATACAATAGAAATTTAGGGAAGAAAATTAAGAGTCAAGCCGTCCTCGCTGCAGCTAAAGATAATTTATCCGATGCATGGGTAAGTATAGGTACAACTGTGGGTATAGTCGGTTCACAGCTTAATTTGCCGTGGTTAGATCCTCTCACTGCAATTATAGTTGCAATTCTTATTTGCAGAACAGCTTGGGGGATTTTTCAAGATGCATCGCTACATTTAACAGACGGTTTTGATGAAGAGCTCATAAGCTGTTACAAAGAAACAGTTCTTAGTTTATATGGCGTAAAAGGGGTAAAAGAGATTAGAGGAAGGAGGTATGGGAATAACGCTGTAGTAGACATTGTTATTCTTGTTAACTCTAACCTAAATATTCGTGAAGCACATGATATATCAACGATGGTTGAAAATGTCTTAAGAAATGAACATGAGGTATATGATATCCATGTTCATGTCGAGCCTAATTAACGGTTATAACGAAAAAAACAGCAGTTTATGAATTCAAAAAAACCACCAAGTACAATATATACAAATAATTATGTTAACACCGAGTTCCGACAGCTTTCACGTTATATAAGCAAACACTGTCATTAGCAAAAATTCATTCATTTTAATGTGTTAAGTTCATTTAAGTCCATGAATAGCAAATGGGTAACGACGAATAATAAAATGACTAACATAATTAGGTGGGATGATTTTGAAAAATGCTGTTATTTGTGCGTTTTTTATTGTTGTTTGCTTGTTAACAACTCATAATGTAAATGGAGAAGCTGAGAAGATCAAGTCAGCCATTATTATTGATGATTTTGGTGGGGGAGACGGTGGAGTGATGGAATTTTTGAAAGGTGATATTCCAATTACTGTCGCTGTTATGCCATTTGCTGATAACTCAATAGAGCATGCGATGTTGGCACATCAACAAGGGTTTGAAATAATGGTACATTTACCTATGCAGCCAAAGAAAGGAAAAAAATCTTGGTTAGGTCCAAAGCCCATAACAATTGATCTACCTCCATCGGAAGTGAAAAAGAGAGTAACTGAAGCAATCGAAAGTGTACCTTATGCAAAAGGTTTAAACAATCATATGGGTTCTCTCGTCGTTGAAAATGAAGATATTGTCAGAGCAATTGTTGAAGTTGTTAAACAAAAAAACATGTATATTGTAGATAGTGTTACAAGCCCAAACTCTAAGTTTCCCGAAATTGCTGAGGAGCTAGGTGTTCCACTACTAGAAAGAGATATTTTTCTAGATGATATATCCTCTGTGTCTCATGTGACGAACCAAATGTTAAAATTAGCAGAAGTTGCAGAAGAGTACGGGGTAGGAATAGCAATTGGGCATGTTGGTGAGACAGGTAAAGTTTGTTATACTGGAATATCACAATCAATGAAGCAATTTAAGGAACGAAACATTCAAATTGTTCCAGTATCTGACCTAATTGATGATAAGTATTTTGAATTTAAATAAGGAATAGTCACATAGCTTGTTCTTTTTACGGGGTGTACTTTATCCTGAATGATATGGGATTAAGATTAACGTTTGTTTACCCATGCTGTTAGTAATTTTATTATGAAGGGTTAAAAAAACATTTACCACCAAACAAAAACATGTAAATAGGGAAGATTAGAACGTTGGATTATGATTTATGGTAAAATGTATGATAGACTTTAACTATTTTTATCTATTGTTTAGCTATAGCTCAACACAAATTATCCGGTCTATTGATTTATAATAGTTGAGTCAGGGGTAGTATAAGGGAGAGGAATTAATGAATATTATTAGTCATTCAGTTGAAAAATTAAAAGACCCTACAGGGATCTTAGTTGGAGATAGATACGAATTTCTTTTACATATTGAAGTAGTGGAAGATGATGACTTATTTAGTCCTGAAGGTTTATATATAAAAGCCATCTTCGCAGTTTATGAAGATGATTATAAAGTTGCGCAATATCAGATTTTTGAAAAAAACACAAATAAATATTATGATTGGGCTTTAGACGCAGAGGAAGAAATCCAAGTATTAAACTATTGCAAACAAAACTTTGAATAAATTTAGGGTTTAAGAAGGGCGATATCTCAGTAGGGGTACTGTCCTTTCATCTTTTTAGCATGACATTCATATCATTCGTGCATAGGGTAGACAGCATTGAATTAATTACAAAAAACGTAACACGTAAAGAAAGCAGGTATAGCAATGCAAGATTTTTTGTCATTAAACCTTTCAGATACATTAATCAATACATTAACAAATGAAGGAATCGTTCAACCTACACCGATTCAGGAACGAGCAATCCCAAAAATACTCGACAATAAAGATGTTATAGCTCAAGCACAAACTGGGACTGGTAAAACAATTGCGTTCATGTTACCGATTTTAGAAAAGATTGATACGAGAAAAGGACACATTCAAGCACTTATTGTAACTCCAACACGAGAGTTAGCCTTACAAATTACTGCTGAATTAGAAAAATTTATTGCGGATGTAGAAGGTGTTCATGCTTTAGCAGTATATGGTGGACAAGAGGTAGATAAACAGCTAAAAAAATTAAAACAAAACACTCAAATCGTCGTTGGAACGCCAGGTCGCCTTTTAGATCATATTAAAAGAAAAACGATTGATTTATCTACAATAGATATTCTCGTGCTTGATGAGGCCGACCAAATGTTGAATATAGGATTTCTAACTGAAGTAGAAGAAATCATTAAAGAGACTCCTGATAAACGTCAAACATTATTATTTTCTGCTACAATACCTACAGAAATAAAAAAATTAGCTTCAAAATATATGCATGACCCTACATACATTCAAGTTGAAAAGATTCAAGGGCCAGCAGATAATGTTAAACAAATAGCAATACATACAATTGATCGTGCCAAACAAGCTACACTCTTCCATTTAATAGATACTCGTCGCCCATATTTAGCAGTCATCTTTTGTAGAACGAAGAGAAGGGTTAGTAAGCTGTACGACATACTGAAATCAAAAGGATATTTATGTGATGAACTACACGGAGATTTATCACAAGCAAAAAGAGAGCAAGTGATGAAACGGTTTAGAGATGTACAGCTTCAATTGCTTATTGCAACAGATGTGGCAGCAAGAGGGCTTGATGTAGAAGGTGTTACTCATGTTTTTAACTATGATATACCACAGGATGCCGAAAGCTACGTTCACAGAATTGGGAGAACTGGTAGAGCTGGTATGCCAGGAGAGGCTATTACCTTTTACTCTTCTAATGATCGCCCAGTCCTTGATATGATTGAAAAAGATCTAAACATCAAGATAGAAAAACAAAACGTAGGTAAAATAACGAAGAACGAGGACAAGGGTAAGAAAAAAAATTATAAATCAAACAGAACTAATAAGAATAAATATTCTCGTCAAGATAGTAAGGACGAATCCAATTCTAAATCAACAACTAAGTCTAATAAGCAAAGTTCAAGGTCGAGGCAATCACAAAAAACTCATAACGATGAGTCTGGGTCCACATTTAAAGGTAGTAGGAATAGCTCTAAAACTAGTTCGAATAAAAAATTGCATCGGAAGAAGAATGTCAAAAAGAAGGCTACTCAAAAAGGGAGAAGAAAATAAGTCATGTTAAGCAAAGTACTTCAAAAGAGATCGTGAGTGTAGGTTAAACTACTGTGGTGAGACACTACTACTTTGAAAAGTTTGTGCTTATCTTAAAGGTGAAAACCATCCAAACAAAAAAATGTTAAACAGTGGTGAGGAATAGTATATGAAATTGGTTTCATGGAATGTTAACGGTATAAGGGCATGTGTAAAGAAAGGATTTTTAGATTATTTTAATGAGGTTGATGCAGATATTTTTTGCATTCAAGAGTCAAAATTACAGCACGGTCAAATTGACTTAGATTTAACAGGATATTTTCAATATTGGAACTACGCTTTGAAAAAAGGTTATTCTGGAACAGCGATATTTACCAAAATAAAGCCACTATCTGTCTCATATGGGGTGGGAGATAATGAAAGTGAGCCTGAAGGTAGAATTATTACATTAGAGTTTGATAAATTTTATTTAGTAAATGTTTATACTCCTAATGCTCAAAGAGATTTAGCAAGACTTGAATATCGTTTACAATGGGAAGATAATATAAGAACTTATCTTTTGGAATTAGATAACATCAAACCTGTAATCCTATGTGGAGACCTTAATGTAGCTCATAAAGATATCGATTTGAAGAACCCTAAGTCAAATAGGGGCAACTCTGGATTCACTGATGAAGAACGTGAAAAGATGACAAATCTGCTTGATGCTGGTTTTGTTGATTCTTATAGATTTCTTTACCCTAATAAGGAAGGTGCTTATTCTTGGTGGTCCTATCTGAACAAAGTAAGAGAAAGAAACATTGGATGGAGAATAGATTATTTTATCGTATCCAATAAACTTAAATCGATTATGTTAGATTCAGAGATTCATTCACAAATATCCGGAAGTGACCATTGCCCTGTTTTACTAGAAATGGATATGTAACAAGTTAGTTAAAAATAGTTGTATGAAGTCATTTTTTATTATAAATTAACTAAGTAATGTATTAGATCAATTTGGAAATACTGTTTACAAGTAAATTTATTGAAGGTGGACGAACTTATGGTATATTTTCTCTTTTTCATTGCTGCATGTTTTACTATCTTTCTAGCTGTCCAGTTGTCAAAACATGCTGATATTATTGGAGAAAAATCAACTTTAAATGCAGCGGTGTTAGGGTTAATGCTTGGTGGAGCAACATCGTTACCTGAAATCACAACGAGTGTGACTTCTATTTTTATTGAAAATCCAGATATTGCAACTGGAAATGTACTAGGTAGTAATTTATTTAATTTGTTAATACTAGCTCTCGTAGATCTCTGGTATCGAAATAAGCAGATTTTTAATTACTCTAGCAAAGAAAATGGTTATACAAATGTCCTTGTAATGACCCTTTCAAGTATTATTTTTATATCACTTTATATAAGAGTCCCAAATCATTTCTTTTCAATTGGAATAGATACGATTGTGTTAATTAGTGTTTATATATTAGGCATCGTACTGTTATCAAAGGTTAAAAAACCACAGCTAGAAGTAGAAGTTCAAGGAGAATCAACTAAATATGCACATGAATCTTTAAAAAAATCTGTTCGAACTTTCATATTGACTGCTTTTCTTATTCTGCTTTTTGGTACCCTGTTAACTATTACAGCAGACCAAATAGCTACACTA
This sequence comes from Cytobacillus sp. IB215316, assembly GCF_033963865.1. NCBI lineage: Bacteria > Bacillati > Bacillota > Bacilli > Caryophanales > Bacillaceae > Cytobacillus > Cytobacillus sp. IB215316. Next base: position 123,098 of record NZ_JAXBMC010000007.1, on the reverse strand, counting down.
ACCGGCATTGAGGCTTCCTTTATAGGATCATTTTTAGTAGCAGCAAGTACGAGTTTACCGGAAGCAGTGTCTATTGTCGTTGCGGTGCGGCTTGCAAACTATGGCCTTGCGATTGGTTCAATACTCGGTAGTAATATCTTTAACATACTAATTTTAGTGTTTACTGATGTTATGTTTAGAAGTGGTAGTCTGTTGTTCTATTCTAGTCCAAGCCATATTTATACTGTATTAGGAACCCTTATCCTTTCATTCATCACATACTATGCAATATTAAGAGAACGCTCTATAAATAAAGTTACATACGTTTTGCCAAGTTTATTCGTCGTTATATGTTATTTTATCACTAGTTATGTTATTTTTAGTAAATTATAATAGGCTCACTTTATAGCTATTGTTTAAATTAATACAAGAATATATGTTTTTGACAATACCTCAGTGTCTAAATGTAATACTTGAATTTATGCAGCTATTGTCGTTCAAAATACACCAATAATTAAAATTAACTTCAAGTTCCGTTAGATACATACATCTAGAAGAAGCTTAAGCAGAAGGTTAAACTTAAGCAGACAATAAAGGCGTGTTCAGCTACAATGAACAACTAATAAAAAACAAGCCTTCAAAATTAATCAGATGAAGGCTTGTTTTTATTGTCAGGCTCTTTTTTTTTAGAACCAAATTAGTATATTAGGTTATCGAGAAAAAATGCCACGAACGTATTTTAGGTGTTCATTTACATAGCTCGAAAAGCATCCTATTATTTTGTAAATACGTCATTTGATCACGCATCAGCTACATCAATTAGACGTTCATTCTAAGCTCTTCAGCGTACACAAGCTTGCCGTTGATAAACGTTTGCTCAACTTTATTTCTTAAGTCAAATGGGTCTCCGCTCCAAAGTACGAAATCAGCGTCTTTCCCAACTTCAATAGATCCAATCTTTTCTTCCAACCCTAAGTGTTTTGCAGCATTTAACGTAATAGCTTTTAATGCAAGCTCTTCTGTTAAACCATATTTCACAGCTAAAATAGCACTAGTCATCAAGTGGTCTATGCCGACAACTGGGTGATCTGTAGTAATAGAGAATGGTACATCTTCATTAGCTAACGCTTGAAGTGTGTGCCAACCTTTATCAGCAAGTTCAATTTTTGATCGAGAAGACATTGTAGGTCCAACAGCTACACGAACATTATGCTTAGCAATGAAAGGAGCAATTTTATGACCTTCTGTACAGTGCTCAATCGTAAGGTCGAAGCCAAATTCATTTTTTAAACGTAATGCAGTTACTATATCATCAGCACGATGTGCATGAACACGTAATGGAATTTCTTTATTAAGTACTTTTGCAATATTTTCTAGCTCAAGTTTACGATCAACCTTGCCCTTTTTCCTATTTTCAATATAATTTTGTGCCTCAATTAATTTTTCTCTTAACAGTGCAGCTGTCCCCATTCTTGTTATAGGCAAAATACCTTTACCACCATGAAAGCGTTTTGGATTTTCACCCAGAGCAGCCTTTAATCCCGACGGACTTTTGACTACCATTTCGTCAATGATATGGCCGACCGTTTTTACGATAACCATTTCACCACCGATTACATTGGCACTTCCGGGCATGATTTGGACAGTGGTAACTCCAGCAAGACGTGCATCATTAAATCCCTTTTCAATAGGATTAATACCATCTATTGCTCGAACTTGAGGAGTTGACGCTGCGCTTACTTCGTTGTAATCTTGTCCTTCTTTACCAATTCCCTCTTCATGAATTCCTAAATGTGTATGGACATCTATTAGACCTGGTGTAATAACTTGGCCTCTAGCATTCACAACCTCACATCCATCAGGAATAGCAATATCATTTCCAATTTTTACGAATTTCCCGTCAGAAACAATGATTGTGCCTTCACTTAATTTTGTTCCATTACCAATATAACCAGTCACATTTGTAATTGCTAACATCAAAATCCTCCTAAAATATCAATAAAATAACTTAATTGTTCTATTAATCATATTTTTCTATCTATATCTTATTGATCATAATGGATATTTGAAATATTGTAAATAGATTGCAACCAGCCGAATCTATTAACTGTTTGCTGTCATTTTACTATAAGAAAATGAGAATCTGTGCTAAAAAAGTTTCCTCGAAATATAACGAAAATGATGCAATTTTAGCATGAGGTTTACGCGTAGCACTGATGGTGTTACTATAATGACTAATTCGTTTATTGAGGACTAGATTCTTCGCTATAGTATTGAAAGGAATAAAAGCAAAGCAAAAAAACCTAAAGTGGAATTATGATAAAAAGGCAAATTCTTGTTTTATCTTTGGGTGACTTCAGTTAGTTGATACTCAAAAGCTCTTATCATCGTTAATACTGTATTTGAAATTTTGTCGCTACAATTTCAACAATATTACCGTTAAAAGGTGTTTTTATCCAAGATTCTGATTTTTCATGTAGTAAAGATGCAACGAAACGATTATTCTATAGTAAAAAATCAACATGGAAACAAGCTTTTTCTTTTTATAACAATAATTAATTAAATAGACATTGGAGAAAAAACAATGAGGATGTTAGCTAAAAGAAAATTATTGTCTTTTACATCGATTCAATTGATTGTTTTTTATTATACAGTTGCTGCGATCGTATCAACAATTTTACTCATGCTTCCTATCGCTGTAAAAGATGGTGTGGAATGGTCATTTATAGATGCTTTATTTACTGCTATCAGTGCAATAAGCGTAACAGGGCTAACTGTTGTGTCGACTGTTGACACATTTAGTGTTCCAGGAATTTTTATCTTGGCATTTATTTTACAATTTGGTGGCATTGGTTTAATGACATTAATGACTTTTATGTGGATGTTGTTTAGAAAGAAAATTTCATATCAAAACCGAAAGCTCATTACTTATGACCAAAATCGCATTACATATAAAGGGCTTGTCATGTATATTAAACAAATTTTATTAATCATAATCACGATTGAGACGTTAGGTATGCTTATTTTAGGCACATATTTCTTAAAGTATTATCCTAATTGGCAAACCGCATTTTTACAAGGTTTCTTTGCTTCAATTAGCGCAACGACGAATGCGGGATTCGATATAACAGGGAGCTCTTTAGTACCATATGCAAACGACTATTTTGTTCAATTTATATATATCATTTTATTAATTGTTGGAGCAATTGGCTTTCCAGTCTTGATAGAACTGAGGGATAGTTTATCTTTTACGAAATGGAACGAAAGGTTTCGTTTTTCACTATATGTAAAGCTCACTACACTTACTTTTTTGATTTTAATTGTAGTTGGAGGACTATTGATTTTCCTCTTCGAATTTAATCATTTTTTTTCACATAAATCGTGGCATCAATCACTGTTTTCTTCTTTGTTCCATTCTGTGTCAGCAAGGAATGGTGGCCTAGCAACAATGGATTTAAATAATTTTTCAACTGCTACTCAGCTTACATTGGCTATGCTTATGATTATAGGTGCATCACCTAGTAGCGTTGGAGGAGGGATACGTACTACGACCTTTGCTATTGTGATTTTAGCGATGTATGCACATATTAGAGGGCAAAGATCAGTGAAGATATTCAAGAGAAAATTAGAAAAAGATGATATTGCAAAGTCATTTGCCATTGTAATGATTGCTTTCTTCGTTTGTGCAAGCTCTGTTGTAATCTTGAGCATAATTGAACCATTTTCATTAAAGTCGATCATATTTGAGGTTTGTTCAGCGTTTGGAACGACAGGATTATCTTTAGGGATTACACCTAGTTTGAGCAATGCTGGTAAAATAGTCATTATTGTCCTTATGTTTATTGGAAGGATAGGAATTTTAACTTTTATTTATTCAATATCGGGTGAGCAAGAACAAGAACAGTATCGCTATCCTAAAGAGTATGTCTTAACTGATTAATAAGCACAAAGATTTGTGTGTATTATGCTTGCGAGAATAGAATGGGTCTTTCTGTATTTGAAAAAGACATCGTTTGTACCCCTTCCAATCTAAAAAAAGTCTCATGAAATATAGTAATCAACGTGCCTAGCTAGAATCAGACAATGTGCCTTTTTTTCTTTTTTTCTTGACCTTAACATTAATGTCATCGTTTATACTTAATTTACTTTAAGTAGCACAATCTTTAAGTGAGGGAGGTTGGTATATATAAGCTGAATAATAGCTATGATTTTTTTGCCAGCAAGCAGTAGTGGTATACCGTATAGTTAGATATGGAACAGGGTGGAGGTGTTCACATTTATGAAAATAGGTGAACTATCTAACATAACCGGGGTTAGTGAACGATCAATTCGATATTATGAAAAACAAGGGCTTATTACTCCCATACGTTTAGCAAATGGGTATAGGGAATATAATCAATCTGCTATAGAACAGGTAAATACAATCCAATTATATATAAATTTGGGACTAACAACTAAGCAAATTTCTAGCTTTTTAACATGCGTACTAAAAAACAATGAAGAGTTTTGTAGAGATGTATTACCAATATACAAAGATAAGCTTCAAGAGATAAACAACCAAATTAAACAGCTTGAAATGATTAAATCGAATCTTGAAGAAAGAATATTATACTTTACTACAGGTCACGAAGAAAAAGGGAAGCATGGTAGTTGTTAACGTATGCAAATTTACTACCACAAGAAACTTTCAAATGGTTGTACGATTAGGGAGTATCGTTAAGGTAAAGTCTGCTCGTGCATAAGTAAACTTTGTCGCTTCTTATAAACTTAAGTATAACTAGTATCGTTTTTAGAGAAGTAAAGATACCTCCAGCGTTAGTTATTATGCAGTTTAGCTCCTCTTGGAAAAAGCAACAAAAATTAATGAGCAATGAGTCAGAACAGTAAATGATTTTTGATGAGTTGACATCATTTTATGACAAGGTAGGATGCGAAGAACGTTATATGTATAGTGTTATGGCTAAAGTGCGAAAAGTAAAAATTAATGCGTAAATAGCTTTATTAAACGATAAGGGAGGTATATATGAATGGCGATCTTACACGTTACTGATAATTCATTTGCAAATGAAACTAATGATGGGCTAGTATTAGTAGATTTTTGGGCACAGTGGTGTCCACCATGCAAAATGATCGCACCAATTCTTGAAGATTTAGATCAAGAGTTTAGCCATAAATTAAAGATAGTTAAGCTAGATGTTGATGCAAATGAATGAACTGTATTAAAATATGACATTATGAGTATGCCTACATTATTACTTCTAAATAATGGTGAAGTGATCGAGAAAGCCGTTGGATATAAGCCAAAGGAACAACTAGTTAATTTAATTTCAAAGCATCTATAAGCTAGATTTAGGTGAAAAGGTAAATAGTATATTTTGTTGCACTATGGATATATGCTTTCATACAACACTTGGTTAGAAACACACTCCTACATAAAGAGGAGTGTGTTTCTTTATATTGTAGGTTTAATAGTTAACGATCTTCTAATAATTCCTTAACGTCATCTACCTTAAAGTCTAGTAGGATTTCTTTTTGCAATACACGTTTTAAAGTTTCAGCTACATTACTGTTGACATCTAATAAATCACGAATCGTTACTAGCCTTTGCGATTCAAATGCCGCCACAGCAGCTTGGATTTTTTCGCCTTCAGCATTCATTATATGTGCCAACGCTAACTCCTCAAAACCAACTGTAACTAATAAAAATAATAGAACATTCTCTTTATCATAATCAGGTAAAGTAGGTGCAACAGGCATTCCCATTATTAAATCCCTCCTTCTTTATTGTATTGTCTTACACTACATTTGTATGTTGATTGATAGATATTGCTTGTTTAAATGTCTATTTCTTTTTAAGGGAAGCTCAAATTGTATTTTTGTACTAGAAACTTACTAGTAGCAATTTAAAACAACTACAATAGAGGGAAATCGGTATACTTCCCGAATATATTAATTAATATTTAATTTTGTGATCAATTGTCTTATATCATATAGCTTATTGTTTAATAGGATTTGTTGTTGATTTACACAAGTAAGTGTACGCTGAACACTTTCAGTAATAGCAAGTAACTCAGTTGTGTTAATGGTTTGATTCTTAAAAGCAGTAAATGCCATCATTACTTTATTAGCTTCCGCTTCCATAAGTCGTGCTAAAGCTATTTCGTTTTCTGTAAGAGCTTGTATTAAAAACCATAATGCTTGATCCTTATCTATATTTCCTAATTCGGGAATAACTGGTAAATCCATTTGCAATCCCCCTTTCATTTACGAGGAATTTTATTTAGTACTAGAGGATAAAAACAAAATGTGTTATTGCAGAACTAGTCAGAAATATTATTGAAAAAAAATTTAAAGTTATATTTTGTCATAGATTCAGTGCCTATGAAGTACTAAACATACTCTTTAGAGTATTTTATGGAGAAGGTTACTATTCGCTTGTGCAAAAGGCTAGCATTGAAGGATTGTTTGAAATTTAAGGCTCTTTTCGACAACATAGTTGCTATTCATCCTAATTTAGGGTGCAACAATTAAATTTGTGCAGTTGCCATGATTTTAAATGCACCAAAGTTAGGCTTATACGTATTTATTATTTATTTTCTAGTACAAAAAAGTATAATTGATGTGAAAAACGTATAATTAAATGAACAATGGGAGATTAACCAAGATAGATTAAACCTTTCTTACTATAGTTCATTCTTTTGCTAAAATAATACATAGATACAATCACAATACAAGTTATTCACGAGGTAAATAAGTAGAAAGTGAGGCTATTGGATGAATGCAATTCGTAAGGAAATTGTACAATTTTTAGATGAAAATGTTTCAACCTTTATACAGTCTTGGAGACAACGTGTGCTTATTTCAGATAATGATATACATAAGGAAGAAGTTATTAATAACGGTAAAAAAATGTTTCAGTTAGTTAAGCTTAGATTGGAGAACGCATTAAGTGAGGGAGATGTGCGAAAATTAGCGTACAAGGTAGCTTCAGAAAGAGTAGAAGCGAACATTAATATTGGAGATTTAGTATTTAATGTTAATGAAGGACGCAAAGAAATTAATAACTGGATTATCAGCTCAGGGTTTCCCTACGACCAACTCATACAAATTTTAGAAGAAATAAATACAACTTTTGATCAATTCTCGTATTACACAGTAAGGAAGTATACAGAAATTAAGGAAGAGCAATTAGAGGAGAAAACTCTATTTATCGATCAAACACATAAAGAGCGCTTAACCATTTTAGGGCAAATGTCTTCAAGCTTTGTACATGAATTTAGAAATCCGTTAACAACCGTTATTGGTTTTACAAAGTTAATTAATAATGAATATCCAACGATAAAATATATTGATATTATCGAACATGAGTTACATCAATTAAACTCACGCGTGACTCAATTTCTTCACGTATCAAAAAAAGAATTAATAAACGGTGACAAATTTGAAGTTTCCTTGAAAAAATTGTTTGATGACCTACTAAATTTCATTTATCCAAGCATTGTAGATGGTGATGTTAAAGTTACTAAAAATATTCATTCCGATATTAGTGTTTTTGCAAATAAAGAGGAGCTTAGGCAAGTTTTTTTAAACATCCTATTAAACTCTATAGACGCATTGCAATATGTTAGACACACAAAAATAATGAATATTGACTGTAATACATCTGATGGCAAAGCTGAAATTACTATTTCAAACAATGGGCCTGTCATTCCTAAAGAGATCATTGCTGTGATTTTTGAACCGTTTTTTACGACTAAAGAATTAGGTACTGGAATTGGTTTGTATATTTGTAAGAAAATAATTAACAAACATGAGGGAGAGATTAGTTGTGTTTCTGATGAAAAGTTAACTACATTTTCTATTAAACTTCCTTTGTTTGTCAAAAAGGATAGAAGCGCCATTTCATAATAAATAGTTGAAGTATAATAATGTTTTGTTGTTATGGAAAAAAGCTCAGAGTGAATGAGATTTCCTCATAGGGAAACCAACTATAAACAAGATTTACCAAGACAAGGAATGTTAACAACAATCCTTTTTCAATGGTAGCTTAATACTACTGCTTTCTAGTTATTAAATTTATAACAACCTTAATCAAAGGTTGTTTTTTACATCGTGTTTAATTTAAATCTTTATTTCTATTTAGTAGCAACTCAGAATAAACAAACAGATTATTAGTAACAAAAAATATAATACTCAACTATTAACATGAAGTCTAGGAAAATAAAAAAATACCCGATGGATAAAATGTTGAATTAACTGGGGATAGCGGAACAAAGTTAATTTTAGCGAACGAGTCATGAAAAGGGGCTTATTATCGATGGTGTAGCTAGAAAATGAGTGGGGGAAACCGCAAACACGTATGTCGGTAGTTTAATGAGACAAGTTGTTATCAGAAAAACGCATTTACTATCTTTCAATCTAGAAAGATGGTTTAAATCCATCTGTTTTAGTATTAATAAGAGGAGAGAGTATGTTGAGAAAAAAATTGGCCATTATCTTATTTGTTATTGGGGTTTGTATAGTAGAATTGATGTATTTTATGACTCAAGCTAAAAAATATGTTTCATTAGCACCAATTTCAGTACATGTAGTTTTATTAACTATGGCAGGAATCATAACATTCAAAGAAATTTCAAATTTAGATCAAAAAGCAATTACTAGCCATTTCGTTAAGAAAATAGGCCTTAGTATGTTCATATTAATATTTCTGCCTATTAGTTTTTTTATGACAAAGCCAGAATACTCATATGTTCAGGCACAAAAGAAGGTTGCGGATAACGAATTCGTTACAATTGTACACAATAACAGGAAATCAATAGAGGACAAGGATGAAGGGATCAGGTTTTACGTAATTACATGTACGAAAAATGGTGAAACTATATCTTTTTTATTTAACCCCTACGATGGATCATATGAAGAACTTCAAACAAACCCTTGAGTAAATGATGTTAACATCTGTATGTAGTTTGTCGAATGCCTATATGTATTTAGCTTTTTGACCGATAAACTAATGAATTTGATCCAATAAAATTAAATTTTGACCTATCAATTCTTTAAATTGACCGATAATAACAATTTTCCTGCATCTTCAGTAGTTCAAATAAGCAGCAACCTGGTGATGTTCGAGATCGCCCGATTGCTTAGTAAGGATGAAAGTTAATTTTTTTATCTTTTATGACGTTGTTCGCTTTTTTACTCGACTTCTATTCTAGTGAAACATCTATCATTTATACACTTGCGTCATGACTTTATCTAATACCTTCCGTTGTTCTTCAAAAATACTATAGTATTTTTTCTTCAAAACATCAAACTCTTCTTTCCCAGCATTCGTTAATTGATACAAATAAATCCTCTGTCTCTTACCTTTAATATGAACTTCTCTAGTTAGTAGGCCATCTTCAGTCATTTGAGCAAGCGTATTCAGAAGCGTTGATGGGGCAGGGCACCACTGTCCACCGAGCGTGCGAAATTCTTTTTTAAATTGTTCACTATACATCGTTAACCTCGTTGTCAACAAATACAATATATAAAATTTAACAAATTGAGCTGCACTCATATTTAACGCAAATCGTTTAGGTTCACTAGACTTATCCATATTATCCCTCCTTTTATAAAATTATACCATATTACTACTTAGTAGCAACTCAGAATTATATTTTAAGAGAGTGTAACCAAGAAAAATCATTTTCATCTTAGAATGTCAAGTTTCTGTATCATTCATTAAACGATGTATAGCACTGTGTAGTAGCTGACCTAATTTTCTAGGCTTACAATTCTAAACCGATGTTAGATGTGTTATATGAAAAAAGATGAGACGACTAAACTACGTGTATTGCATACTTGTTCTCAGTCGTTAAAAGAGAATAATACAGTAGAACATATTTTCATCTATAACATATGAAGACCGTTCAACCTTGGATGAAATATACATACCAATTTGTTTACAAAATTCGTTGCAAACTAATAAATTCCAAGTGCTTAATAGCAAGAAACCTATAAAGCCACAAAAATTAACATTCCTATCAATTTAAGTAAGACTTAAATTCTACCATTTCGTTACACTCGTTCATAATCAGTTCATATTCAGATGATAAATTGTAGTCAGATAATTTAAAGGAGTGATTAACTAGATGCTTAAGCATGTAAAAAATCCAGATTATATACTCATACTTATTATTCTATTAGCTGCTGTACTGAACATTTTTAACATATGGACAGATGATTATGCCAATCCATATTACACTGCAGCTGTGAACAGTATGATGCAAAGCTTTGAAAATTTCTTTTTCGCATCCTTTGATGCTGCAGGCTATGTAACAGTGGATAAACCTCCAGTTGCGTTTTGGGTTCAGACCATTAGTGCATTTATTTTTGGATATGATGGTTGGAGTGTCATATTACCACAAGCACTAGCTGGAATAGGCTCGGTAATATTGATGTATGTTCTCATAAAACCATCTTTTGGTACCACAGCAGCTAGAATTGCCAGTTTAGTCATGGCATGTACGCCTATCGCAGCAGCTGTGAGTCGTACGAATAATATTGATAGTCTTTTAGTATTTACGTTGCTTTTAGCTACTTGGGTATTATTTAAAGCTGTGAAGAATGAAAAGGCTCTATGGCTCATTGGTTCATTTGCTGTAATTGGCATAGGGTTCAATATGAAAATGCTTCAAGCATTCATGGTTTTACCTGCTTTTTATTTATTTTATTTGTTAGCAACAAAAATTGATTGGAAGAGGAAGGCGAAAGTACTATCTGGTGCAACAGTTGTTTTATTGGTCGTTTCATTATCATGGGCGGTCATAGTTGAATTTACTCCAGAAGAGAATAGGCCTTATGTTGGAAGCAGTCAAACAAATTCCGTCTTAGAATTAGCTTTCGGTTATAACGGGATTTCTCGCTTAATTGGCTTACAGAAAGGCGGTTCTGATGCTGTATCTATCGAGGAAAGAAATGGTACCCCTCAACAAATGTCACCAAATAGAAGTAGGGGGGGGATACCTGGTGGGGGACCACCAAATGGGCAGATGACTCCAGAGATGGAAGAAAGAATGAAAGAAATGCAAGAACAAATGGAAAGTGGAGAAAGTATACAAAGTGGTAATAATCCAATGATGGGTGGCGCTCGCCAAATGGACGATACTGGTGAACCTGGATTGCTAAGATTATTTAGTACAGCCCTATCAGATCAGATTAGTTGGTTCATTCCATTTATATTGATAGCAAGTATCGGATTGCTTATGAAGATGAGAACCTTAAGAAATATAACACGAGAAAATAGCCAAATATTATTTTGGTTATTATGGTTTATACCTATAGCAGCCTTTTTCAGTGTAGCATCCTTTTTCCATTCATACTATCTCGTCATGCTTGCTCCTCCAATAGCTGCACTTACAGGTATAGGTTGGATGGAATTAGTAAAATCATATCTTAATCATAATGGCTGGCAAAAATGGCTCTTACCAATTGCTATTTTAGTTACTACACTATTTGAGCTATACATTTTGATGGCAAATGTAATAGAAATTGGATTTGGATTACCTTTAGTTGTTGCTTTCTTAGGTATAGGTTTGTCATTAGCATTGTTTATAATGAAAAAAAATAATAAGTTCTCATATCTTACATCAATAGCTAGTCTTCTAGTGTTATTAATTGCACCTTTCTATTGGTCAACGACACCGATGCTTTATGGTGGAATGGCTATGCTTCCGGCGGCAGGACCTGATATAAAAAATACACAAGGTATGGCACAAATGATGATTGGTGAAGCTGACCCGAAAACAATCGAGTATTTAACAGAAAATAATACAGGTGAAGAGTTTTTGTTTGCTACTGCGAAAGCAACTACGGCAGCTCCATACATTATCGAAACAGGTGAGGCAGTAATGGCTATGGGAGGATTTAGTGGAACCGATTCAATTTTAACGGTTGAACAGCTTAGTGACATGGTCAAGGAAGGGAAGGTTAAATACTTTATATTGACATCTGAACTCATGGGTAGAGGTTCGGGTGTAGAAGATTGGATCAAAGAACATGGCACGGAAATTCCTAATGATCAATGGCAATCTACTTCTAATGAATCTCAAATGAGCGGAACGATGACGTTATTCAAAATTACGGAGGTGGATTAAGCCGATGAATGAGCATGTTAGGTATTCTATTATTGTCCCAGTCTACAATGAAGAATCTGTTATTCATGAGACGTACCGTCGTTTAAAAGAAGTTATGGAAAGTACAGCCGAAGTTTATGAATTGTTGTTCGTCAATGATGGTAGTCAAGATAACACTGCTTCTATAATAAAAAATTTCTGTGAAGATGATCCATCAGTAAAGCTAATTAATTTTGCTAGAAATTTTGGTCATCAAATCGCAATTACAGCAGGGATGGATTATGCAAATGGTGATGCCATTGTAGTGATTGATGCTGACCTACAGGACCCACCTGAATTAATTCTTCAAATGATAGAAAAATGGAAGCAAGGATTCGATGTGGTATACGCAAAACGGATCAAACGCGAGGGAGAAACGCTCTTTAAAAAACTAACAGCAACTTTATTTTATCGTGTATTAAGAGCTTCAACAGATATTGATATTCCTGTTGATACAGGTGATTTTCGTTTAATAGATCGTAAAGTATGTAATGAGATGAAAGGGATTCAAGAAAAAAACCGTTTTGTACGAGGTTTAATAAGTTGGGTTGGGTTTCGACAAACAGCTGTAGAATATGTACGAAATGAACGGTTGGCTGGGGAGACAAAATATCCATTAAAAAAAATGCTTAAATTATCGTTAGATGGCATTACAACCTTTTCCTATAAACCTTTAAAGCTAGCAGGCTATACAGGTGGATTTTTATCCATCACGGCCTTTCTGTATATGGTATTTGTTATCTACCAAAAACTATTTACAAATAGTACAGTAGATGGTTGGGCTTCACTTATCATTATTCAACTGTTCTTCAGCGGCATTATTCTCATCTTGTTAGGAGTGATTGGCGAATATATTGGTCGTATTTACGATGAAACAAAGAATCGTCCTCTATATATTGTTAGTGACAGCTATGGTGTAGAACGGCATGAAAGAAAAGTCACAAGTAGTGTTGTTCATGAATAACAAAGGAAAACGTTTTCTTAAATTTAGTATTGTTGGTGGGATTAACACAGGCATCGATTTTGCAATATTTTCACTATTGATTGCTATGGGCATGAATTATTTAATAGCGCAAATCATCTCCTATGGAGGTGGTTTGCTTAATAGCTATTTGCTTAATAGGTCATGGACATTTCAGCAGCAAGGAAGAGTTGAAATAACCGAGGTTGTTAAATTTATCTTAGTCAACTTTATAACTATAGTCATTACTTCAATCCTACTTGCATTATTATACAACGAATTAAACTTGCCATTATTATTAAGCAAATTGATCGTGACAGGCTTTGGTGTATTTATTAACTTTATTGGCAATCAAATTTGGGTTTTTAAAAATTCTGAAGAAAGAGGCGAAAGTGTATGAAGATAAAAAAAGCAGTCATTCCAGTAGCAGGGCTTGGGACACGATTTTTACCAGCAACAAAAGCTCAACCTAAAGAAATGCTCCCAGTAGTTGGCAAGCCTGCAGTGCAATATATCGTAGAGGAAGCTGTTCAAGCAGGTATTGAAAGTATTATATTTGTTACAGGAAAAAACAAGAAATCGATTGAAGACCATTTTGATAAATCTACAGAGCTAGAGCGTATGTTAGAAGAAAAAGGAAAAATAGCTCAATTGAAGGAAGTACAGTCTATATCATCAATGGCAAATATTTATTATATTCGTCAAAAAGAGCCATTGGGCTTAGGACATGCGGTGCTTTGTGCAAAGCAATTTATTGGGGATGACCCATTTGCAGTCTTACTAGGTGATGATATTATGATTTCTAAACCTCCAGCGATCAAGCAAATGATGAATGTATATGAAAGAACTGGCGTTCCGATCGTAGGCGTGCAACAGGTGCCACTTGCAGATGTGAGTAAATATGGAATTATTAATCCAAGTAATAAAAAAGACGATGTTTATCATATTCATGATCTAATTGAGAAACCCGATTTAGAGCAAGCCCCTAGTAATTTAGCTATATTAGGAAGGTATATTTTAAATCCTTCAATTTTTCCTATTTTAGAAACAATTGAAAGAGGAGCCGGTAATGAAATACAGCTGACAGATGGATTACGACACGTTTGCAAAAAAGATGGACTAATGGCCATTGAGCTGCAAGGGAATCGATATGATATAGGAGATCAGCTGGGATATACAAAAGCTATAGCAGAAATTGGGCTTCAAAGACCCGAATTAAGATCAAAGCTTCTAACCTATTTTGACCAGCTTCTAAAAAACGAATATCAAAAAAAGGAGCTGATCAAATGAAAGCAGTATTAGTAACTGGGGGAGCTGGATATATTGGAAGTCATACTGTTCAAGAATTGCTGCGGCAGAACATGAAAGTCATTGTATTAGATAATCTGTCTACTGGTCATAAAGAAGCTGTTAAAAGCCCTTATTTCTATATAGGTGACATCGCTGATGATGAATTACTTCGTGATATTATTTATACACATCAAGTTGATTCAATCATACATTTTGCTGCTAAAAGCTTAGTTTCAGAATCATTAATTAAACCTGAAGGGTATTTTCGTGAAAATACTTTTAAAACGTGTTCTTTTTTTGAAAAGGCTATACAATATGGTGTGAAACGAATTGTTTTCTCCTCAACAGCTGCTGTTTACGGAATAACAGAAGATGAACCGATAAATGAAATGTCTACAATAAAACCGATTAATCCATATGGTGAGTCCAAGTACTTTACAGAACGATTTTTATATTGGCTAGGAAAAAAACATAAAATACAATGGATCGTTCTACGTTATTTTAATGCGGCTGGAGCCTCTTTAGATGGAGAAATTGGTGAAGATCATCACCCGGAAAGTCATCTTATACCATTAATACTACAAACCGCATTAGGAAAGAGAGAATTTATTTCTGTGTTTGGAAATGATTATCCAACATTTGATGGTACGTGTATTCGTGATTATATTCATGTCATTGACTTGGCAAATGCACATATCAAAGCGTTAAAAGCTTTGTTCGAGGGTAAAATAGTTTCAAATATATACAATGTAGGTACGGGTAAAGGATATTCAGTTGCAAATGTAATCGACGTAGCAAAGAAAGTTACTAATAGAATTATTCCCATCGAATATGAGGCAAGAAGAGAAGGAGATCCACCTATATTAGTAGCTGATAGTACTGCAATACAAAAAGAACTAGAGTGGAAACCAGCATTTAGTGACCTTAGAACGATTATTAACAGTGCTTGGAATTGGCACTTTAACCATCCGAACGGTTATGAGTGAAAACTTAATTAAACAAATATAAAAATATACAGTATAGGCATTGTAAAAGTAGGAGGGGAATAAAATGCTGCAAATTTTAGTTGCAGACGATGATAATCACATTCGCCAATTAATTACTCTTTACCTAGAACAAGCTGGGTTTAAAGTGATTCAAGCTACTAATGGTAGAGATTCTTGGGAAAAACTAGAAGAATATAAAATTAATCTAGCTATCGTCGACATTATGATGCCAAATAAGGATGGCTGGGAATTGACAGAAGAGATTAAAGAATTTTTTGATATACCTGTTCTCATGGTTTCAGCTAGAGGAGAGTCACAAGATAAGTTAAAAGGCTTTAAAAAGGGAACGGATGATTATTTAGTCAAGCCCTTTGATCCACTAGAATTGGTCGCACGTGTAAAAGCGTTATTAAAGCGATACCAGATAGAAACAAGTGATATATTGTATATTAGTCATACAAGGTTAGATAGAAAACGATTACAAATAACATTTGAAAATGAACAGATGACCTTACCTCCTAAAGAGTTTGAGTTACTCTTTACTTTAGGTAGTATAGATGGAAAAATATTCACAAGAGAACAGCTTATTCATCAATTGTGGGGCTATGATTATGAAGGAGATGAGAGGACTGTGGATGTGCATATAAAAAGATTGAGAGAACGTTTTTCAAACAAAGACACAGGTTTTGAAATTAAAACAATCCGTGGACTAGGGTATAAATTAGTGAGTCAAAGTCAATGAAAACAATATATGCAAAATTGATAAGTTCTTTCATCATAACAATCTTGTTAAGTATGATTATAGCGTTCTACTTCGTAACGGCATTTAATAAAAGGGATATTCAAAATAATTTAGCCACTAACATGAAGAGCGTTGCATATGAATTCATACAATTATATGGTAATGAGAATGCACAACAAGCTGTCTCATTTTTCACTAATATGTCCTTTACTGGATATACATTTATCATATATGATGAGCATCTTCAAAAACAAGAGATCGGAGAACGTAAATTACAAGCTGTCATTCAAGAAAAGGACATAGTTAAAGTGTTGAATGGTGAAGAGCATACTAATTATGTAAAAGGGGTAAACCCACCTTTTAATTCAATTATCGGTGTGCCATTTGAGGAGAATGGCAAGCAATATGCGTTATTTGTGTTATCCAATCCTGAAAAACAAATGAGATCTTCTCGGAAAATTCAACTAACTCAGCTTGCATTCGTGCTAATAATAGGGAGTTTGTTCTTCTTATATATATCAAAAGTACTCGTGCAACCTATTAAAAAATTAATCAAAGCAACAGAAGAGGTCGGCAATGGAAATTATAAAGTGCAAATTCCAGTTACTTCTAAAGATGAAATCGGTTCATTAACAAGCCATTTTAATAAAATGACTAAAGAGTTAAGTAAAATAGAACAAATGCGCCAAGATTTTGTTGCAGGAGTCTCTCATGAAATTCAATCACCACTCACATCTATTCATGGATTTGCTAAAGCATTAAAAAATAATGAAATTGATGAACAGGCGAAAATGGAGTATTTAACTATTATTGAACAAGAAAGTACGAGGTTGTCACAAATAGGTGGAAACTTATTAAAATTAGCGTCACTCGATTCAGAACATCATCCTTTTACATTAGTCCGTTATCGTGTAGATGAGCAAATTCGTCGTGTGATCACATCTTTAGCTCCTCAATGGGAAGCAAAAGAACTACTGTTAAATATCGAATTACCAGAAACATATCTTATAGGTGATGAAGATTTGTTAGAACAAGTTTGGGTGAATCTTCTTACTAATGCAATCAAGTTCACTCCTCAATTAGGGAACATAGACATTGACCTAACTACTGATGAATCAACAGTAACCTGCTCCATCACTGATACAGGACCTGGAATACCAGAAAAGGATCTGAAATATCTATTTGAACGGTTCTATAAGGCTGACCATTCTAGATCTTCAAGAGGAAGTGGTTTAGGACTTGCTATCGTAAAAAAAATAGTTGAAATGCACGGTGGACAAACTATGGTTATGAGCGAACTCAATAATGGAAGTACATTTGTTGTTACATTACCAATTAATCAAACAAACGAGATATAAAAAACTTTTTAATATGGCTAATCAGACTAGGTTTTTATAAGAATTTCCCTCCCTTATGTCACAAACTTACTTCCTTATTCGTTATAAGGGCAAGGAGGCGAATAAAATGAAAACAATTGTGATATTAGGCGGAGGTTACGCTGGAATAAACTTAGTAGACAGTTTGAAGAAAGAATTAAAAGATCAGTTAGGAACAGCAGTGAGGGTTATATTAGTTGATAAAAACTCGTATCATTTTCGAAAGGTACTATTAGTTAAAGCAATTACCGAAGATGCAGACGACTTACAACTAAAAGTTCCCTTTCAACGGTATATTTCCAAGGGTATTGAGGTGTTACAAGGAGAAGTTACACGAATTAATAAGACTGGTAATATTGTTGAAATTGAAAAGGAAGACCATCAAGTAGTTGAAGTTCATTACGATTACCTAGTCATTACGTTAGGTAGCAGAGTTAAGGACAATGAGAACTTTATCGGGGGTATGACACTTAAAGATGAAAGTAGCGCACATGATATTAAAGATAGGTTAATAGACTTAATAAATAAAACAAAAAAACTTAATTCTGATCATAAAAGGCAAAGCAATTTAAAGATCGCATTAGTTGGTGCTGGAATAACAGGAATTGAAACTGCATGTGAGCTTGCTGTGTGGCTAAAAGAACAAGCGTTAATTCATGGTATTGATCCAAATGGAGTGGAAGTACTATTATTCGATCCGAAAACACGCCTTCTACACGAAGCACCTGACCATATTAGTTCGAGATTAGAAAAAAAGATGAACAAATTTGGTGTAAAGTTTTTTTCTAACACAAGGGTAAAGGAATTCAATAATGGATACCTTGTCTGCACAGATGGAAGAAAATATGAAATAGGCCTATGTATCATTACAAACGGTGTAGAAGTTAATCCAACCATTAAACAGCTCCAATTACCACTATCTGATCAAAATCAACTAATTGTTAACGATTGTTATGAAGTAGAAGGGCACAAAAACATTTATTCAATTGGAGACTGTGCTCGAATAATTGACCCAATTACAAATAAATACGATGGAATGACGTGTAAGGAGGCTATTCCACAGGCACAGAGGTTGGCTAAAATTATTAAACATAAAATGACTAAACAGCCAAATCATATCGTTCATACAAGCTACCCTGTTAAGCTATTTTGTGTTAGTTTAGGACCAAAAGAAGGGTTTGTTTGGATTCAAAAATGGGGAATGAATTTTACGTTAACAGGCCAATTAGGCTTGAGATTCCGTAATTATACATGGAATCTTGCAAGTTTACTAAAGTGACGGTGAAAGATATTGGAAAATTTGTTAATTCAGCAACTTTATATAGATTATAAGCCACTTCTTTTTTCTCTTGCATACAAAATGACTGGGAGTGTTAGTGATGCAGATGATGTCGTCCAAGATGTTTTTTCTAAATTAACAAATTATGAACTAAAGAACAATCAAAACGTGAAAGCATTTCTTTGTAAGTTAGTGACAAACCGTTCCTTGGATTTGCTAAAATCATCAAGGAAGAAGAGAGAATTATACACCGGAACTTGGTTGCCAGAGCCCATTGTTCAAAATGAAGATCCATTAAATCATGTAATGGTAGAAGAAGACATTTCTATTGCTCTCCTCCTTTTGTTCGAATCATTAAATCCAATAGAAAGAGCAATTTTTATACTGCGAGAAATTCTAGAATACGATTATAAAACCGTAGCTGATATCGTTCAAAAATCAGAGAGCAACTGCCGAAAAATATTGAGTAGACTGAAAAAAGAACTTCCTGATCTTAATACAGAACTTCTTCCTACTCCTGATGAGGAGCATGAACAAACAGTTCTAACATTTATCTCCGCATTCCAAACTGGAAAAGTAACAAGCATCATAAAATATTTGCAAAATGATATCACTTACTATGCAGATGGTGGTGGTAAGAAAGCAGCTGCATTACGACCAGTCGTTGGTAAAGAAAAAGTAAGCATATTATTTGAGGCACTTGCTAAAAGATTTTTGGAGGAAAACTACAAATTTCATTTAATTACAGTAAATGGGCAAACAGGCTTGACCATATTGGACCCAACAGGATTCACTGCTGTGGTCGCCTTTCAAATCTATGAAGGGAAAATAAAAGCAATCTACTATATTGTTAACCCTGATAAAGTTAGACATATACAAAATGATGTGAGCCTTTAATAGTAAATTTCAGCCGATACCTCAATATAGCATTGGGGTTATCGGCTTACTTAGTTTTTATAACTTACAGTCATTCTTTTTTGCAGGTCATATGAAGAAATAATAACGAACTGAGAGGTTATTAGTAATTAAGTAAGCATAATTGATAGTTTAATTTTGTGTTGTGGGACATAATGACTGCAAGACTCTCTTGGCCTTGTTTAACATATATGAAAATTTGGATGTACCTAGTATAAATAGAGCTTAATAAAGTACATCTTCTTAGTTCCTTTCATGATATACATAATATCCGGAATAAAAAAGTAATCTAGGTATTTGCGGTCAATCGCTCCATTACAGATAACCGACACACTTTTGTAGCTATACCTTTATACAAATGGTTTTGTATAATAATTTTAGGTGTATAACCTAAATAATGGTTATTGAATAATAGTCTTCAAGTTAACACATACAAGAATCAGTTTTAATGGTATTAACAGTCAATATTTGAAAAATAAGCTTGTAAAAATGGAGAAAAAAATGATGAAAAATCAAATTGCCATTAACAATAATAGTGTATTATTTGAAGTTAATAAACGATTAGAAGATGTTACGAAAAACTCGAATGTAAAGACCTATCAAATAAGATCAATTTCTTCAAGCGTATTTAAACTAATTGATAATAGATCAAATGCAAATATACTTCTACTTTGTGAAAAACTGTTAGAGAAACGTAAATGGGAGTATGGGGTTATTGCATATGATTGGGCTTTCAGGATTAAAACACAATATAGTAAAGATACTTTCTTTGTTTTTGAAAGATGGCTAAAAACATATGTAACAAGGTGGGGAGATTGTGATGATTTCTGTACCCACGCATTTGGAGAGCTATTAAGTCAATATAATACCTTATTTCCAAAGGTTGTTCAATGGACAGAACATCCTGATTTTTGGGTAAGACGTGCAGCAGCTGTTATTTTAATTTATCCAATTAAGAAGATGAGGTTTGATGAACTAGAGCCGTTTACAATTGTAGATCGTCTGATGAATGATGAACATGACTTAGTTTTAAAAGGTTATGGATGGATGCTTAAAATATATTCAACTATTAAACCAGACGAAGTCTATCATTATGTGAAAAATAACAAAATGATTATGCCTAGGGTTTCTTTTAGATATGCGATTGAGAAATATGATGATTTTACGAGGAAATGCTTGATGCAGAAGAACTAATACAACAACTTATGATGTGCAACACAAGATTATGTTAGTTTACTAGTGTTCGAGCGAAAAGTCATTAAATAACCTGACACTTTTCGAGTAGAAGTGTGATAAATTTGATAGGGGATTTTAGTAATGGGAATGTTTATAGCTTACAAACAATCATAATTGTTATAAACTACATGTTGTAGTATAAATTTTCATTGTAGGTGAAATCATGAATTCGAATAGGGAAAAGTTGAATGCAATTATTCAGGAATTAACTGATGATGCGGTTTTTGAATTGACATTTTATGCAAAGGAAATCAAGTCAAGATACGAGTTTAAAGATAAGATGGATAAAAAAGGGGTCGGACTTACCTATATTGGTAATGCTGAAGTAAGGAAACGATGGGAAGATACGTTTACGAATTCCATTAATCAAAGTAAAAAAGATGAAATCTTTTTACACCAATATCTATGGCATATTTTCAGCTATAAAGTATTACCTTGTAAAGAAAAAGAAAAAGCCATTGAAGCTTTCAATACAGTAAAGAAAAACAAAATGTATGTATTTTATCAAAATACATACTCATACTCACTTGAAAATGCTGAAAATATTACGACAGAGGATTTTAAAGGTGAAAGGGATATATATATAGTTAACGAAGATTTTACATGGACTTATATACAAACCCATGAACAAGAGGCAGGATTGGGCCCTTATTTTTTTGAATTATAAGCATAGATTAAGAATATAGAACTTATATCTTAGGGGTTTAATAGGTTAATTAACGGCTTGAATGAACGATAATAATCTTCAGCAATATGGTGCCTTTCTCTTGGAAAGGAGCCTTTCTTTTATTGAAGGCTCTTTTCGTACTTTGTTGCTATCTTTAATAATAATTGTCAATATAATGAGTTTTATGAGGGCTCGTAGATTTTAAAAGTTGAAAAGATGCAATAGACACATACACATTTTTATCACGTTATATATGATAGTCCAACCTTCTATAAAACATAACCATAAATATAAAGTAAAAAACATTTTAGAAGGTGAAAATTACTAATGAAAGACAAAGATTGTAAATGTAGAGTTGTGGCATCACTACCTCAAGGTCCTCAGGGACCACAAGGTCCGATGGGAGTTCAAGGTGCAACTGGGTCATCAGGAATGTCTGACCCTCAATCAGCTTTTAGAGCTCAAGCAAATGCTCCCCAACAAATAACAGTAATTAATACAGAAGTTTCTTTAAATTTTAACAATCAATTATTTATTTAAACAATGAGTACGATGCTACTTCGTCAGAGTTTATACCACAACAATCAGGTGTTTATGCCATTTGTACTAATGTGAATTTTATTTCAAATTTAGCGGCTGGACAGCAATCAATAATTACAGTGCAAATTGCTGTTAATGGTGGCACTGTAGGGGAAGTTACAGATGCTAGAACAACTTCAGCTACTCAATTAATAAGTGTATGTACAATCGTACAATTGCAACCTGGTGATGTGGTTACGGTCCTCTTGTTTCTAATCTAACTGGAACGGGGACTGTTAATGTAGGCGGAACATCTTTCGCTGCAGGTAGGTTTCCATCTCCGTAAAGGACCTTGTAGAAAGATAAAGCAAAAAAAGAAAGCATAGTCATCGAAAACTAACGGAGTTGGCTTTGGAGTCCAAAACACCAATAAACAGTGAAAATTGACCCATAAATGGTTATCAATTAACATCTAAATTAATAGTGAAATAACAAAATAAAGAGGAGCTTGGGTAATCAAGCTCCTTTTCCTATGGTCATAAATAACATCGTCTTCTTTTAAAGAATCCAATAGTTTATTACAATCACTTGACTCAATTACAACAATGGCATAATATGCTTTCTAATCAATTCAATTCTATCCTTGGCACGTGGCATAAAGCGAGAAGCAATAGAAACTACCAATTCCTTTTTAGGGTTTATGAATATTACATTTCCACCATCGCCTAAAGCTGCATAGCCATCATCAACAACCCACCACAAGTAACCATATGGCAAGTCTCCCCAGTGACTTTTTTCCTTTGTGCTTTCCTCTGTCCATTGTAAAGATAGAATTTGCTTACCGTTCCATACGCCTCCATTTAAATATAACTGACCGATTTTTATCATATCTCTTGGAGTTAAAGTAAGCCCCCAACCAGCAGTATTTACACCTTTAGGATCTGCTACCCAACCAGTTACATACTTATCCTTGAGAAAAGATAAATAGTCTTCTTTATTTTGTATAAAAACATTATTAGGAACTTTGATTTCAAGAGGTTTAAATAAGTTCTCTTTAGCAAAGTCAAGCACTGATTGACCAGTTGCGTTTGTAAGAATACCTGATAAAATATTTAAACCAACGGTAGTATATTTAAACTTCTCAACATGGTTTTTGCCCCCTAGCAAATCTAACGCAGCTTTTACCCAATCATCATTAGAATAGACCTTTGTATATGGCTCTGACTTGTATTTAAATGGTGCAGTCATTGTCAACAAATTTTTTATGTTGACTTTTTTTATAGTTTTTTCGCCGCGCTTAATTGTATAATCAGGGAAAAATTCTAATACTTTTTGTTCAATATTTTTAACATATCCTTTATCTATTGCAATACCAATAAGAACTGATATGATACTTTTTGTTACAGATGCTACATGTAATACATCTTCTTGTGTATACCCATCAAAATATTTTTCATAAACCAAACTAGTATTTTTTGCAATAACAATACCTGCTATATTTGAATATTCATTTTTTACTAAATCCTCAAAATTAGGTATAGAATTATTATTCATTTTCACCTTTTCGTATAGACACATTGACGTCAAATATATCAATACACTCCTTTCGTTAAAATCTAACAATATTGTTGTAATAAAGAATAATTTGTTATAAAAATATATTCAACTATTTATTTACAAAAAGAAAAAATGGTCCGGGTGCAAATAAATTAAAGAATGAGAACACCTGGATATAATGACTCTAAAAAAGGTGTGAGTGTATGATAATATACGAAAATTCGCTCAATCGTTATCAACCTAAAAATACTCTTCATACAGTTCGATGGTAATTCGATATAACCTGAGTTTTCTTGATGTAGTAGAAATGATGGGGAAAGATGCTAAACAACCGATCGTACAACCATTATGAGTCGGGTACATCAATATGAAGCTGAAATATTATGACATCATTAACAAACGTTCAATCATTGTTAGAGAGTTAAATGTATGGAACTTTTAAAGGTGAATGGATGCATCCATATCAAGTAGACGATCCGAAGAAGGGACGGTCAATTTTATCTAAGTCCACTCAAGTCTCCAAGTGCTTTTCAAGAAAGCAATGCTGCTTCTAATAATAATAAGCCTAGTGTGGTCAATGCAGACATTCAAAAGTTATAAATTGAACCAAATTTAAAGAGCTACAACATCCTCCTATTCAAAAAATAAATGGATCTCAAGTCTATTTCCGAATCCTAGCCGTATATGATAATACACTTATACGTTTTTTGTCCTCATTCAAATTGTCAGTTCTATAGTGTGAAACTAATAGGATAAATATGGATACATATGTGGATTTATGTTATATTGAGGTACAACTTTGTCTATCTCTGGAGGGTTACTCATTGATTTTCAAGAAAAAAACAGTTGGATTAATAATCATATTCGTTTCAATTCTAATAACGATTGTTAAACTATTTATTTTAGAAACTCTAGGGTATAATGCAAATGCATCTTTTACAATTTCAAACATCTTTAGGATAAACATGTCAACATACGTTACTGCTTCAAATGTTGCAAGTTTAGTAATATTTGTCACTGGAGTTGTTTTAATCCTTTTCAAATCTAAAAAACGTAATAAAATTTAATAATGATAGAAGAAGGTTAATAATAGAAAATAATAACGAAACAACCTAGCTTCTTAATGCAATGATTATTACGGTTACTAAGCACTTAGAGATAGTTTTTTAGAGATTAACTGTATAATAAAATACTGCAAAAAAGAATACTAATGATATAACTACAAGTACAACAAACCTAAATTTTTTTGAGGTCGGAAGAAAAATGAATTTTGCTGTCGTATGTGGAAGAAACAAGCCTATTGTAATGATAATTCCGATAATACCCCAAAGAAAAGCTGTCTGAGAGATTTGATGTGGATATGTGATTACACCGACACTAAATAGTAAAACTATTAACAAGGTATTAAATATCAATCGCCTTTTAAATTTGATCTCCAAAATTAATACCTCCCACTAGTTGTCTACCTAATTATGATATATATTCAAATATATTAGAAAAATTTTTAGAGAAATTTAAGAATAATTGTGTTAATTAGATGGAAAAGCTAAAAATCTCAGATTCCCACCATTAGAAACATTAGCTATACCCGAATGTGTTTTAACAACGATTACTGAAATAGTCCCAGCAGATGCATTAATAACATAAGCAACCTTTCCACATAAAGTAAAACAAACATTTATAGGTGCAGGGCCAACTAGAATAGTGGCTATATTTGAGTGTGTTTTTAACTTCAATTCCATCATTTTTTTTAAAAAGGCGAATGATAGTCGGTTTAATGGTGAATGTTAAAAGTCTATAAACATAGTTGAATCTACGACATACTGAATTCTATGTAGTAGATTCAACTACGTAAGCTAATTTTCCATTAGGAGAGAAGGTAACTGAACCTATGTTACTTATTAGCATTGGTATTGGAATTGTAGTAATTACAGAGTGAGTTTTAACATCGATGACGGGAACAGAATTTTCATTTGAAATCGTAACATAAGCTATTTTTCCATCAGGAGTAATAGCAACATCATTTACATTAGCATTGATACTAGGATTAACAAGGGTAGTAGAAATTAATGAATGTGTTTTTACGTCTATGACGGATACGATACCACCGAAGTTTGTAGCATAAGCAATTTTTCCATCAGGAGTAAAAAGGACTCTAATTGGGTCAACAACTTGTATTGTAGCAATGACAGAGTGGGTTTTTACATCAATAACTGATACATTTCCAGGTTGTTGTTGAGATCTAGTTGTAACATAAGCTAATTTCCCATCAGGAGTAAAAGCAATATCTCTTAGGTTTTGACTAAAAGTCACAGTAGCAATGACAGAATGTGATTTAACGTCAATGACAGACAAAGTAGCATCTCCACTATTAGCAACATAAGATAGCTTCCCATCAGGAGAAATGGACATTAATTCTGGACCTGTATCAACAGAAACAGTAGCAATTACTGAATGGGTTTTAACGTCGATAACAGAAACAGTGTTGTCCATTTGATTAGTAATATAAGCTATTTTTCCATCAGGCGTGAAAACGATGGTACTCGGATTGCTACCCACTTGAACAGTAGCAATAATTGAGTGTGTTTTAACGTCAATAATTGAAATAGTATCTCCAAATGGGGGACCTGTGCCTCCGTTAGTAACATAAGCAATTTTCCCATCAGGAGTAAAAACAACATTACATGGATTAACACCAGCTTGAATGGTAGCTATAACCTCCTGTGTTGGTATCGTTATAGCAGATACAGTGTTAACATCTTCATTTGCAACATAAGCTAATTTTCCATTCGGAGTGATATCTAATGGTGATGTACCAATAGCTATACCAATTGGAAAAGTTGTTATAGCAGAATGAGTATTAACATCAATTACGACAGTAGCCAAAAAGTCCACCCCTATCTAAAAAATAATTTTTTTACAGTGTATGAGAAAAATGTATCTTTGATGTAAAAATTGTATGTTTATAACAAAAACTAAAATCTTATAGTAAATACAAGATAGGCTGTGGTTGATAGGGGAATGTTCTAGAAGATAAAACGATGAGAGGTAAATCAAACTAAAAGTTTAATTTAATTAGGGGCTTCCCTAGTTGGAGACAGGAAACATATTCATTAATGAGTCTATCAGTTTACTAGACTAATGATCAACTTGGACATAAAATTCTACTAAATGGTGCTGTTAAAAAGTAAATCTACATTTAATTGTACAAAAGTCAGATTTTAACTTATTATTCCAAGAGAGAAAGAACAACATATACTTCTAAGAAAAATATGTAACCTCCCTGTTCTGTTCATGAAAAGGAGGGAATTTTCACCGATAACCATCCTCTGATGAAAATTCAAATAAATCATTTAAGGATATTTAAAGCTCTTAGTAATGCATTTAAACTATTATCTGCATCTTTCTTACTATGAAACGCATTTGGCACTGTTAACCCTAAGTGATGATAACCTGGATAAACATGCAATTCTGTAAGTACTCCGTCATACATTAAACGTTTTGCAAAATCCAATGTCTCATCAGCAAATAATTCAATAGAGCCTGCACATAAATATGTGCTTGGTAAGCCCTTAAATGTTTTGGCCCTAGCAGGCGAATAATATTCTGAAATGCCTTCAGTTCCAGGCTCTTGTTTAAGAACAGACTTCCACCCAAAATAATTGATAGCATTATCGAAAAAATATTCACCATTAAACGGATGGGGTTCTTCGATAGCCGTACGATCATCTAGCATTGGTACAGATAATTGCAAATGATGAATATTAAACTCCTGACAATCACGAGTAAATAAAGCTAATCCGGCAGCTAATCCAGCTCCAGCACTTTCACCTGCAACAGCAATTCTATTAATGTCAATATTTAATTCTTTAGCGTGATCGATACACCATTTAATTCCTGAATAACAATCATGTAATTGAGCAGGTTGAGAAAATTCAGGGGCTAAACGATAGTCTACAGAGACACCGATAAAATTATAGTGATGTGCTAGAAATGCATGTTTTTCATTATTCATTTCTGGACTACCAACTATCATACCACCGCCATGTACAGAATAAATTAATGGATTTAGGTGCTCAGCTTTATTTTTCGGTTTTGTAATTACTAACCTTACTTTAGAATCATCAAATAAATTATCAATCCTTATTTCTTCTATTTCAACATCATACCGTTCTGTCATACTAGAAGTGAAAAACGCATTGATTTGTTCTCGAACTTCTAAATAATTGTCTGGTGTTAAGCTCAAACCGCCCATAGCATCTAAACTATCTCGTATTTCTGGATCAATTAAATGTTCACTTCGTTTAACTCTTTTCATAATACACCCCCATATTTAATTGTACATTTTAAATCAAATGTTCCGTATTTTGGTTATTAAATTGCTTTCTCAAAATCTTTCTAATATTTCTTATAACTCCCAACTCACTACCTCTTACAAGTATTAATCATCCAATAAGGTTATTTTACATACAGTTTTTATAAAACCATAGACACTTTAGTGTTGATTTTCCTATCTGGAAGTGCAAGCTGCCCATTTAGCGCTATAGAAACTGAACTGAGTCGAACGAGATTTTAAATCCATTTTAAAGGATAAGCAGCAGGCTTAAATGACATAAGTTTTAATCTATATATATCGGAAATCCCACCTCTTAAAGCTTTTAATAAATGAATATGATCGTCTGAGGCGGTATTTCTTAGAATAAAATAAATCCACATTTTCAGAAAATTAAAAATAACAAACGACTAGGTATAATCTATGTTGAAAAATCTTCTACTTATCAGGCACCACGGTCTTGATTTAAAGTGGGGATTCCTAACAACGGAAACCAAACAGTTCCTAAAATACTAGGCGACTCCTGTTGTAATAAAGTAATGGAGAAATAAATTGGCTAATTCACTTACAATAAATCACAAGGAATATTATATTTTATATGTTTCGGCTACGAATTTAATAAGGAAAAGGTGATGAAATATGAGTATTTGGGACTGGGTGTCAGATTTTTTTGACTTCTTAAGTGATCTTTTCTCAACAAACTCCAAGAAGAAAGAGGAGGAGGAGTAGAATTAAGTAGCATACAGCTTGTATAGGTTAAAATATAGCTTCAAAACAAAAAGGGCTGTTTCAAGCCCTCTATTCAACTCCATTATTGATTACTCTACTGTAATTCCATCATCTATCATTGGTGCTAATAGTTCTTCATCAACCATACCAATTGCATGCACTGTTTTTAAATTTACTAACTTTTGATAACCCTCTATATTTTTCACATCAAAAATATCATCATCTCCATCCCAATCCGGCTTTAAATATGAGGTGTAAATTTCATTTCCACCATCAAATACTAGCTCTGTGATGGAATTCAGATCACTATCTTCAAGAACTAATTCACTAAAATATTGCATAAGCTCTGGTATTGGAGGATTATCTTCATACCATTCGTAATTGTCGACAAATTTTTCTTCTAACTTTTGTAAATCATCTTCAAACCTTGTAAATTCATCTGATTCTATCAAGCTATTTATCACGACTAATTTAAAATTAAAATCACTAAACAAGCCTGCCTTGTCATTATATGTACTCAAAATTACATCTCCTTCCACAAATTTATTAATGATATTTTTTCGCCATTCACAGATAAAAATCCTCTATTTTTTATGGTGAACAATAAAGAGGGAAGAGTGGTGAGGTGGATACCTTTTTTCCCAATAAAAAAGGGAGGAGGTTGAAGAGTAAAGAGTACCTCCGGAAAGGCGAGGGAGAAAAAAGAATTTAGTAAAGTCACTCATAATCGCAACGAACATCCACAATAGAAAATACAACGATTAGAAACAGAGCATGAAAAATGTGAACACATAAAACCAAGAATAGTTATTAGATCATTAATGATTTAGCTAAACTGAATTATTCAATTTATGTAGTCTCTATGTTAATGTCGTTCAAAAAGGTATATCACGATATATCCTCTTCACCATATCATAAATATCACTTATTTAATAAGCCTCCGTCCGTAGACTAAAAGATGGTTTCTATATGTGGGTAGGAGCTCTCTATGCTACTTATAGTAGCTTTTAGTTCATCTATGTACTCATTTCAAACGTTGTCACCCCTTCTTATATCGATCTACTTCGTGTCATGTTGTCCTAAAGTTACCATATTTATTTTGCAACTTCTACATGAATTCATTCGTCTAGCATGTATAAATGAGTTATTTAGGAGGCAGTTAGCAAAATTGGTAGGATATTATTACTTCTTGGATTTAAACAATTGTTGTGATGCTGAAAACGAGATATTTTTAGTGGATACTGTGCCTAATATAATATTCTGATGTTTTCATGTTTAATGAAAAGAGGTGATTACATTGAAATATATTTATATGATTGTTAGTACTGTAATGCTGTTGTCAGCTTGTTCTAAATTAGAGAACGTTGATGATACTTTATCATTTGAAGAACAAATTCAAGATTTATTACTTCAAAATCAAATTAACCTTGGTACCATCATTGATTATGATGTTAAAGCTAAACATGTTTTTGTCATCTATTAAAGTAAAAAGTATTTAAGACCTATAGAAGTACCTAAATTGGGTTACTGGGTATAAAGATTTTTTTATGAGGGCTCGTCAACACATTGCCAAAAGGATTCTATATGTGTAACTTTAATAAGAGAAAGCGATCCTAATATTAAAGATGTGAAAATGTTTGGCAAAACTGCTAAATTAGTTAAATCTTCTATTGAATTGACAGATGGCTACACGGAAGAGGTAAAATATTACCACTTATGACGAATATAACAACGCTATATCCAATGATGTAGAGTACGTGATGAAGTAATGTATAGCTAATATAGCTGAATCAGGTGATTATTAATTTTACATATAAGGAGAATATTACTATGAATAATTCGTTGGAAGTAATTGAACTTACATCTGTTGACGACAACATAATAGAACTTGCTAATTTGTTAAAGGAAGTTGTTAATAAGGGTGCTTCTGTAGGGTTTTTAGCACCTATAAACACAGATACAGCGATAGAGTATTGGAGCAAAGTGCTTAAGCCTGGAGTGATTTTGTATGTTGCAAAGATTAATAATGAAATTAGAGGAGCTGTTCAGTTGCATTTAGCTATGCAACAAAATGGAACACACAGAGCTGAGGTTTCAAAGTTAATGGTTGACCCAAGTAGTCGTAGGTGTGGTATTGCCTCTACACTAATGAAAACTATCGAGTCTAGAGCAACGAATGAAGGTAGAAGTTTAATAATCTTAGATACTAGATTAGGTGATCAATCAAATATTTTATACAAATCTTTGGGTTATGTAGAATCTGGGACTATACCATCCTATGCACAGTCATCAGATGGCAAACTACTTGGAACGGTTTTTTATTATAAATTATTGGGACAAAAACAAACAACGTAGGAAACACTTAAGCAAATTTACGGTCATAAGATTAGACATCAAAGGAGAGGCATTCATGAAATCTGTGAAAATATTATTGTTTATATTAACATTAGGGTTAGGTAGCTTAACTGCTTGTAGCTCTGTAGAAATGACGAAGGAAAAAACAAGTAAGAATGATCTACAAACAGAAAATATGGAAATTGACACACATATAGATAAAGGCGAACTAGCACATGAAGAAAATGCTATGCAAGAAGAAAGTAAAGATCAAAATGAACAATCAAATGAAGATAATGTGTCAGCTGAAGAAACTATGGAAAATGAAGATCAAGCAAACGGGAATAAATCATTATCAGTTCAGATAATTAAAGAAAAATTAAAACTAGGCCAATCGAATGATGAAGTTGAACATCTTTTAGGAAGTGACTATCAGAAAGGGATAGGAGCCAAGAATAGTGAACAATTGTGGAGGTATGATATAGGTAAAGACGAAAATCATCAACCACTTAATGATGAATTATTTGATGCTATAGACGTGGAAGGTTTAAATAGTAGAGTTATTGAGGCTCAAATATTTATTACTTGGTATGAAGATGGTACAGTAGAAAAATATTCTATTTATTATATTAATAACGAAACTGGAAATGTGGACAATTACCGAGTATATTACGATGAAAAAGGAGATATACAAAGAATCATAAAATAATAGCTAATTCTACTTAAAGCTAGGAGTAGCCATATATACCCATCCTAAAAAGTAGTTTTGTACGAGTTTACTGTTAATGACAACAGGCTTTTAGATTAAATACGAGTAAATGAATGAATTGAAAAAGGATTGCCATTTCAGTCTAGGCAATCCTTTTTGTTTAGTATGTTAAGCATCCCGCTATAATCAAACCAACTGCTATTGATAAAAGTAATAGGAAAAGACCTACCGCTTGATTGTCTTCATCAATTGCTTTAGTAATTTTAAATTGCGGAGTAAGTAATTCTGCTAAGAAAAAGACTACAATTTGTGCGACGATTCCTATGGAGCCCCAAATCATTAAATCAATAAGGTTAAGTGAATTAGCAGATGTAGAATATAGAACTATCCCTAAACCTACTAATCTACCACCAAGAACATAAGCAGCTGCTTTATTCCCAGCTGCAATTAATCGAAACTCTTTGTTTTTTGTTGTCAGCTCCATTAAAAATAATCCTATAATAAGCATAATAATATTAGTTCCTAAATATAGTAAGAAATTTACCATTTGTTATTTCTCCTTAAATGTATTTCTCATTCCGTACCAATTGGTAAGAAATAAGATTCATTTTCCAATGTCTAATCCTTAGAGAACACCATCTTAGATTCTTATAAAATGTTAATATTTGTGTTGTAAACCTTTTCATAATGTATGTGTCACAGGTTTAGTACAAATGGATTAAAAACCCTCACTTGTTGTCCTCTTACTGTTCGGAAGATATTCTTTGAATCAACCCCCAAATCCTCCTTTTGCTCCGGAACCAAAACCGGCCTTTGTAGTAGCATTTTTGTACGTTGAGGTAGATTTGTAAGAGTTATAAGCTGAGCTCTTAATCAATTTACTTTTATTAATATAACGTTTGCCATATAAAAAATAATGTCCATAATAATCGGAATCGTCGTCATCACATTCCCATACACCCAACTCATTGTCGAATTCCCAATCTAAACAATCTTCATTATCTGGTACTTCGGGTAAGGTTGATTCCCCGCATCCAGTTAATGAAAGTGAAACAACAGCAGCGCTTACGCCTGAAATCATTTTCTTTGTTTTGTTAACTTTCATCAATTTTCCTCCTTTTCACTTAATATATACTCATACTACCAAATATTATAATCTAATATACAAAAAAAGGGATTACCTTCAAATTTTTATGGATTAGAACCATTGAAGTATATTCTAATATGTTTAATTTTAAACCAATAATTGGCAATAAATTCAACCTTATATTTTGCAACTTTTTTTAAAGAGATTCGTCTTGTATATGAGAAAAAAAGTTGGACAATATTTATAATTTTAGAATCGAGGAAGTGTTAATGAAAAAATTAGTATTTGCTATAGTTTTAATAACGATCACAGTTATCTTTGCATTCATTTTAACTTATACAAATGTAAAAAATACACAGCTTCATTATTACGACGGTGTCTTACTAAATGTTGGAGTAATCGGGACACTACCAGACATTCAATCCCACAATGTATTATTACATCAAGCTACCTTAGAACAAATTGCTGACGATAATATACAATATGATGCTTTCGTGTTAACAGAAGATGTTTTTCAAGAAGCATCGTTACGTACAAATAAAGAAGTCTTCGCTAGCAACTTTCATACACCAGTTTTCTTTGTAGGATTATACAAACCTCTCTGGGTTTTTTTAGAGGATGATTATAGAGGTACTTATGATGATGCATTCTCTCGTGATTATATGGGGCATACACAAGGATATTTAATGACAGATGCAGAAAATCATCAAACATGGATATTAGGTAAAGGTCTATTAAAGGACAAAATAAATAATAAAGAAATCAATAATATATACTATAATTTATTTAAAGTTACCGAAAACATAAAAAATGGCAATGTTGAAAATGCTCTAGACTCTATGTCAAGTGAATAACCTTTCCACAAACCATATAATTGTAAGACAATTAGGTGAGAAAAGCTTTATCTTTTGGTTGAATTTTGTTATAGCAATTTATCCTGTAGATTAGAACAAACGTTTCAAGTGAACTATTTGGATTAATCAATGATAATAAAAAAAGAATAACACATGCTGGATGATCACCTTATTTTTATATTCACTTAACAGCATGCTTATTCTTTTTTTAGTAAGAACTCCTTATGTAGTAATTAGTCATTTACACTGAAGAAGCTAGCTTAACAAATTTATTAAACAATGGAATTTAGCTAATGAACGTCATACTTATAGTGGTAGCCACCGGTTAAAGAAAACCATTCTTTAAAAATACGATCATTTGATAATCCTTTTTCTAAACCGTCTAAAAGATTAGGATATTATCTAGGTTATAGCGTTGTAATTATTTTAGCAGAACAACTAGGATAAAGATTGTTGGCAATCAGTAATTTAAATTATTT
The DNA here is from genome assembly GCF_033963865.1 of Cytobacillus sp. IB215316. Taxonomy (NCBI): domain Bacteria; kingdom Bacillati; phylum Bacillota; class Bacilli; order Caryophanales; family Bacillaceae; genus Cytobacillus; species Cytobacillus sp. IB215316. The sequence continues at coordinate 88,914 of NZ_JAXBMC010000007.1, read as the reverse complement.
TATGGCTACATTATGATTCACACTTATTCATTTTTAACAAAAATAACTATTAGATTTAGCTATTTATTGAATTCATTAACTGGAAGAAATATTCAGATTTATGAAACTTATTTAGGTTATACCATGAATGTAATGTGTCTGGCGTGAATACATCTAATGTTTTCAGTACTTCCATAGCAAATTCCAGAGGAGCTATACCTGATGCTGTTACCAAATTTCCATCACATACTACAGGTCCCAATTTATAAAACTGTTCTCCTTTATAATTCGGACAGCTCATTTTCATATAATCTAAGTTATTGCTAGTATGTTTTCTAGAGTTTAGGTAGCCAGCATTCGCTAACCCTTGAGTTGCACCACAAATTGCAGCAACAATTGTACCAAAGTTTAAAGCATCTCCAATTTTCGCTAAGATAGGTTGATGAATATTTTCTCCCCATGTATTTCCTCCAGGTAATATTAAAAGGTCTTTACTCCTTAAATCACACTCATCAAGTGAAATATCTGGTTGTATGTTCAGTCCACCCATCGTAGTAACCGTTTCTTTATTAGTTCCAACTGTCATTATTTTCAAGGGAGCTAAACCTTTTTTGAAATATCTTCCAGAGTTTAATTCAGCAATTAAATATCCATATTCCCAATCTGACATCGTATTAAATACGTAAAGAAGAACTCTGTTTGTTTGCATCTAATAACACTCCAATCTAATATATTATAGAAATTATAAAATAACTTCCCTGACAGATAGCGTCAGGGAAGTTATTAAATTTCATAAAATTGTATTAAATCCGAAAGAATTTCGATCAACCTTTCTTTTATACTTATTGGCTCTTGAACTTGAATCGATTTACCATAAGGTAAAATGATATGAGGTACATATGTATTTAGTATTTCTTTCTCAAGTAGGAATATCGCTTGATTAGAAGTCCGTTCATGTAAATAATGTTCTAAAAACCAATGTTGGCATATTTCATTCAATGTGTTTTTATTTCCGTTAATAACTAGAGAAATAATCTCTTCCTTATCATCCATAGTCGGAAGCATATTTTTTAAAAAAAATTCACGTGCTAAAAACTCTTTTGGTTTGTTAAACTGATATTCGGTTTGCTTGATGGTATCAATACGCTCAACTTTAAAACTGCGGATATTATTCCTAAGATGACAAAATCCAATTACATACCAGTTAGTTTTCCAATAAATAATTGTATAAGGATCAATCAACCTAAACTTCGATTGCTTTTCGCCACTTTTATGGTATTGAATGTTAACAGCGTATTTATCGGCAATTGCCTGCTCAAGTTCTTTCAGTAGAGGTACCGCAGAGAATGAATTTTTTTTATTTATAACTTCAAGACTAGCTTTGCGTTGGTTTATTTTTCTTTCTTGCTCTTGATTGGAATATTTACTTAGTTTTGAAACTGCCCTAGATAGTGCTTCTCCTCCGTAGTATCCCGCTTCTTTTGCAAAAACAGCAGCATGATATAAGGATGTTTGTTCCTCATTATCAAAAAAAAGAGGAGCTTTGATAAATTTAGTCATTAACGTATATCCACCGTTATGACCTGAGTCAGAAATTATAGGTACACCACTTATAGAGAGTGTGTCAATATATCGATACACAGTTCTTATATTAATCTCTAATTTTTCTGAGATTTCCTTTGCAGTTATTTTTTTACCAGTGCTTAGCATCCATAATATTGCTAGTAAATTGTCAATTTTAGGCATCTGAAGCCACCTCTAAAATGTATATAATTTTTATCGTAGTTTAGTAGAATTTTACCAAATTCTAAATTGTTATTCTACTCATTCCTCAAGAATATGTAGTATGTTCAATTGTTATAAAGCTTCTTTTAATTAATAACTTACTTTACAAATGACTATTTTTTCAACATCTTTAGGAAACTATGATGCTACCTACACTTATTTAAAACAGCTAATTTCTCGTTCAATTTGGTTACATAGTGTATAAGAAAAATACATATGTCAAACAATATGGGTTATACGTTTTATACCATCATACTAAACAGTCACCTCATACAATAGCAAGCTATTACCAGTCAACTTAGTTTTTTTAGACGAGACATCTTAACGATAACAAAGAATATGAAACAATCACTTTTTTTCAATGGACCATATTATAAGAAAATCAATGTTATCCAATATGTACCCCCTCTTAGGTCATCTTCAAAAGCAAAGTTAGGAGGGGGTGGAGTGATGATTAATGGTTATAAGATATGTTATGTACTTTAAAGTGTGGTGCTTGTATTTTTGTGCTAAGTCAACTTAATCATTCTTTAATAAATGATCAATTTAACTAAAGAGGATTTGTCGAGACTTGCTAGAATAAAAGCTTTATTCCATCAGTTTTAACAACGAATTAACTTAACATGCGATTGGACATAATTATTGAATTATTGACTACTCTGAACAGCAAAAACGTATGTGTAAGAGTGAAGGAGGTTGCTGTAAAGGTAGCAGGGGGGAAGTTCCCTTTAGGTATTGTAGCTATTACTGAAAGGGATTTTGCATCAATAACAAATGTAGCCAAATAAAAGCACCTCTTCATTTAGTCGTTGTTAAAAGGATATGAAATATTTTCTCCAGTGCTACTATATTGGGTATTTGTTATTCGAAAAATATGTGACAGTCAATTAAAAATATTAAATCTACTTGATCAAGCAGCATGAACTTACTATATAATGATGAGGAGAATCTACATTACGAAAGAACCACACCGCCCATTTATGTAAGAATTCAAGCAACAAATTGCACAATGGAAAGAGACAATTCATGCAAACTATAGTGTAAACTACTACATAAATTTTTTTATTACATGTAATAAGATTCGTCTTAGGAAATAGTAGATCAATAACTTACAATTTTGAGAAATGTGTTAAGAGAAGTAGTAGTTAGATAATATACAAAGCACTCCATACCGATTCCATAAAATTTTCATAAGGTTAGAAAGGTGGGGGGATATGACTAATAAAATGTATTTTTCGGTATCAACTTATCTTAAAGAAGACTCATGGATAGGGGTACCGTTAAATTATGATTATTGGATTCCGTTAATTAAGCACTTTTTAAAACACTCAAATACAATTGAAATCCATTGTTGGAATGAGGAACAAGTAATTTCCGACGAGTTATTGCTAATAAATGAGGATTATACTATGGATGTCATGCATGGTATGACCATTATTAAAACAGCCTTATCTCCGGAATTAATTAGCCAACTGACAACAAAATACCTAGATAAAACAGGAAAGATAAAATGGTTTTCTTTATTCTTTTACAAAGATGGAAACATAACCTTTAACTCAGAACATTGGGGAACAGAATTTGTTGTCTCTGCTTTAAACAAAGGTGAAGCTCAAACAATTCGTAGCATAATGCCAAAGGATACAAATTTCCATGAATATGAATAACCGTATAATGTTATCCCGAATGAATACCTACTAGATTAAGTCATTCTACAAATATATATAGACACACGAGCAAATATAATGAAAGAAAGCCTCTCTACGTAAGTTTCTTCGACTTATAAGGGTAGAGAGGCTTAAAATACATTATTTTTTATGATATTTACGTAGTTAAGTTACTTTCTTTTTACGTAAATACTTTTGTAATCCTCTTTCAATAACCATAAAATTAATGATAAGTAACGTAATGACTAAACACGTCCAAAATGGAACCCAAGGGTTAACCCTTATATCTACGGCACTATTTTCTAACAATGCCATCCATGATTGGGAATTGCTAACCCACACCCATTGACCTGTAAAACCCATTTGTATTTTCTCTTGAGACATAAATACGCCAATGATCGCTAGTTGAGCAAGTAAAGTTGTCGTTTTAGCAAGATCAGACGTAAAATTAACGACAATTTTTGGGTACAAATGAGGTAAATAATAATAGCGATAATTTTTAAATGCCGTATTCCCAACGGCTACACCTGATTTGACGTACTCAGAACTCGAAAGCTTGTCTAGCTCATTAGACATTAGGTGAACAACAGCACCTAATTCAACAATAGCAATGAGTAAAATCATCCAAAACGGTCTCCATTCACTAAGTACAAGCTGTGGAATTACCGAAATGATTAAAACAAAAATTATAGTTGGGACATAGCTCAATAAATCATTCCAAAATGTGATGATTCTTCTAAATATACTATTTGTATTTCTAACAGCAAAGCTAATGATGATGGCTAAAACGTATCTTAACAACACAATGCCAACGATTAAAGTCAGTGTGTTCTTTGCTCCAACAATGAATAGTTCAATTAGATCTCTACCAAATTCGTCAGTTCCAAGTGGATACTCATCCATAGGAGCAACAGGTGGCATGAATAACTTATCATTGATGTATAAATGCTTAACACGGGTCATGTCAAATATCGGTAGAATACTAGTTATAATGCTTATCAGAAGTAATAAACTTATCGATAATAATCCGATCGTTAATTGCCAATTTTCTTTTATTTTTGTTTTTAAAAAAGTTATGATTTTTCTAAAAAGATTATTTGAATTGTTAACAGTAGAAAAGCTAAGCTGATCACCGACTTTAAATGTCGGGGTTAAGAAAGTTTGTAATATCTTCGTGATGAGTATTGTTAAGAAAATGATCAACATAAAGGTGATAAGAAAAGCAATTTGTGTTTGATATTCATAATAATTTGTCGCTACGATAAATCTGTACGCTGCTCCCTTATAATCTGTGAAAATCTCAATTACAGGTAAGCTTGTTAATATATAAATCATCATTTTTGGAGCAGCGCTCAATATACTGTTCCATGAATTCCATAATCCGTGAACGAAAATCTTCCTAAACTTTGACATACCTTTTGCTGATAAATAGACCATATACAGTTTACTTTCCTCAAGCGTCAGATTATTATACATCACTCTCACCATGTAGATTGCTGGATATATGGATAAAATAATGGTGGGGATGAGTATATTACTAGCTTGTTCATGACCATAAAGATCAATTCTTGGAAGTCCATATAAAGGAAACTTAATTAATATGAGTTGTAAACATAGAAGTAAAAAGAAATCCGGTATTGTAAACAATAAATCTAAAAATGACCTTATGTATTTAAAAAATCTCTTTTTTCTAAAATAGTATATAATTAAGCCAATTAATGATCCACCTACAAATCCTATTAAGAATGCAGGAGCAATCAGTTTAATACTTCTTCCCATATATCTCTTTATTTCTTCACTTATTTCGACCCCAGTATAAGATAGTCCAAAACCCTTGTTTTCTTTAATACTCGCAATAAAATTAGTTATTTGATTTTTATATGCTTCAAATCCAGTATTGTAATGTAATTGAACCCCATTTCCATCATTCAAATCCGCATTATACGATTCCCTCGGTATTAAAATGACAAGACTCATAATTAAGAATATTAAGACAATATAAAGTGTACTTTGCGCTAACTGTTTCAAAATTTACCCCCTCTGTGGAATTTGTTGAATATTGCAATATAATGTTTAGTATTATATCAAAAAAATGGATTTTTGAGAATAATTTAGAAAAAATTTGTAAATTTTTAAAGAAAATATAGAACAGAGTTTTAAAGTAAACATCTTAGTAGAGGTAATTTCTATTAGTAATGTGAAATGGATATTTAGATTTCAGCATCATTAAGTGGATCTTAAATTCTATTAATATTCGTAGCCAGAACTAATTCATCTATATAGCTTATTTATTCGTTATTTGCATAACAGAATGAAAAATTTAATTTACTTCTTTTAATACTCTAGTAAGTACAGGATGTTCTGTATATTTTAACTTGAATAATATGATGTACATTATTTGCTCCATTAATGAATGGGCATATAACCCTTGAATACTTTCATAGCATTTAGTTTTGAAGTTATATACACATATATTATTAACCGAAAATCTATCATGAGCGGTATCGGTTTTATTATCTTTAATTAATAATAAATAATACCTACAGTATTCAGGTTCAGAAATGTTAACATATTGTATTTCTAGTTCATCGTGTCTTTCACCAGTTCTCTTTTTAATTAATTTTACATCACATAGTTTATCAAGTAGATTATTCATAAGAAACACCTCTAAATAGATTAGATGTTTCTATGATTTCCAACAATTATTGGATAAATACATGAACTTCTTATTAAAAATTTCATATTATTTAATACTTGTACCATTCACCCAATATTAGGAAGAGAGATAGTGTTGGTTTTCATATCCTTGGATCGACAAATAAACAGATAAGGAGATTTAGCGATATGAATTAGATGCTAATTTATGAGCCATAAAGAGGGGGGATAGCTAATATTATTAATGAATATACTTCTATATAGATAACTCTAAACATTAATATTGGAGGAAAGTATATGGAATTTGTAAAAGCAGAAGATTTAAAGAGATTATTTAGTGTAAAGGCAAGTTTTTATAACGTAGAAATAGGTAATCAAGTGTTTGAATGTAGAAATTATGCACAAATCTACCACAAGAATAACATAATTCACTCACATTATGACGCAGTGTTTGTTTTAGTAAACCCAGGTTTATGCTCACCCAAGTATCCAACCTATCAAATCCCTCATTACAACAAAGGAAGCATTCCAAAAAACTTTACTCCGGCTAACATTGACAATACTCAATATCAAATTATGCGTTTCATGCTATTAAAGCAATGGGATAACATTCTTATAATTAATCTTTCAGATATTCGAGCAGGCAATATATCTACTTTTAAACAAGTGGTAAGTGAAGCTTATAGTAAGGGCTTTGAAAAGCATAGCATTTTTTCAAGTCAGCGCAAAGAAGAGCTAAAAGATGTATTGGTGAGATGCCAGGGACCTATCATATTGGGGTGGGGCATTAATCCTATAGTAAAAAGCCTAGCAAAGAAAGCATATGCCTCATTACCTCTGGAGAAAATTATCGGGATCGAACATAAGGAAAGACCTTTTTATTATCATCCAAGTCCCACACTATTAAAAGGAAAAATAAAGTGGTTAAAAGAAATGAATGAAAGAATTTCTTGATTTTACAAGGCTTTTTTCGCTCTCATGATTTATCTACCCAATAATGGTAAAACAATAGTATGTCCTCACGCAAGCAATCTTCATGCTGCCGTAATATACCATATTCCACTATAGAAAAGTACATATAGTCCACCTAAAATACTCACAGGGGAGATGGTGTTTAGCGTAGAAAATGAAACTTTATTTAAATATGCATTCATTCAATGACCATGAAATAAATAAAAGATTAAATAAATTTATGTATTTAAGATAAGAAGTCATGATTCAACTTTACAAAGGAGAGTTTTAATTACTCCTTTTTATTGTGTTTATCTTTTATGGTGCTCATCTGAAATAAAGGTTAATTTCCCAATCAAGGTTGAAGGAATATTAAAAATACTTTAGCATATTGAAAAAAATATAGGATAATTAGTAATATATGTCGTAAATCACCTAACAGATGACGTTTGGAGTGTCATATGAAATCAAGACTATGAGTAGTGGATTAGTGTAAAAAACAACCTAAATACTAGAAAGGGGATGGCATATTGCAAAGAGAAGTGGAAGCATCATTTGTAAAAGCTGTGATAAATGAGGATATTGAGGCTTTAAATGTAATACTCTCTCGAGGGGAAGATGTTAATACATTTTATATAAACGAAGCTCCGTTATTAATTGAGGCTGTTAAACGAAGTAATATTGCTATTGTTAAGAGATTATTAGAATCAGGAGGAGATGTTAATATAGTCGACCAATCTGGTACAACATCTCTTATGTTTGCGGTTGATCACCATGATCTTGAAATGGTGAAATATTTAATCCAAAATGGTGCAGACTTAAATATTCAGAACATGAGTTATGATACGGCACTAAGTGTAGCGATTGTAGGAGGAGATTTTAAGGTATTTCTTACATTACTTGAAGCTGGTGCGAACCCGAATATACTAGATGATCAAGGCTATACAATTTTAGTAGACGCTGTTTTCAGTAATAACATTGAAATGGTCCAAACTTTACTTAAACATTCAAGTATACATGATGAAAGTGGTAACTTTTCTCTCTATTTAGCTGCTAGTTCGGGTTATCTTCATATTGTAAATGTCTTATTACTTGCTGGGATAGATCCTAATAATGATAACCGTCCTCTCAATGGTGCTGTAAGTTATGGTCATTTTGATATTGTTAAGGCTTTACTTGAAGCTGGTGCAGATCCTAACCACCCTAATCAGCAAACTAAAAGAGGTAAAACGCCACTATTTGAAGCTGTCTATTTAACAAATACCGATAATCAGTTAAAAATTGTCCGCGAGCTACATAGAGCTGGTGCTAATATTAACCATCAAGATCATTATGGAGACACAGCTCTTATTATTGCTGGTAGGGACAACCGACTACAAATTATAAAGAAACTCTTAGAATATGGTATTAACCCTAATATGCAAAACCATAAGGGAGATACTGCTCTCATTGAGGCTTGTCGAGCTGGAAATATTGAGGTTGTGGAAGCTTTAATTCAAGCAGAAGTAAATATAAAGATAAAAAATAAAAAGTGGTTATCCGCTAAATATTACGCAAAGAAGAATAAAGACCAATCCATTATTAAATTGTTAAAATAAATCGTCTAGTTAAGAAATAATCATAAACGATTGTTTTATACAAATAAAAAAGACGTTGTGGTACCCATTGAAATAAGTTCCATTACACGATTTGACAAATGAAGTGACATAGTTTTCAAGAATATGACTATCCTTGAAGAGAAGAATTGCTGAAATATAGGAAAGAGTGAATGAATAATTGTTGTGATGATACCTGGTGTAATTTTCTAAGTTATATAAACTACTTTAATCTGAGGTAATAAGAAAACTAATATTTCAATTTAGAAGAAAGTGTATATTTATTACTCAATGGCAAAGATGTGAATCGGATTGATAGAGAAAAAGATGTAGAGAGGTTCAACAGTCTTTTCGTGTATGCTAAATCTTTTGATTCATTAACTAAGAGCTAATACCTTTTTGAGATATTCATTGAAGCAGCTGCTAGAAATCTATTCTATAGGAAACAAAACCTTGACTCAGTACAAAATGTTCCGGATGTATTATCATCGTGATAATTGAAAAAAATGCAATCAATTTCAATGGTTATATAAATCATTCTACGCTATGGTTTACCAAAGCTAGTGCAAAATCCCTAAATAAAAAATGTACCAACATTAAAATAGAAAAATTAATCAAATTGGTTATAAATTCCCATTTTATATTTTTTACCTTATCTGTATTCCATGAAAAATTTAATATTGATATAATAATTGATGTTCAAATTAATGACTGGGGTTGGGGACTTTTGCTTTTTAACTCATATGTTTTTATTCTACTTTATTTGCCGATTGTCTTTATTTGTTACTTTTTATTGCAGAAATTAAAATTTAGAACAGCTGCAAAAGGTTTTCTTGTCCTTGCTTCCCTATACTTCTATAGTTACTGGAATGTTAAATATCTACCAATTATGATTGTATCAATCTTAATTAACTTTCTACTCGCTACTTTGATAAACAAGGGAATTCAAGGAAAAAAAGTCATTCTAGTATTAGGAATCATATTTAATATTTCTCTATTAGGTTATTTTAAATACTCAGATTTCTTTTTAACTAATGTAAATACACTTTTTCAATCTAACTTTCCATTGTTGCAGTTAGCGTTACCATTGGCCATTAGCTTTTTTACCTTTCAGCAAATTGCATACTTGGTAGATAGCTATAGAGGAGAAACAAAGGGATATAGCTTTCTAAATTATTCTTTTTTTGTGTCATTTTTTCCGCAATTAATTGCCGGACCCATTGTTCATCATTCGGAAATTATTAAACAATTGGAAGAACCCACTCACTATAAAATGAACTTCGACAATATATCCAGAGGTCTGTATATTTTTGTGATTGGGTTATTTAAAAAGGTCATAATAGCAGATACGTTTGCTATTTGGGCAAACGATGGCTATAGTAATCTAGCTAACTTAACTTTTGTGGATAGCTGGATTGTAACTATGTCATATACGTTTCAGCTATATTTTGACTTTAGCGGATACTGTGATATGGCAATTGGGATCGCATTAATATTTAATCTGAAGCTACCAATTAATTTTAATTCACCGTATAAGTCTCTTAATATTCAAGATTTTTGGCGAAGGTGGCATATTACTTTAGGTCGATTTTTTACTAAATATATCTACTTTCCGTTAGGTGGAAGTAGAGTTGGACCGATTAGAAGGAACTTCAATCTCTTTATAATATTTTTTATTAGTGGTCTTTGGCACGGTGCAGGGTGGACTTTTATTATTTGGGGAATATTGCATGGTGTAGCAAGCATTACATATCGGATATGGAATCAGTTAGGGTTTAAACTACCTAAACTCCTTGCATGGTTTGTGACCTTCCTATTTGTACATATTGCGTGGGTTTACTTTCGCTCTCCTGATGTAGCAACAGCTAATGCGATGATTGTAAAAATGTTTTCGTTCGGGGAATTACCACCAAAAATCGCAAGTGTAGTTATTGGGATGGGCCTACCAGTTCAATCAGCACCTAATTTCTTTGATTTAAAACTAATAATACTAATCCTAATCTTTTTATTTATAGTAGTTTGGATGAAAAATTCAGTAGAAAAGCTAAATAACTTTTCCTTCACGATAAAAAATGCTGCAATAATAAGTATCTTGGCCGTTATTTCTATCCTTTATTTAAACCGTGTAAGTGAATTTCTATATTTTAATTTTTAATGGGGTGAAGAAATGTCAGCAAAGAATTTTTTAGCCATAGTTGGAGTCTTTATTTCGGCATTTGTATTGCTGATTTCAGCCTTGTTTTATTGGATAGATCCGCTATTTTTATATCGTCAAACGGAACTTTATGAACCACAATATATTGCTAACGAACGCTATCAGATGCCGGGTCTAGTAAAGACAATAGACTATCAAACCTTAATTACTGGCACATCGATGGGACGCAATTTTGAAGAAAGCTATGTTAATGAAAAATTTGGTACAAAATCATTTAATGGGTCGTTGCCTGCCTCAACAGCAAGAGAGCAATCAATGGTAGTACAATTAGCCCTTCAAAACAAAGAAAAAGTCGACCGAGTGTTCTGGGAATTGAATTTTTATTCATTTTCTGGAGAACCGGACTGGGTAACTGATTTTCCTGAATATATGTATGATGATTCAAAATTAAATGATATTAGATATTTATTTAACTCATATTCTTTAGAAGTTTTGGTAAAAAACCTTCAAGCTAACGTAAATGACATAAAAAGTAAGCGAGATGTTGAGACTCTTTATAAATTTGGTAATGATGCTCCTAAGGATGATTTTGAAAGAATAGTAGGAGCAATTGACAACATAGATAAGGAAGATGCAGTTCCAGAATTCGATACAGCTGAAAAGATGCTTCGTTCTTTTGAAGAAAATGTAATCTCGGTTGTGGAAGATCACCCTGATACTACATTTACTTTTTTCTTTGCTCCTTATCCAATTTACAATCAATTTAAATATTATAAGTCAAATCCTGAGTATTTAGAGGAAAGAGCAAAGTTTAAAGCCGAATCTTTTAAATTATTAAGTAAGTATCCGAACATACAGTTATATGATTTCCAATTAATTAAGTATATTACTTTTAACATAGGAAATTTTATGGGAGATGGCATTCATTATTATCGTCATATTAATCGATGGATGGTTGATTATATGGAGGAGAATATCCCAATTCGTAATGTGCCTAGATATGAATACTTACTTCAACAGTATGTAGCTTTAGTCGAAAAGTTTTCACTAGATCAGCTTATTGAGCACCAATTTTTAAAAGAGAAATACGGTTTGTTAAATAATCAGAACTAGCGCTGAAAAATACATTATATAAAATACTCATTCGTTGTTTAACTATGACTTTTGATGGGGTATGGTTTGTAATTGGCAATAAAATGATTGATATGCCGATAAGCTCTTTTAGATATAATTAATGGTAAGTAACATGTTATTCAGTAACTCGTTCCTTTCTAGAATAACTGAAAAAGCCCGTTTCTCAATATTAATACTGAGAAATCGGGCTTTTTAATCTTGAGATTACCTCATCTTGTAAATCTTCACTTTGCTTAACTCTGAAGCGAGAACTATTGCAGCAACAAAGTTCTCACATCATTTAGATGAATTCGATGTTAATACTGAAAATAAATATGACCATTAAAGGTTTCCAATTAAATCAGCATTTTCTATGTCAAAATTAAATGAATGTTTTAAACTAGACGAGAAAATGAACGTTCTTATAATTCATTTAAGCACTCTAGCTTCTTAATATTTATTACTTTGACATATCTTTGACTTAAGCCTCATATGCTCACTTCTATGGATTTTAATTCTAGATCTAGCTTGAATTCGTCTGTATTCGTAAGTTCTCTTCTTTCATATTGCATTCCAGAAGAATGCTTAACACATTTCTAATATTTAATCTTGAGACAATTAGCGTAATGGTATAAAAAATGAACAAGTGATATGGTGGTGTTCAATATTATAGTATTTCAAAAATGTAAAAAAATGAAACCGTTTCCAAAAAAATGTAACTATAAAACAAATTGGTAGAGAAGTAAAATTTAGAAGAGGCTATTAATTAATGAAGGAGGGAAAAAGACTGTTTGTAGAAAAATCTATCATTAGGGGGAATGAAAGTGGTTCGAAAAATAACAAAAAATAGTAAATTTAGTATTATATTAATTGTATGTTTATTTACTGTAGGTGTGCTTTATTTTACCTTATCACCTAGTAAGGAATCATATGCTTCGACTGTAACCCCAGAGAAAATAAATGATACATACGATTACCCAACAAACATCGATATTCCTGAAGATATTGATCCAGAAGGAAAGGCTTTACTGACAAGGACTAAAACTGAAGCAGATGAAGATAAAGTCGAGAACTGGGAGCTGACATGGAGCGATGAATTTGATGGAGAGGAAATTGATCGCACAAAGTGGACATATGAGATTGGGAATGGTGCTGATTATGGAAATCCAGGTTGGGGCAATTCTGAACTGGAATACTATACTGATGAAGCACAAAATTCATATATTGAAGATGGTAATTTAGTTATAAATGCAGTTAAGGAAGAGGTCCCACGAGAAGAGGCGGGGCAGGAATTCTTTTATACTTCTGCAAAATTGACGACAAGCGGACTTTTTAGTCAAGCACACGGCCGTATTGAAGTTAGAGCACTGCTACCAGAAGGAGATGGACTCTGGTCTGCAATATGGACATTAGGTGCAAACTTTAATGAAGTTGGCTGGTTGCCATCTGGTGAAATAGACATTATGGAGCTTATAGGAAGAGAGCCAGAAACAATTGCAGGGACTCTTCATGGTCCACTGTCTAGTGGTCTAGGTATTACAAGTGATTATAGTTTACCAGAGGGAAAGAAATTCACAGACGACTACCATGTCTATTCTTTGGAATGGGATGAGGACGAACTAGAATTTTATGTTGATGATACGTTATATCATATTGTAAATAAAGATGAATCAAATTATGAGTATGGTGAAATAGAATGGGTATATGATAACCCTCAATACCTCATACTTAATTTGGCAGTAGGTGGACATTTGGGTGGAGCTGTAGGTGAGGATAACATATTTCCATCAGAAATGAAAATAGATTATGTAAGAGTTTATGAAGATACAAATCCTGAAACTGTTGAAGAAGAAATGATAGATACGATTTATGAAACACCTGGAGTAATAAAAGGAGAAAAGTCTAGTGGAATAGATCAATTTAAGAACGGCAATTTTGATAATGGAACTGATGGTTGGGACACTTATGTTGGATTTGCTGGTGACGCAGAGATCGCAACTGAGAATGGTGAGACAAAAATAGCTATTAAAAACGAAGGAGAACAATTCTATAGTATTCAATACTTTCAAGGATTTTTTGATCTTGAAATTGGTAAAGAATATGTAGTTGAATTTGATGCTAGAAGCACCATCCCTAGACAGTTTCAAGTAGTCGTAGATAACAGGGCATATGAAAGATACCTTGATGAAACGTTTGAGTTAACTGACTCAACAGAAACCTATAGCTTTAAATTTGTTATGCCAGCAAATGACAGCGTTTCGTTCAAATATTTAATGGGTCTTTTTAATGAGCCAATAGGTAACGAACATAATATATATATAGATAATGTCGTATTTAAAGAGACAGGTATCGTAAAAGATCTTGAGAGTAAAAATGATGAATCAACAGATATTTTAATTAATAATGGATCTTTTGATGATTCGTTTGACGCTTGGGAGACATATATACTGTCTGATGAGCTAGGTGAAATTACAGTTGAAGATGGCCAAGCTAAATTTGCTGTAAAAAATGAAGGAGATATGTTCTTTACGATATCCTTGAATCAAATGAACATCGGCAAAGCAAAAAAAGGACAAGAATACAGAGTTACATTTGATGCTAACAGTTCATTACCACGAAAGTTCCAGGTTATTGTAGATAATAAAGATTATGTAAGATATTTAGATGAAGTAGTTGATTTAACAACAGAAAATAAATCATATGAGTTTACACTTACGATACCAAACGATGATGATATAAATTTAAAATTCTTTGCAGGGTTAATTGATGGCGAAGAACCGTTAACGAAAGCCCATGATATATTCATTGATAATGTGAAATTCTCTACTAATTTAGTAATGAATGGAACGTTTGAAGATTCATTAGAGTCTTGGGAGCCGTTTTTACTTTCTGAGGAATTAGGTGAAATTACTGTTGAAGAAGGTAAAGCAAAAATAATGGTTCAGAATGAGGGAGATATGTTCTTTACATTATCTTTAAATCAAATGAATGTGGCTACACTAGGAAGAGAGCAAGAATACATCGTCAAGTTTGATGCAAGTAGTACATTACCAAGAAAGCTTCAGGTTATTGTAGACAATAAAGATTATGTAAGATACTTAGAAGAAGTGATTGATTTAACCGCAGAAGATAAATCATATGAGTTTAAGTTTACGATGCCATACAAGGATGATGTTAATCTAAAATTCTTTGCAGGGCTAATGGATGGTGAGGATCCTTTATACAAGACTCATGAAATCTTCTTAGATAATGTGAGCCTCACTAGTAAGTAATGTGCTCATATTAAATACATGCTAAGGAAAGAAAAATTATACTGCTCAACGGGTCTGAATAGACGCTTGGGCAGTTTTTATTATGATAGAAGATGAATGAGATGTATTCACTTTGAAGTTAAAGCGAGTGGTCGTCCAGAGGGTATCCCGCTGTTTCAAATGAATTGGACGTACAATCTAAGACCAGAGTGAAACGATGGACTGATGGAGCAATTTAAATATCTGCAAAAAAAATATTCAATGACAATAACAGCAGATACGAAGTCAATTACATCCACATGGAACTTGAGGTTTGTGTTTGTTCATGGAGTGGTAAACTGCGTAACGAGCTTACAAAAAAGATTTTTCTTAAATCATCCACATGAGATTTGGACGAGGGTTAAAATTTTATGGGCAGCAATTGATAAAATAGAAGCTTTGACAAAAGAGTTCTTTTTTCGATTTATGTCAAGTTTATTTAAACAACTTCATTGCATAGTGCAAAAGGATGCTATAAACAAAACAGCAATAATTACAATAGACTGATTTTCATCCTAAAAATTATACACATATCAACTACATATGGCAGGATCTTTTCTTCTATATGTTGATTAAAAAGACAGCTATTTATTGGGACTAACAGCAACTAAGCTTACGAAAAGAACCTTCAAATAATACGGATTATTCCATGAATAATTTCCTTCCAATTTAGAACAATATGGGTTCAAGACCCTAATATGGAACTACAACCATCTCCTCATGCAAAACAGAAAATGTTAGATATATAATAATCTCTGAATATGTTTAAGAGAATATTAACCCTCAGCCACTATCTTTCATGTATTCTTTTAACTCTTTAGTCATTACTTAAAACTACTAATTGAAGGAAGGACAATTTTGAAATGTCTATAAAAACAAAATCTTATTATAAGTTCCTAGCGGGTTCTATTTCAGCTGCATTCGTAGCAACCGCAGTCGTCCCGGTGGTTGCCAGCACTGATAGCTTTTCGGATGTATCAGCTGAGCATTGGGCTAATAACTACATTACTGAACTAGCAAATGAAGGAATTATCAACGGGTTTACAGACGGAACATTCGGGCCTAATGTTGAATTAACTCGTGGTCAAGCTTCGAAATTATTCCAACGCGCACTTAACTTAGAAGTTCCTGAAGATTTAACTTCTTTTAATGATGTAGAAGACTCTACTGATCTAGAGCTTAAAAAAGCTGCTGCTGCAGTAAAAGCAGCTGGAATTTTCAAGGGGAGTAACGGTATATTCGGAGCAAACGACACATTAACTCGTGCTCAAATGGCTTCAGTTCTTGTTCGTGCATTCGGCTTAGAAGTTAATGATGAGATTGAAGTTACTTTAACAGACATAGAGCATATTGATGATTCTCACAGAGCCAATGTCGCAATTTTATTTCAAAATGGCGTAACAACGGGTAAGGGTGATGGCACTTACGATGGTAACGGAAATGTTCCCCGTGCGAACTTCGCAGCTTTCTTATATCGTGCACTTAACCAAGAGGCTGGACTAGTAACTGAAGATGAGTATCCACCAATAGAAGAACCTCAACCTCAATCACAAGTTGTAAGTGTAATTGCAGACAACCTTAAAAAGATTGAAATTTTGTTCAATGAGGACATAAATGAAGGTTCTTTAACTACTTCAACTGTAAAAATTTTAGACGAGACTAACAAAGAATTAAAGGTTATGGATCTTACAATTATAAATGGTGATAAGGTAGCCGTCATTCTTGAATCAGGAGAGTTAAAAGCTAGTGAGGATGTTACCGTTGTACTAGATCGTATAAAAACGGTTGATAATAATAATATTGAATATGAACAAGTAATAACTGTGAGAGATGTTAACACTCCTGAATTGTTAGATGTAAAAGTACTGAATAATAAACAAATTGAACTTTATTTTTCCGAGCCGGTTTCATTCTCACAATCTAGCTATAACACATTATCTGAAATAACGATTGATGATCAAAATGTAACAGCTAAAGTAACGCCTGACCATGCTACAAACACAGTTACCTTAGAATTATTTGAAAGTTTAAACACAAGAAAATTTGAACTAAACATATCAGGTATTGAAGATTTCAATAATAGTAAAATAACACCTCAAACCATTGACATCGAAGTTGAAGATGATGTATCTATTCCAGGAGAGGATGATACCCAGAACCCTGGAGATGAAGATAGTGAAGACGAAATAACTGCTTTTGTCGATGAAGTGTTTAGCTTAGTTAACATAGAGCGTGAAGAAGAGGGAGTAGATCCACTCATATTATCTAATGAGGTGACTGAAGTGGCTCAAATTAAAGCTGAAGATATGCGGGATCAGAATTATTTCGATCATATCTCTCCAACTTATGGAGAACCAGGTGAAATGTTACTACACTTCGGTGTTAATTATAATATGTCAGGAGAAAATATTGCTGCGGGTCAAACTACTCCAGAACAAGTTGTTGAAGCGTGGATGAATAGTGAGGGTCATCGTAAAAACATTTTGCGTCCTGAATTCACTGAAATTGGGATTGGATATATTGAAGGGTCAGAACATAATAATTACTCTACTTATTGGGTACAAATGTTTGTTTTGCCTGCTAATTAGAACAATTAAATTAGGGATAGTTGGAGCAAATCTCATTATGCTCATCTATCTTTTTTTTTGATATCAGAGATCTAATTCTAATTTAAAAGATTTAGATAATTATAGTACATTTTTGTTTTCGAAGTATAAATTTACATAATGTTCTTTGGAAGGATACGTTGCGATTTTCTTTGCATTAATTTTTACTAGTTTTGTTCTTTTTGTAACTTTTACAGTCATGCTTGGAGAAACACATTTAGAATAATCATTATTTTACTGCTATCATACTTAATTGCTCTTATTCATTATTTAATAGATATGGTTAAGAAAAGACCTTGTAAATCATACTAAAACATCCTAAGGGTGTTTTTTTGTTTTTTTAAGCATTAATTAAAAGTTATGGGTAAATAAATGAATAATTTGATAGTTAATAATACTTTGGATTGGTAAAATAATGAACAAGTGTTATTTGCCTATTAGTATTTTGAAAATTAACTTTCAAGTTATTAGCTAAGGAAATTTAGTTGAAAAAGTTACAGTTAGGCAATTTCCATTTGGAGAAATTAACTCTAATTTGGTTGGATACTCATTTAACTAAGGAGGACTCTGACCTAATATATATAGTAGGTTTCATGACTGAAGTAATGAAGCTAATAAAGCATATTGAGTAATGTTTTGAGAAGGGCTTTATTTTTTACTAAAAGTGACTCTTCAAACTTAAAGAGTATTTCTTGTGAATCAAATTTTACAAGTTGAATAGGGAAGGAAGGATTAAATGAATAAAGGAACACAGATTTTGTATTATGGAGTTGCTCTGTTATTGGTTATTCTATTGCTCTCCGGTTGTAATGGTGGTACAGACAACACATCAAATACCGATAATTCTGTGGTAGACATTAATGAAGTTGAGTCCAAGTCCACAACAGAAACAGAGCAATCTACTAAGGATAATTCTAATGAAGCTTCTTTAGACGTAGACAAACGGAAGGAAAAACAAAATGCTCTTGGAAGCGAGGAAAATATACCATTATTTAAATACGCTCAAGAAGAAATTGAATACGCTAGAATTTGGTTGCAACTAGGTCCAAATCAAGAGATAAATGAATTAAATGTTAGACATATTCTAGTTGGAACCCCACTTAACCCCGATGATGACACTAGCGCTAAGTATCTTGAAGATGTTATTCAGTTAGCTGGGTCTCGATTAGTGGATGGTTCAGTTACATATAGTCGTAATTGGGACGGCACGATAAATGTCTACAACGTTCCTTTACGTTGGGATGGTATTTACCCAGCTAGTGAAAAATTCTACATAGATATTATTAACAACACAAAGTTAGTGTTCGTTGACACAGGTAATGATGAAGAAATTATAAATCTAGTTAAAAAATTAAGATTGAGTAATTAGATATTCTTTTTACATTATCAGGAGCATATGCAGCAAGAGGGGGTTACAAGCTACGGCTAGATAGCATGGCAGCAGCTGTTAGACAAATATCCTCAAAACTTATTGAGATACCTTTACTGTTTACGACTATAAAAAATTCTTATATCGATTATAATAGTATTAAATGAAAATAATGAGAGAGGTTTTAAAATGTCAGTAAATTACCCACAAATAGAAGAAAGTGGACTAACGCAGTACATCCCACCTAAAGAAGAATACAATACATTTGAGAATGACGAGCATTACGAAGAACTGGGAAGGGAATGGGGCTTATTTGGCAAAACGCCTAAGAAAGATTTCTGGTACAAAGGAAAAGGATATAAGCGTTCTGTCAAAGTGGTCGGCTTTATAGAGTACGGTGTAACCGGAACTTTCCACACTTTAATTATTAAATTCGAGGATGGAAATATTTCTTGTATCCACCCTGATTATTTAAAAGAAATGCAAAAATCGACCTTTGGAAAAGAAACGGAAGAATCACCGGTCCCAGTTAAAAGCTCACCTAAAAAAGATAAATCGTTAACATCTACTACAAAGCCAAAAAATAAGTCAACAAATGAAAAAGCGACTAAATCAGAAATCGCTTTACCAGAAGACAAAGTTACTTTTATGGCAACGGTAAAGGGGTTTGGTACCAAGCCCAATCCTTTTAGCGATAATGATGATGAAATTTTACTACTAGATAATGTTAAGATTACAGCAGATAAGCAATTGGAAGTTGGTTTCGCATGGTGCGGATACAGTAAGACATTGAAGAAGTTAGAGTTACAAGAAGGGCAATCATTAGAATTTAGTGCGAAGATCGTAAAGAAAAAACACAAAGAGTTTCCATATAAAATAAATAATCCTTCTAAAATTAAGGTTCAATAAAACAGAAGCCCACTCCTAGTGTGAAAACGTTAGGAAGTGGGTTGATTTTTCCTTTCATGACACCTTCAAAGTTTCCTTATGGATGTCATGGATAAGATGTTAGTATCTATTATACAAGCAAAAATACGGAGACAGATTAAACAAAGATGAGAAAACACTAATACAGTTTTGTCTATAAGAGTTTTGATTTATGAAGTAGAGAAGTGAAGTGCACTTATCACTGGGAGAGCTAAAAGGCGGTATTTTACTTGAATGTTACTAAAATAGTAAAAAGATTAGGGAAAGCAGGTATTAAATTTACAAGTGGATTAAATGAAAGTGAAATTACTGAAGCTGAATCATTATACAACATTAAATTTCCACCTGACTTAAAATCTTTTCTAATGTATGCTCTACCAGTTTCAGAGGGATTTGTAAACTGGAGAGATATTAGTGAAAAAAATGTAAAAAGTATTAATGATCGGATAAACTGGCCATTAAAAGGTATTATTTTTGATATTGAACATAATCATTTTTGGATAAAAGAGTGGGGCAACATACCCGATTCTTTACAAGATGCAATTAAGATAGCGACTCTACATTATCATAAGGCTCCAAAACTTATTCCTGTATATTCTCATAGATATATTTCATCAGAACCTATTGAGAACGGGAATCCAATAATGTCTGTATATCAAACCGATATTATCTATTATGGTGAAAATCTATCATCTTATCTACAGAAAGAATTTATATTAAAGAAACCTAAGGATTTAGATTTTAATAATATTAAACCTATACGGTTCTGGAGCAACATAATAGATAATTGGGATGAGGAATTATAAACTTATCAGTATACCAGAATATGGAATCTAGAAGCTAAAGTTTATAAGAACATTTCTAATATTAATTAGTGATTCTGATATCATTTTTCTAGCCATTTGAAATGAAATATACTAAATCTTGTCAACCAATAGCAAAAAATCCGCCGTGGTTGATTCATTTTAGGATTACCTACCCTTAACAAAAAACAGATTATATATTTAAATTGTATTGAACAGATCATAATAAATACTTTTATCAAATTTTATATTGCAAATTAAAAAAGCAAGGAGAATGAGATGAAAATAAAGAATATTGAATTTCCTACAGCACTAGAAAAAGTAAAGGATATTGAAGATGATAATATTGATGTTTTTGTTGAGTTAGAAGATGGGATGACGTACACACTAGTAGTAGCAACTCCAAAAAATCTTTTTACACAAATGGACCAGGAACAAATTAATTATATTCCTGCAAGCCCACCATTTATTATTGTTAGAACACTAAATGAAGACATTATCAAAAGTGCACTACAAACCTATGTTAACGAAAATGCATATTGGTTAAAACAATATTTTCTGGCTTCAGAGTTTGACATGGATGTCATGGATCAGATGTTAGATAACATTAGATATAAAAAATAACAGTTTAGATTGTTGCTTAGGTTACGGAGAAAATTGGAGAACAAAATAATAATTGATAAAGTTAATCTTTAATAGTAAATAAATTAATAAGTTGCTTAAAGACCTAAACAATAACGTACAAAGATTATCTAGGTGATTTAAATAATTGTTGTGAAGTGGAGGATTGATCATACGGTATTTTTTTATATTTTTATCTAGTTTACATAATATATATTATAGGAAGCAATTATAAAAAGATATAAACCATCTCATAAACTAAGTAAACTTATGATAGTGAGACAGAAAATGAAATTAATTGTTAGCATTAATAATCTCGTCAGAATTAGAATCATAATTCTAGTTTTAGGTCATTCCTGTTTATTCTGTATTTGTTCAAATATTGTTTCGTTATTGTTCGACGAAATAAACAAGCTACACACCACATCATTTCTTCTAAAACTGAACCCAATCGGTTCAAATTTACAAACACTTATATATTCATTGTTTATATATTTTCATACTCTTTCTGGGAAATTTATTTCCTGTGTTGTATGATTTATATGATTTCATTTGAACTATTATTTCCTTCCCTGTTCCAATTAATAGCAATACGAAAACGGATTACTAATAGCTAAAGTGCTTCTTTGCTGGGAATCTAAAATCTTAAATAACCCCTCCCTTCTGTCTTATTCTTCATATGTTTTTAGTATCTTGAACTAATATTAATTACAGTGTTCCTATGACTCTTTTTCTTAAACATTGTTGCTATTTATATAAATAAACACCATTCCTTCAATGGTGTAAGACCCCGATTCTTCATCTATGTGTTAGATTTATAAAACCATAGCTCATTTATTTGTGGTTGGAAAAAACTTCATGTTTATTCTATAAAACTTTTTTAAAGCCCTTTTCGTTTAATTAACTGTGATGAACAATTTTCATAAATAGATTTATAGATCGTCAAAAAGGTCCAGTCATTTTTCCCATCAATTGAATTGGTAAGTCAATGGCTTGAATTTTGATCAATCATCCTCAGTGTCATAGCAATTTTGTTTATAAAAATAAAAATAAATAGAGGTGTTTTCCTTGAATTTAACTATTGAAAAAGTAACAAAACAGTTTGGAGATAAGTTAGCAGTAAACAATGTTTCATTTGAGTTAACTGATGGAGTTTATGGATTTTTAGGAGCAAACGGTGCTGGAAAAACGACATTGATGCGCATGCTCGTTACATTAATAAAGCCGACTTCGGGTCGAATTTTATTAGATGGGAAAGATATTGAAGTGTTAGATGAAGAATATCGTGACGTACTCGGTTATTTGCCTCAATACATCGGATTATATAAGAACTTTTCAGCTGAAAAGTATTTAATGTACATTGCTGCTCTTAAAGGTATTGAGAAAAAGGTAGCAGTAAGGAAAGTTGCTGAGCTTTTAGAGGTTGTCAATTTGACAGAGCACCGTAATAGAAAAGTTGGTAAGTTTTCAGGTGGGATGAAGCAAAGAGTTGGCATTGCCCAAGCACTATTAAATGATCCAAAAGTATTAATCGTTGATGAACCTACAGCGGGACTAGATCCTGAAGAACGCATTAGATTCCGGAATCTTCTATCATCCATTTCAAAGGACCGAATTGTTTTATTGTCAACACATATCGTTTCTGATATTGAATTCATCGCAAAAGAAATACTTGTCTTAAAAGCAGGTCAGCTCATTCATAAAGAAAAGCCAGAAGAGTTACTAGAACAAATCAAAGACTATGTATGGACAATAAATGTAAAAGAGCATGAGGTACAAGCATTTCAAGCAAAATATAAGGTAGGAAATATTATTCGTCAACAAAATGAAGTTGGAATTAGAGTCATTTCTAAAATGAAGCCTGACGAAAGAGCTATTAAAGCAACTCCTAACTTAGAGGATCTCTATTTATATTACTTTGATCAGGAGGTAGCCATATGAAGCAGCTAGTAAAGTTTGAGCTATATAAATTATTTCGCCAAAAAGGAATTTACATTACTATGGGACTCATGTTTATCCTATTTAGTATGAATAGTCTTAGTGCACATATATCAACCTCCCCATATCAGGCTCTGGAGTTAAAGAGTGATTTACAGTTAGCCGCGGAAAATTGGGAAGGCGCTATTACTGAGAAGAAATTAGAAGATGCGTCAAATATACAAGAATTGCTTACACCGAAAAGTATCGAAGGTACATTATCAGAAAAAGAAGTTGCTGAACAATTTGTGATAATGTCTCTATTTGAAAATGAAACGATGAATAGTTTAATAATTCCTAATAGATTATCTGAGCTTCAAAATAATATGAGTAAATTAAACGAGAGTGATTTTTCATACAAGGAAGCTTTGTTAGAAAAAAATATGTTGGTAGATTTGAATTTTGAAACATTCACCTATAGTAAAGGACCACAAGAAACAATAGGCTTTGCATATTTTTCACGTTTTTTTACAAGTATAATGATCTTAATCGGTCTAGCTACCATATTTGTGAATGAAACGAATACGGGAATGGATCAGTTAATATATAGTAGTACACATGGTCGTCGTAAGAGTATCACAGCAAAAATTTTCGCTTCCATCATTTACGTATTGTTTGTGATTTTGTCTTGGTTAACATTTGATGTTTTAATGAACATGTATGTTTATGGGAGTGGCGGATGGGATGCACCTGTCCAAATGATCTCACAGCATACACCATATAACTTGACTATGTTGGAGTTTTTCCTCATTCAAACCGGTATTCATTTTCTAGTGGCTCTTACTTTTATGACATTAGTTTTATTAGTGTCTGCGCTTTCAAAAAATACATTAATGTCGTTCATT
The DNA here is from genome assembly GCF_033963865.1 of Cytobacillus sp. IB215316. NCBI lineage: Bacteria > Bacillati > Bacillota > Bacilli > Caryophanales > Bacillaceae > Cytobacillus > Cytobacillus sp. IB215316. Next base: position 64,579 of record NZ_JAXBMC010000007.1, on the reverse strand, counting down.
ATTAGTGCATCAATTTTTATCTTACCAACAATTTCATTTAGCATTCCGTTATGGAATTATGTGATGAAGTATAGTTTTGCGAACTTCATAACTGCACCTGATTTTGTTAATTCGTTCCATGCAATTAATATGTTTGGCATCCCAGTCTTAGACCCATTAGTACATTATCCTGCGATTTTTCTTATTAGTATCATTTTATTGATTACTATTTACAGAACTATCAAGAGGAAGCAAATAGTATAGCAAGTTCAACAATGTGAAACTTCATTCTTTATTTCAGAACCAGCTACTATTGACCATATTAGCTGGTTCTATTTTTTCATCATAGCTCTTATTCCATCCCAAACTTTTAACCTTAGAAAGAGATTGAGTGAACATCTCTATCTCTCCTTTGAATAAGTATAATACATTTGCTCATTTACACTATGATCAAATTAAAACACCTTCCGTAACGAGAAGGTGTCGATGAATATTGTACATCCATATGTTACATTTCTAATTGTTTAGCATCGTAAATCTTCACATCCAGTGGTGCAATGAGATATTCTTTTGCCTTGTTCGTAAAATATGTAAAATGTTCACTAGCGTTATGGCTGTTAACAGCCTCTAAATCTTTCCAAGCTTCTACCATTGTATACACACTATCCTTTTCGGTATCTTTCATTAGGTCATAGGATATATTCCCACCTTCTGCTCTAGAGGCAGTAATTAATGAACGAATATCTTCAAGAAATGCTTCTTCCTTCGCAGGGTTTACATGAGTCACAGCATGAATAATAATCATAAATCATCGTCCTTTCCTTTTTCTTTACCTAGGTTAACTTCTTCATATCGTTATGTTATTAATATTTGTTTTGAATAATTACAACAGAACTTCTTGTGAGTAATCAGTTCAATTTATAGATGACAACCCTACATAATTTACTTATCAGTGTAGTTAAACAACAATCATTAATTTATACACTTCTTATTTTTTTATACATTCCATAAGGGCGATTGTTCTTTATCTTGTGGTGTATGTGCTGATTTAAATACTACAATGAATCTGATTAAATTCACATTCAATATGGCCATACTATTCAAGACGACTCTGTGTACTTCGGAGACAAAATCCTTAATTACGAGCTCCTTTTTACTTATTTATATTTTCTATTTCTACTAATAATATATTTAAATATGTAATATATAATCATAATAATTAAAAAATGGTTTATAATAAATGAGATTTTTACATCATTAACAAAAAACGTGTATCATCTATATGTATTTACATAGAGAAAAGAGTAGCGTTGAACGCTACCCCCTGTTCCTATTTTATTATCTTGAGCATTGAATTAGCATTTTTTTGGAATTCATACTTACTACTGAGTTCATCAAGCTTATAACCTTGCGCTGTAAGGTAGTTGATGATCCTATCTATATGTTCATATCGGGTCCCTTCTAAATCTACTAAAGGAAAGATTCGAACTTCATCTTTTGTTACTCGCAATAGTTCATTTATGGCCTCTATATGGAAATCGTAATCTAATCTATCTGCATACATAAACAGAAAATGCGCAGATAACGTTATATCAAACTGTTCATTTGCAAATGGTAATGTTGGTAATGTAGCTGAAATGTAACGATCACTTGATTGTTTCATGTGGCTTGTACAGTCATATAAAGCACTTTCCCGATGCTTTCTTAAGCCATCTAGATTATCGAAATAATTCCAAATATAATTACTTTTAGCTTGTTCCATATGCTTCATTGCGTGTGCTATGTCTCTCAACCCTTTCTCTTTTAAGGCTTCAACCGAATAGTCATAGACAATATCACAAGCAGTAATATTCAAACCTACCTTTTCTCCTATTGCTGCAAAAGAGCATGCACCAGCGGGACAATCTAGTATCTTTTTAGTACTTAAATCATCTTCAGAGAATGAAAACATATCCATGTATTCTTTGAATGTTCTCCCAATAAATATAATTCTTTCTAAATCCAATTTTGTACTTTGCTCAACTATGCTCAACTAACTCACCTCATATAACAAGAATTAGAATTATACTAACACATTATATTCAATCATGCTCGTTATTTATTGTTGTATAATTCTAAAGTGGCATAAAATCTTTTTATTAGTAGTACAGGCTTCTATATCAGATCTATTCGTTTTGATATAATGGACAATTTCTTCTTCATTTCAATCTGTATCAATTAACTAAAATAACCGAGGGTTTACACTTTATCCAAAGCACAACTCCTCAGTTTTAACTAATATTAATAAATATGTTTTTGTAACTAATTAGGCTTAGCAAGAAAAGGTTTTTTATAATTGTAGTGGGTACAAAGCAGATAATTGCTACGAAGTTTCTCAGTCTATTAGTGGAATTTTAACCTTCAATCTTTAACAACCACAATATTATGTCTATTGGATGAAATTTGATTTATGGAAATTAGGTTAGAAGCTTAATAAGTTGTATGGTTAGATTAGTTAGTGACAACATGTTCATGTCAGTGACCATAACAATTTACTTTGATGGTGTAGGTGACTTTGTACTTCCGTATGGTACTGTTACCAAATACACATCCTTTATTTTATCATCTCGTTTTATAACTAACTTTATTTCTTGCTGTGGAGGCATTTCAGTAATCACTCTTTCTAGATCATCATATGTCGTTACGGTTTGATCATTTACTGAAGTAATGAGGTCTCCTATTCGTAGTACTTCATCAGCCGGAGTGTTTGGGACAATCTTGACGATTTCTCGCGCTTTAAAGCCTTCTCGTTCTATTGTTTTGTGCTGCATACCTATCCAGCTGTTCCAAAACAAATGTCGAATATCCTCATTGTTTTCAATAACACTTTTCATATTTCTCATGAACTGGTATTGACCGAAAGAGCTATTTTCCATTTCCATCATTCCTAAGTCTCCAGTCCATAATCCATTGAACTCTAGTGTAACTAAGCTACCGTTATTTTGAGGGGTCACTGTCCAAATTGTTCTTCCATTATTTTCATCTTCCATAATGAGTCGCTTGTTTTCCACAATTTCAACGATTGTAGCGCTATGAGCTACACCCCATCCGTAATCTGCAGAAAATTTCCCACCGACTTTCAGCTCGATTTTACAACTTTTTGTTTCCCACTTATTGCGTTCCTCACCGCTTGTTAGAGCCTTCCATACTTTTTCTGGTTTAGCATTAATAAATATCTCTCTTTTCACTGAATGATATGTTGTCACTCTAATCATCATCCTCCTCTAAATAATTTTTTAAGCTCGCAAGCTTACGATCTAATACCGCTTCTAGCTCTTGCTTCAACATCCCATATTGTTTTTGAAATATCTCCCTTTTCAAACCGTACAAACAGTATCTTCCCTCTCGTCTTTCATAAATCAACTCCTCTTCTTTTAAAATCTTTAAGTGTTTTTTAATAGCTGGTTGAGAAATATTGAACCTATTTACTATCTGAGATTGGGTTTTTTCATTATAAGATAGCATTGATAAAATGCTTCTCCTAATGGGGTCTGCAATTGCACGATAAAAATCTGTTATCCTCACCTCCAACATATAACCTTTTGGTTATATGTTAATATTACCATAATTTTCTTCATTTACAAGTGCTATTATTAAATTTTCAGAAAATACACTTTGAAAAGTAATATTATTGTAAACAGATTGTATAACCATAATTTTTATAATAAACAGATTGAAATTTCTTAAGGTATGAAAATTACAGAGGAAATGATTGAGGAAAAACATTGTGGATACCTTCAAGATGCTAATGCTATCAGTGAACACGTTATACAATCTTATGCTATAAGGTGAAGACTCACTCCACCTGATTAGTAGATGTCGAGTAAAAATCCAAAACCATTGCTAGATTATTACCCTGTAACAACATAGACCACTAAATGTTGGCGTTATGATGGACCATGCTTTTTCTCCATTCTCTATATACATCAAACAAAATGTTTGCTACATTATTGTCGGACTCACTATTTTTCAACCGATTTGGAACGTTATTACCTGCTATTACGAATATATAAGGATTTTTTGAGAAATGACCTAGGATACCTATATCCAAGATTAAGTCATGTAAACCACCAGTCATATGCGCAAGGTATTGTTTAGGTATTTGACGATGAGCGTCCTGCTGCCTGACCATACCTGTGATTAGTGGTATAAATATTTCGGGTTGTGTTTGATAACCATCGTAAATCTTTATTAAAATGTAAAGTAGGTCATTTATTGACCCGTAGTTTTGAGTATCTTGTGGATTTTTAGTAAGATTAAAACTACTAAAGTTTTCATCCCATAATTTATTGTTTACTTTCTCCCAACCACCGATGTATGAAACTATATGGTTTGCTATGACGTTATCGTGACATGCTATCATGACTTCAATCATAGTACTTAACGGTAAAGAAGTCCTTTTTTGAAGGTGGGGGTAAATAATATGGCTGTCTTCTTTAGGGTCAAAGCTTACATGATTGATGATAGAGCTCCACGATAAAACCCCTTCTTCGATGTACTTTGCAACAACGTACCCCACTAAAACTTTACCTACTGAAGCTAAAGGTATAATAAAATCTGGATGATAAGAACAAATTAGAGCATTGGTTTTTGTACAATAAACAACAGCACCATATTCCCCTTTATATTCTTCAAGAATATTCTTCACATTAATCATTAATAAATTCTCCTCTAAAGATAGTACAAGTTATCTTTTTTACTTGTTTTCAAATAGCTTGTTGCTTTTCGTACTTAAATATAACCACATCTATATCTTGTGGTAGTAGCATCTTTACTACTTTTAAAATTTTTGAGCCCTCATTTAGCTCTTCATTCTGTCCATTTATTTGTAAGAATAGCAACATGTTTATGAAAGGAGCCTTTTCTATTGAAGAAAAGACCACTCGAATACGATTTAGATCCTTATTTTTTACAAGTACAAAAAAAGAGAAAATAAAGTAATTAATAAGCAAAACTAATTTTGTTTAAAACAGTTTCAATTGTTGCAATAAACGGTCGGCATACCTCGTTTTGCTTAAACCTGAAATATAGGCTACGTAAAAAATTTTTACGATTAACTAACAGACAATGCTGCTGCTGAGAGTTTTTTATTTGTTCAATATTATCAAATTGCTGTATCCAAGTTGTAATCTCTTCATCACTCAAGATATTTCTCTCCATAATACTTGTTACTGCAGTAATTAAACGTTCATCCTCTTCGTTTATATATGTGTAGTCTTTAATACATACTTTTTCTTTTACAGCTTCTAGAATATCAGTTAGCTGAATTTTTTTCATAACTTTACAAATTGCTAGTTCATTAAGTGCATCTGCCAAATGTGCTGTAGAATGAGCCCATCCCTTATTTTTCACACATCCTCGAACATCATTTTCAAGTTTTGCATAGCATAAAGCATTTTTATGTACGTGAAAAAGTTCTTCTTCTGTCAGCAAATTTTCTCCATTTTGATTATGATACATTACAATTGAACTAACTATTAAAATAGCAAAAGCCCTATTAAAAACCGTATCATCTCCTTTTGCCCCTATGTTATAAAACAAATGTTGATCAGACAATGACAGCTTCAATATATCTTTTAATTGATTATCTGATAAGGCTTTTTCTCTAATCAACTGGTGAAAAAGAGAATAAATTAGTTCATCTCTTAATTCTGAATCTGTTGATCCTAGATGTTTCATCATTGCAGTTGTTAATTGGTCTAAATTTACATCTACTGGTACACTCCAGTTATTGGACTTAATTTGTAGTAGTAAAGATTTCAGCTGTTTAACTTCATTCATGTAAATCCAGCTCCTTATTATTTTGTAACTTTAAATCAAACACCCATTCATCATAACAAAACAACACTGACATAAACTTGTCAGTGTTGTTTATATTTTTTCATGATTTGTTGACATTTTTCAGATAAGTGACTTATAAGCATAGGTGGCTCAATAATCGTCACTTCATCTATATTCGTTATTGATAATCTTATAATATCATCAACATACGCCCAAAACTGTAACGTAACTATATTTCCACAGTCTTTTACGACAGAATCTAGAAACATATAATCATGTTTAACTGTTTCATATAGGCTCTTTTCCATTGATAGCGTAACATTTATTTTATCGCCTTGCCCTTGCTTCTTGTTTTGCATTAATTCATCTAGTAATGTTGAAGAATATGTATTTTCGGAAATACTTATTTGCTTTATTCTGTCTAATCTAAAGCATCTATCTTGCTTTCTTAGGTGGCAAAAACTATTAATATACCAACCACCACTATCATAGAATAGTTGATATGGAGTTACTTCTCTTTCAATCAGTACATTTGTTTTAGGTGAGTAGTACTGTATAACTATATTTTTGTATTCAAGAAAGCTATCAACAATAATTTGAATTACATCTTTCTTATAAGAACCTGGGAAAATATCATTTATAAAAAAAGTTATTTTCTCTAATAAAGTAAGATATTTTTCCTTCTTATTGTTATCTAGGATGTTAAGTAGCTTATACTTTAATGATACGTAGTCTTCTTGCATATTCGGAACTTTAATAATTTCTCCTAACCGCAAGCTCATTAATAAATATAAGATTTCTTTTTCGTTAAAAGCAACACTTGGTATGAAATAGTTATCATCTATTTGATAACCTCCACCAAATCCTTCTAAGGATATGATAGGTATGTTTAATTGACTAAGTGCCTCTATATCCCTATAAATTGTTCTTTCACTTACTTCAAATAGATCTGAAATTTGCTTAGCTGTTAGCTGTTCGTGTTCTTTTAATGCATAAATAATTCCAACCAACCGCTCCATCTTTTTCATATATTATCTCCTATAGTTTACGAGTTTTATGTTAAAATTTTATACTTATGTAGATACAGCAACAATATTTTTATAAAAAGAGTTACAAAGCAAAGGCTTTGATTATACTTCAGCTCCTTCAAATATCGTTATTGTAATCCGATTATATCAGAGTTTCATATATGTGTAGTTATAAAAAAAGAACTGGTTATGCTATTTAAGTATATAGGTTCCGGTTTTATACCAGAACCTTCGTAATGGTTATATTATGTTTCCCAAATAAAAGCTAATAACTTGATTAACGCATCCACGATCCTCACACCTTTCCACATCGTAATTTAAGACTCTTTTCGGTATTTATTTGCTTCTTTTTTACTAACTTAATTGAAAAAGTGATACCACGAACCTATACGAAAAAAGCCTTATTATATGTAGATGTTATGCGATAAGGTTATATGTGATACATGATCTATTGTACAATTTTAAACAATTGTGATATTCTAATCATAGACAAGCTGTTCTTGCATACAATAAAAAAGACCGCGAGTGTCGTCACCACTCACGGTATTGAACAATAAACGATTCCTAGAGGATCGGCTTATAGTCAAAGTAGACCACCCACTGCTCCGATAAAGCGTTAAGGGTGGTCTATTTTTTGTCGTTTTTGTTAAAAGACAGCATTGAAATGACGAGAGCAGCAAACGCTACAGCGAACATCAACGCTTCAAATACCGTCATATGCTTCACCCCCCTTTCAATGGGAATGAAGCCGACCACCCTTTAGAAATTCGTTATTGTATGCCTATTATATCACGATTACCTAATAATCCCCTAATTTAGTACAACCTCCAATTAATCCAACCCCTACCATATTATATGTAATCATACAAAAATACGTATAGAGTGATGTACAAGCATAAAAAAAATGTGCAAAGAACCGTCTAAAATCACCCATAACAAAATATTTCAGTTTTATACGTAACCTATTTACACGCTATTTAGTATACATCTCTATACATAAATAAAACACATCCATATAATAAATTATCACTTAGTTTAGGAGTTGAGGATGTGTGTAAAACACGATGTGGATGTAATCAAGCTGTTAGGCAAACCCTCGTTGATATGAATCAATTTGTATTACATCCAAATACTGCAAGTAGTATTGCTCAAAATATCCCCATTACACCAGATTTTTTGACATTAGCACAACTATCACTTGAACATCTTATGCCAGGGGATTTTGTTTTATTGAATGCCACTGTAGGGTCTGGGGTACTCAGTGATTCTCCAGAATTATTATATAGCATCTATCGTAACACAATTAGTCCATCAAACCTCATCTTTAGCACGAAAACAGAATTAGAAGGAAGTATTCCTAATTTTAGTAATGAATTCAGTATAGATACATTTAGACATGTAGATATGAATCCAACCTTAGGGAAAGTAAAATACATCCTAACCGTTGAGTGTGTTGATTTAAATGCTATGGCTCAAGTAGTAGGACCTCTCACTTTCGTTATACAACAAATCAGAAACCCTCAGTCAGGAAAGTGTATGTGTGACAAAACTGTTTCTCAAAAATTAATAGATATGAGTCAATTTGTATTACATCCAAATACAATAGAAGCTTCGTCTGAAGATATACCATTATCACCAAATTTCTTGACGTTAGCAGAACTATCATTGGATAACATCATGCTCAAGGATCATGTTTTATTAGAGGCTACTGTTGGCACAGAAGCTTTAGCAAATGTATCTGAAATAATTTATAAAATATATCGGAATTCAGTAAGCCCAGCCAATCTAATTTTCAGTGCGAAAACAGAATTAGTAGCAGGTATTGATTTCAATATTGATAGCTTAACTCATGTTGATTTAAATCCACCTTTAGGGAAGGTTAAATATATACTTACAGTGGAAGGCCTTGCTCAAAATGCAATGGCCAGGGTAATAGGTCCAACTACATTTGTTATCCAACAAATTAGCAAATATCAAATTGGAAAAAGTAGTTGCAGCATTCCTGCTAAAACAAAACTAATAGATGTACATCAGTATGTGTTAAATCCAAATACTTCAGCAAGTATTATGAAAAATATCCCTATATCACCACAGTTTTTGACACTAGTAGTATTAATTGTAGATAAAGTGATGATGGAAGAGAAGATTATATTAAATGTGACGATTGGCTCTGAAGTACAGGACGATTCACCTGAATTAATATATAAGATATATAGAAATACGGTAAACCCAACCAATCTAATTTTTAGTGCAAAAACCGAATTGGAAAATGAAGTAAACGATTTTAGCATTGATAGCTTTACACACGTTGATTTGAAACCAACTTTAGGTAAGGTGAAGTATATATTAACCGTAGAAAATACTGATGTTAACTCGATAGGATCAATAATTGGACCCATAACTTTTACATCTAAAAAAATCATTTCTAGTTAGACAGCATAGTTCCACTTAAAGTATTGAATGTTAAAAGCCAATCTATTCATGAATAGATCAGCTTTTAACATTTAAATATTCTAGGTTATTTTTTAATCAAATCATCCTTAGGTGCCACCCAAAAAGCGAAAATTAATGATGTAATAACGATTAATATAGGTGCATAGAAAATAATAAAGCTATTCATTCATCATCCTCCTTACACATGATTGTTTCCCTTACCTTGGACGTACTCCTTATTAAATAGAAATAACTTCAGCAAAAGGTAGAGAGAAGGAATGAGTAATCCTAGTCCAGCAACAAACGCAATAATTAAAGCAATCGCCATCGTATCATTTGTAAAGCTATCGTACATTGTAAGATAGGGATACATTAAATAAGGATAATGCGATACGCCATACCCCAAAAAAGCTAGAAAAAATTGGCCTACTAACAATCCAAATGCTAATCCAAATGCTTTTCGTTTCCATAGTAAAATCACAGTACCAATAAATAAGAAAAATGACAAACCAAATATCCACCATAAATCTAATAAATTCTCAAAATGAATTGAGTTATGTGATCGCAATTCAATAATAATCCCTGAGGCTGTAACAATGGTTGGTAATGCAGAAACGAGAGCATATCTTCTGAACAATTCTGTTGCTTTATGATCTTGTGCATAATAAGCATACCATGTTAAAAAAACAGCAGATATATATAGAACAGCGGACAAACTAAGAATGACAATACTCCACGTCAAGGGGCTTGTGAACAAGTCAACATAATTTAGTATTGGACCAGATGACTTCATTGTAACAAAGCCACCCTCGGAAATGGTTAAAACGATAGACAATGAAGCAGGTATAAATAATCCTGTCAGACCGTACAACATCGTATACGTATTTTTTTGACCCTTACCATAAGTTGCAAAAGCGTAATAAGATCCTCTTATGGCTATAAGTATAATCGCTAAACTAACTGGAATTAGTAATGTTGTGCCATAATAAAATGCAGTTTTTGGAAAAAAGCCAATCATGCCTACGAAGAAAAAAACGAGAAAAACGTTTGTAACTTCCCAAACTGGTGACAAATAACGTTGAATGAGCTTCGTTAAAATATGCTGCTTACGTGTAAGTGTGCTATACGCATTAAAAAAACCAGCACCAAAATCAATAGAAGCCACAATTACATAGCCAAAGAGAAAGAGCCATAATACTGATATACCAATTACTTGAAGAGTCATACTGAGCCACCTGCTTTCTCTAGTGCTCGATCTGACAATTCTTGTTCAACTGTATTTTTTCTAAACATTTGTGAAAGAACGATGATACTACTTATTGTTAAAACTACATATAATCCTGAAAATGCATATAGCATTTTATCAACATGTTGAGTTGTAGTTGCAGCATCGTTTGTTCGCAAAAGTTGATATAGTATCCACGGCTGTCGACCAACTTCTGTAAACCACCAACCTACCTCGATAGCAATCATTGCTAAAGGTCCACCAAGTACCATCATCCAACGGAACCATTTCGTCAAAATAAAATTCCATTTCTTCCAAATGGCTAATAAGTAAACTCCTGATAAAATTGTTAATAAAATTCCAATCGTAATCATTAAATCGAATAAATAATGAATATAAAGCGGTGGTATTTCATCTTCAGGGATTTGATCTAGCCCAATTACTTCAGCGCTTGGAAAACCAAAAGCTAATATACTGAGCGCATATGGTATGTTTAAGCTATACTTCACTTCCTCTTCACTTAAAACTCCGTATAAAACGAGTGGAGCTTCACTTTTTGTGTCAAAATGCCATTCAGCTGCCGCTAGCTTTTCAGGTTGATATTCTGCTAGATACTTCCCAGAGAAATCACCAATTATAGCGGAAGCAAGTGAAAAAACTAGACCAAGTTTCATAGTTAAAAACAACGCCTTTTTATGATATTCATGCTTTGATCCTTTAAGCATGCGAAAAGCAGCAATTGATGCTAAGACAAATGCTGAAGTCATATAGGCAGTTGTCAACACATGTGCTACCTTCGTAGGCATTGCTGGGTTAAACATTGCTAATAAAGGCTGAATGTTGACAAGTTCCCCTTCTACAATGTCAAACCCTTGTGGAGCATTCATAAAGGCATTTACAATCGTTATAAAAATAGCTGAAAAGGATGCCCCAATAGCAACAGGTAATAACAATAACAAATGCTTTCGCTGATTTTCAAAACGATCCCATGTGTATAAATAAATGCCAAGAAATATCGCTTCAAAGAAAAAGGCGAATGTTTCCATAAATAATGGTAACGCAATGACATTACCTGCAAGCTCCATAAAGTTTGGCCATAAAAGTGAGAGTTGTAAACCAATTGCAGTCCCTGTAACTACACCAACCGCAACTGTTATAATAAAGCCACGTGTCCACCTTCTTGCTAAAAGGATGTAGTGTTCATCTTGCTTTTTAATTCCTACCCACTGTGCGATCATAATGATAAGTGGGACACCAACACCTATTGTTGCAAAAATAATATGTACGGATAGTGTTAACTCCGTCAAAATACGACTAAAAAAGACTGCCTCTTCATTTACCATGGAAAAGCCTCCTCCTTACCCTGAAAAAACACGTCCTAAAAAGGATAAACCTAAGATAAATGCAACTAGAAATGTTATTAAAGCTAATGTTTTCTCCTGTTTTTTATACATAACACCGCCCCTTCAAGATCAGAATATCACAAAATAAACGCCTTTAACGGTGACAGTTAAGCGTCATTTTTGTGTTGTAATTATGAAGTATGAACGTTTATTAATACCTGGATTGGAAATTGTTTTTGGTGGAAAAAAATAAAAAAGAATAAACCTCACGACTGTTTTCCATTTATCAATTCTTGAAAATCTTATAAATGAAAAATATAGTTTGGTGAAGTGAATCCTTTTAGTAGCAATGTTATATTATTGTATACATATTGTTAAATAATCTATGCTTTTTGCCATGAGTCAATCATTTCTACCTGCGCAGCTTTTAGCATCGTGTATACAGGACAGCGAGATTCTACTTTATGTTGAAGCTCATTGATTCTTCCTTCGGGTTCAGTTGTTATGATTCTCACATCTACCTTAACAGCTTCGAAATATGGACGGATATGTGGGCTACCCATAAATCCGCGTGGATCAAATTTTCCACTGATTTTTAGTTCCATATCCTTAAAATCAAAGTTCATTTCTCGTGCTACTACACGTGCGGTAACATTTTCGCAAGCTGCTAGCGCACCTAAAACTGATTGAAGTGGATTTGGCCCTAAATCTCTTCCACCCATTTGTTTACCTTCATCTATGATAAATTCGTGTTTACCAGCTTTGTTCATAATTGTTAGACCCTCTGAACGTGAGTTTATAATAATGTTTAATTTGTTTGTCATTTTATTATCTTCCTCTCTAGATGTACTATCCAATTGTTGTTCTTTGTGTTAATGTTCTTTGCTGTTGTTGATTAAACCAATACTTGTTCGTATATTTAATATAATAAACATGACCTTGTTGCTGAACAATAAAAGCTAACGTAACGATTAGTGCTGCATCAGCACCGAAAGATGTCGCTGCTAAACCTATTGCAATTGAAAGGTTTCTTAGTGCTACCCCGTTCACTAAAGCAATCCCATCTGAACGATTTAAGAGCCTCTTCGCAATTACTGTGCTAATAATATAGTTTACTAGATAAAATAACACTAAAACGATAAGTGCAAATATGATTAACTGTGGCTTGCTAACAATCATTTCAGCCTTCATACTGATACTTACAAATACCACGTAAAGCATTGACCATATACTTAATGGTGTTATATTAGGTTTAATTTTCTGCTGAAATTGGTCCAAAGTATATTTTTTTAATATTACTTTGAACGTCATATGTCCCAATAACATAGGTAAAAAAACAACTAATAATATGGTGCTGAAAATTTCAAACATATTAATATTAATAAATTCGCCAACCATTAATAATAAATATATCGGTGTTAACAACGAACCTAGTATTAAGCTGAAAATTGTTAATTTTATCGCAGCATGAACGTTCCCTTTTTGCATGGATGTCCATGAAATAGTCATACCACTCGTAGGTAATAGTGCCAATAACACTAAACCAGCAAACATATTAGGGTATTCATTTAATAACGTTTTACCTATTAATAGTGCAATTGCTGGAATGAATAAAAAGTTGATCATCATAGAATACAATAAAATTTTAGACCCCTTAAATGAGGATAATTCTTTCAACTTTAAACCAACCAACGATGTATAAATCATCATAATTGTCGCATATAATATTGTTGGTTTTAAAAAGCTTGTATCAGTAGAACTGCCTATGATAAAACCTAGTACCAGTGTTAATGGAATACTTAAATGTAGAAACCTTTGTGGAAAAGTATATATCATTCTCATTACAACTCACCTCCAATCATTCGTATACCCCGTATGGTATATAAAATACTATAAGGGGTATATATAGATTTGTCAATTTATTAAAGAAAATCATACTACTATTGAAATAAGTATCGTTCAAATATCTAGAGTAACTATGTATTATCCTACAAAAATTACGGGAAATACATCCCCTTTCCCACCATGCAAAAAGTATTCAATTTCTTAAAATTCTCTTAACGTTTTGTCGTTATTGGATCAAGTTGTACACTATCCTTTCATTCCTTTTGTATGCTTTATATTAATTGGTCTGCTTAATAAAGCAATTAAGAGGAAGTAAATAGCCTAATACCTAATACATGTGATAATTTCATATTTACACAAATAAAACCAGCTAATATTTTAAAATTAGCTGGTTTTGCTTGACAATTATTTACTTAAACCATCCTTTTTCTTTAAAATGAGTGATGGCTTCAATTCGATTTTTAACTTCAAGCTTATCAAGTATCGTTGAAATGTAATTTCTTACTGTACTCGTTTTTATTTGGAGTTCATCTGCAATTTCTTTCGTATCTCGACCATCAGCAACGAGTTCTAGCACTTCTTTTTCGCGATGAGTCAGAGGATGACCTTCATTATACATGTCGTCCATAAGTTCAGGTGCATAAATTCGCTTTCCAGCCATGATACTTCTAATTGAGTTTGCCAACTCCTCGCTTGGGCTGTCCTTTAATAGATACCCTTTAACACCTGCCTTTAATGCTCTTTGGAAATAACCACTTCGTGCAAAGGTCGTTAAAATGATAACTTTACATGCCATTTCTTTCAGTTCCTCAGCTGCTTCTAGTCCGCTTTTTTCTGGCATTTCAATATCCATTATACAAACATCTGGCTTGTGTCTTTGCACAAGTGATATTGCTTCAGCACCGTTACTAGCTTTACCTACCACTTCCATATCTTCTTCTAAATTGAGAAGTGACCCTAATGCACCCAGCATCATTCGTTGGTCTTCTGCAATAACTATTCGAATCATTTCAGTTCCTCCTCATTTCCCTGCTTAACTATGTTATTGGGCACTTTCATGATGATTGCTGTTCCTTCATTTGAAACGATATCTAGTCTACCATTCACAAACTCAAGTCTTTCTTTCATTCCTAAAAGTCCACTTCCTTTACCTAAATCGTGATCTATGGTGATGCCAATACCGTTATCACGAACGGTAATAGAAATTTCATTCCATGATTGTTCTATAGATATCTCACATAAAGTAGCGTTACTATGTTTCACTACATTTGTTACAGCTTCTTTGACACACATGCTTAGTATATTTTCTAGAAACAATGAAACATTGTTCAATTTGACATCCTCATCTATAATAAATTCAAGTTGAGCAGCTTTTAATATTTCTTTTACTCGTACAAATTCCTCTTTCAACCTTATACCACGCATCTGTGATACCATATTTCTTACTTCATTTAAAGCTGTGCGTGCAGTTTGCTGAACATCCTTCAATTCGCTTTTGGCTTTTTCAGGATCTTTAGCAATTAGCTTTCTTGCTAAATCACTTTTTAAGCCAATTAAAGAAAGTTTTTGACCTAACGTGTCGTGTAAGTCACGGGCAATTCGTTGTCGTTCCTCTTGTTTAACAAGCTCAGAAATCCTTTTATTAGCATCTTCTAGCTGTTCTTCAAGTCTACCTTGTTTTTTCCGATTATAAATATTGAACGGTAGAAGGATCACGCTAATCCACACAATGATAATAAAAGGAATTTGTTTTAGAAATAGCTGTTCTTGAAGAATGACGCTAAAATTAATTAAGCCTGTTGTTATGATTAAATGTATAATGTAAAACGTCATAAAGGTGATACGACTTCTTATATGACCATTAAAATAGGCAATATAAAATGCAAAATAAATAAATTGAAATAAGATGGTCATTGTTACTGCTATTGCTAATAATAATAACGTTAATAAATACATGATCCATCCTTTGGAGATGAATGCAAATCTATAAGAAACAAGAAATAACACAGTTAATATAATTCCTATTACAACTTCAAGCTTTGAAGAAGATTGAAAAACAAAATAGAACGGTAAAATACTAAATACGCTCCATATGTATGGTGAAATGCCCTCACTCTTTTGAAATATCCATAACTTTTTTATCATTATTATAAACCTCTTTAATAAGTTGGTCTTATTTGTTTATTTTATCATGATTTTCCATTCGTTTTTACTATTTTGACTATCAATTGCTTTATATTACTAAATAACTCCTTCAATTATACCTTTAGTCTTTACTATTTATATATTCTATGACTTTATTTACATAGCTATGTAATGGTTTGGATGAATCTACAATTAAACCGTAAGTATCAGACGGCTTTTTACTATTATTAATAGTTATACTGAAATTCTCTTCAGTAACTTCACTTAATTGACTTTGCATGCTTTTTCGTTGCTTTAATCTGCGATTTATTTCTGTAAAATCATTGAGATATAATTTGTACCAAACTTTGTACATAGGCGCTGTCTTTTTCTATCATTTCATTATATAAACATGGGCTATCCAGTATCACACTATTTTGTTGAGATAAATAATATTCTGCTAATGACCAATCAATATTGTATGAATTCTTACCTGCAATTTTTGGATCTATTGCAAATTCAAGAGATTCTATTAATGCAGTTTTTTCACAATGTCGTGATCTACTACAATTGCACCTGTTCGTTTTGCTAATAGCTTTGCAAGAGATGATTTCCCTGAGCCTGGAAACCTGACATTTGAAGAAAAAACACGACGTTTGCACCTCCTAGAAAACTAATTTTTTATAATCCTATTATGTAAGAAAGTTGCAAGCATGTCCTGTCGTGCTAGTAGCAACTGCTTATTAAAATGGTGATTGGTGATGGTTGTTATCACTCATATATACGCTAGTTCATATCATTTGATCGGCTCACTTCTTTACGATACATCACAGGACTCATTCCTTCATGCTGCTTAAAGAGCTTTGAAAAGTACGTGTAATCCTGAATTCCAACTTCCTTACCAATATCCATAACCCTTTTATCTGTCGTCGTTAGTAACTTTTTCGCTTGAAACAATCGATATTGGGTAAGAAATTGTAAAGGAGTCATCCCAAGTGAACGCTGCATACACCTTGTTATATAATCAGCATGAAAATGAAGGTCACGTGCTACATCCTCTAACAAAAAATTCTCCTTATAACGTTCTTTTAAATAGATCACTACTTGCTCTGCTAATTTCTCAGAAGCATCAGGAATAC
The DNA here is from genome assembly GCF_033963865.1 of Cytobacillus sp. IB215316. NCBI lineage: Bacteria > Bacillati > Bacillota > Bacilli > Caryophanales > Bacillaceae > Cytobacillus > Cytobacillus sp. IB215316. The sequence goes on along the minus strand of NZ_JAXBMC010000007.1, from coordinate 47,643 downwards.
TAAGGGTTTCTTTTTGAAGATGAAAGATAAAATCTTGAAAATAGAGCTGTTGTTGTATATGTACTTCGGGATTTTGCAATTCATTTAATGAAATGACTTTTTCCATAACATTCTCCATATAACTCTGTCTTCGGACAGCACCAAGTCTTGGGAGCTGTAAATGAAAATGAGCTGGTGTGACAAAAGTAGGTTGTCTCTGAATGATATGAGACCAGTTTAAGGATCGGCTCTCCTCTAACTGATAATTCTGCTCTGTTTGAAAATGCATCCATATGTATTCACTTTTCTCTGTACATCCTCGATGTCCATAATGTTCAATTCCTGGAACTAAAATAATATACTGCCCTTCTTTTATTTCGTATGGAATGTCATCTTCAGTTATATACACAACCCCTTTACAAACGTAGATTAAATCAAAAACGATAAATGTTCTTTTAAAATGCCTTTGTCCTTTATGAAATATCGCCCTCCCACCTTTAATATACGTAGGAAAAGGTGGGGCTGGTATAGTTATTATACTCATTTAAGTTCTCCTTAAAAGTCGTAATACTCCAAAACATATCGGCTCAGTCTATTCATTATTATACAGAAAATAGATACACTAGGTATAGTTTTTCAAAAGCTATCAAAAGGAGTCTGCATTAATATTGAAAAAATCAAACATTCAACAAAATTTAACATTATTTGCCCTCACATGGCCGATTTTTATTGAACTGTTACTCCGAATGTTAATGGGAAGCGCTGATACGCTGATGCTTAGTCAATATTCAGATCTGTCAGTTGCCGCAGTGGGAGTATCTAATCAAATAATATCAATCGTCATTGTCATGTTTAACTTTATTGCAACTGGTACTGCCATTATTATCGCCCAACAACTCGGCTCAAAAGATTTGAAGCGTGCAAATGAAACTGCAGTTGTTGCAATTTCAGTAAACTTATTTTTTAGCATCTCTTTAAGTGCTATCCTGTTTATATTTAAGAAAGACATTTTATTATTAATGGGGCTACCAGATGAACTAATGGGTGAAGCCTTAAGTTATTTACAAATCGTTGGTGGTTTTATGTTTCTTGAAGGGCTTCTAATGACGATAGGAGCTATATTACGCAGCCACGGTTTTACAAAAGACACGATGTATATCACAATGGGAGTAAATCTAATAAATGTAATTGGGAATTATCTTTTTATTTTTGGTGCGTTCGGTGTACCTGTATTAGGTGTAAAGGGAGTTGCTATCTCAACAATATTAAGTAGATTTATTGGTTTACTTATCATTATTTATGTTTTATTAAAGCGAACAAATGGTTCATTACCTTTTCATATTTTCTTTAAGTTCCCAAAACAGCCGATTCGTCAATTACTTAAAATTGGTGTACCGACTGCAGGTGAACATTTATCATATAATACCTCTCAAATGCTAATTACATTCTTTATAGCTATGATCGGTACTGATGCGATAACAACTAAGGTATACACACAAAACTTAATGATGTTCATCTTTTTATTCGCACTCGCAATAGGCCAAGGAACTCAAATTATGATAGGCCACCATGTAGGGGCTAATGAACTCAACAAAGCTTTTCACCGGTGCTTGAAGAGCTTAAGATTAGCGGTAACTATTTCCTTGTCTGCGGCTTTAATCTTTTTCTTCTCAGGAAAAAACTTGCTGCAGTTATTTACGGATAATGAAGGTATTATATCATTAGGTAGTCAGTTACTGTTGTTAACAATTATACTTGAACCTGGACGTGCGTTTAACTTAGTTGTCATTAATTCGTTAAGAGCAGCTGGAGATGTAAAATTTCCTGTGTATATGGGAATTTTATCTATGTGGGGCATAAGCGTGCCTTTGGCATATATGTTAGGTATACAAATGGGTATGGGCTTAGTTGGTATTTGGATCGCATTTATTGTTGATGAATGGTTTCGTGGTATACTTATGTTAATTCGCTGGCGTTCCAAAATATGGGTTCAAAAAAGCTTTGTAAGTGAAGCCAATGCTCATTCTACATCATAAATTAACTTGATATTTTGATCCTCTAAAAGCGCCTTAGAATTTAGCCTAAGGTGCTTTTTTATCAACATAGTTTTAGAAGCTTCTCATACTAAAAAATAAATGTGTGAATAACTAGGTTTCGAGACATCTCTTCTTCTATAACGATGACTTATTTATAATGTGACACCTATATCTTCTGCAATAGCAACAAGCGTTTTTATTATAGGATGTTTGCGCATTAATTGTTGCTTTTCGTACTAAGAGCCAAAAACGTATACAACTTGAGATCGTGGCATCTTTCCTTTTGTACAACAACGACTAACCATGTTAAACCATTTTTTTCTCTATTTGGAACATATAACCAAACAAAGTGTACGAAAAGATCCTTATAATTCAACCTTGATATGAGGATAGATCATTGACAAAACGACCTTTTAACAAGTACACTTCAATATGTTAACATTACGGTTTTATAAGTTAACAATTCTTTTGTGTAGAATTAATGGAGGAAGGGAGAATACATCATGGGAAAGAATTCAAGGAAGTTCAGGGTGATTGACATAACATATGGGGCTGTGTTTGTAGCATTAATGGCAATTGGGGCTAATATTATTTCTTGGCTACCTTTCTTAAAAGTTGGGAATGTACCACTCTCAATGCAACCATTTTTTGCTATTTTAGCAGGATTGTTGTTAGGAAGTAGAGTTGGCTCTTTATCAATGGTAGTTTATGCTCTTGTCGGTATCGCTGGTTTACCAGTGTTTGCCGAATTTAAAAGTGGATTACCAGTTCTCATGTTACCTACAGGTGGATTTATTATTTCATATATTTTTGTAGCTTATTTTGCTGGTAAAATTGTCGAGCGCAAAGAGCAGCCGACTTTGTCAACATTTATGATTGCATCATTTGTTGGTATTATACTCGTTTATATGATTGGTACTAATTATATGTATCTTTCTATAAACACTTGGACTGGTGCAGAAATTGGATACTCAGCTGCATGGAAAACAATGATCTTTTTTGCGATAAAGGATTTTGTCTTTACGATTATTGCAGCGATGATCGCACCAAGAATTTATCATTTAGTTAATAATACTAAATCGACACCTACTTATAATAAAGCAATGTAAACTTTGAAATTTAGCAAATTGAAACCCTTGATCGAAGGCATGAACACAAACCTTTAGATCAAGGGTTTTCCCATTTTACCTTTATTTACATGTACAGTGATGTCGTTCAAATGACTATTAACGTGATTCCTGTATACTGATTTTATAAAGCTTAACGGCATGAGAGATAACAACTTTTGCAACAGCATAAGTAGGGATGGCAAAAATAATACCTAGTATCCCGACTAAATTCCCTGCAGTTAGTATTAAAATGATAATTGTTAACGGGTGTATATTCAATGTCTTTCCCATTATTTGTGGTGATATTACATTACCCTCAACTTGTTGTGCAATGAGCATAATAATTGCAACATAAATTGCCATTATAGGATCTTGGAAAAGCGCAACAAGAAATGCAGGAATAACAGCTAGATAAGGTCCTAGAAACGGTATCACATTCGTAAACATACCAAAAATAGCTAAGATGATCGAATAATCAAGACCAATAATGAGATAGCCTATAAATAGCATCAACCCAACAGAGACACTGACGATTACTTGTCCTTGTACATAGGAAGAAATGGTTTTATCCATATCTTTCAACACTGCAAGAATATTACCACGCTTATTTTCAGGAAAGAATTTAGCGACGCTCGGTTGGAAACGATCTCCATCCTTTAACATATATAACAATATAAAAGGAACGAGGAACAGATAAAAGATCGTATTAACGAATCCACCAACAAAGCTAATGATCCCACTAGATATATTTCCGATATTTTCAGTTAGTTTTTGTTCGAAGTCTCCACTGAAGGATAAGGCTGCTTCTTGAAAATCAGGGAATAAATCCATGTTTTTTTGTACATACTCGATCCCCTCAAACATCACATTTATCATAGATGGTAAGTTATTCATTAGTCTTTCTAGCTGATCATTAATAACAGGAGTTACTAATTTGTAGAAGATATAAAAGAATAGAATGATTACCAAATAAACGATTATTATCGCTAACCAATTTGGAATTCTTCTTTTTTCTAACCACTTAATAAGAGGCCTACATAAATAAAATAAGACCCCAGATATAACGAATGGTAAAAAAATCGTTTTAATTAGTACGAAAACTGGGGTAAACACAAATAACGTTTTCTCAAGAAGAAATGCAATTAATAGAATCAAGATGATTCCTATCATTGTTCTAAACCAGCGTTTTTCACTTAAACTCATTTTTTCACTCTCATTCCATAGAATCACTTATTTCATATTCCTATCATTAAGCTTTACCATTATAACTAATCATAAACCGTCGCAGATATATTATTGTTAGTCTCATGTATAATATGAAATTTTAAGTTCAACAGATTTAACTCTGGTAACCGCTTAAGGAATATAAAATTCTATGACATATATTTTAACATAATTGCCTAAAATTCGTGAAATGAATCGTGAATAAGATTGTAAGTAGGAGTAATATGCCTGTAAAATCATAATTGATATGTCACAAATTTCCTTAAGGCTCTCTTTATAGCTTACCACAATCGTTTTGCATCGTAATAGACTTTACATGTTGAGCAATAGATGGCTGCCTGTCCATTTTTCATTTCCTCATTTAATTTTGAATGACATTGCTTACATCTTGCATCAATATATTGTAAATATTTAGCTAATATTTTGTCAGACAATACACGTTTACTATAGCAATGCTTACACTCAAGTATAATTCTTCCTTCCTCATTTATAAAACTACTCTGCTGGTGATTGCAAACGTAACAGTAGTGCCAAGTTGAAATATAATTCTTCAGTGAAATCGTTGGATGATGTAGAAGGATTGTTTCTCTAACTTGCATCTGATTCCGTTTAGCCAATGGGATATTTAAGTATTTTAATAGCAACCGAACTGTTTGTGGCGCGTTCATTTTTGCTGCAACCTGTATATCTGTGTGAGCGATAGCCCATATGATTCTTTCATCAATAATCACAAACGGCTGTAAAACTCTCTTTTGTACTAAATGGTAGCTTTGTAGTGGAATTTGTTCAGGTTCTTCAGTAATAATTGTTATAACCAATTTATTAGATAAATCTTTTAACACTGGCCAAAGTTGATTATGATAGTTGTGTAATTGTGGTACAGAGATCATAATTCTTTTGTTGGCATTTGAAATATCCTTTAATAATATATCATTCACTTCATTATTCCGATACCAAGTTAATTGTTTACTACCTCGTTCATCTGTTAATGATGCTACAATGTTGTCGTGGCTCTGTTTGTGATTTTTTTTATGCATATGATTTAACAGTTTACTAATCGCTTTATCTTTACCTACCTTGCTCTTAATAAAAGGTTGATCAGCAATTGTTAATAACTTGCCTTTTGCTCTTGTGACAGCCACATTTACTAGTCGTGATGATTGTTTATTAGTTAACAACTGACCAGCAGTAAGCTGACCATTACTGTCCACAATATCAAATATCATGAAATCTCGTTCAGAGCCTTGGAATTTGTGAATAGTTGCAGCTGTAATTGTCGTACCTTCTGCTAATTTTGATAATGGCATTCTTTCATTTAGCCAAGTGGATATGATTCGAGCTTGGGCACGATATGGCGTCACGTACCCTATGGATTTATGCCCGTTTCGATAGGCAACAAATATATGGTGTAGTGCAAGACAGGCTGTGATTAAGTTAAACCTTGATTCATAGATTTCATCCTTCATAGCAAAAGCTTGAAAATAGGAGCTATCAATGAAAATCATTGCATCACCCGGATAAGGCTTTTTTCTAGCTATGATTGCTCTCTTTTTAACTGTTAAGTGATCACTTATATTGGATTGATACATTTCTACATTAGAAAATGCGGAAATATCAGGATGCATCCTTCTCTGTTTAGTTAACATAAACAAATTCGGGTGTTTTCCCTGTTGTTCCAAAGTTGTCACAATGTTTGTCTTCCGAAATATATCTTCCTTAAGCCATCTATTTACATACAAATTGTCTGAAAGAGCAATAGGAGGTAACTGTTGAAAATCACCACAAACAACAATTCTCTTACCAAGAGTAGCTGCAAAGGCTATTTGTGGGACATACGCCATACTTGCTTCATCAATCACGATAAGATCATAGTTTCTATCAAAAATTTGCTTATCCACTGCCGCTTTCGTTAGTGTTACCCCTATTACTCGTGCTCGCAGTATAACTTCTTTCTCAGCTTCTGTTAATTCAGAACGATACCCTTCTAGTTCAGTTTGTAATGACGTAACTGATTGTATCGGAACGTGTTGCTTAGCTTCTATTTTCTCTTTTACATAATCTTTTTGTTCAGTAATCACCATTTTTCGGTCACGTATTTGATGATGGATCTGTTCAGCTATTGTTGAAGACAGTAGACTATCGTGTGCAATGACCTGTTCGTCTCGACTCATACCGTATCTAATAATATCACCTGTTTTCCAACGTCCACGTTCAGACAAGAAATTCGTAACAGCAAGCATTACTACATCAAGTGCAGCATTGCTATGTGTTAAGACGAGGATTTTTTGTCCTTTTACATAATTTTGGACGATAACTCTGGAAAGCGTGAACGTTTTTCCTGTACCAGGTGGTCCCCAAACATAAGTTGTATCGTTATATAAACTTCGATTAACAACCTCTTTCAAAGGAGTTTCAGCATGTTGCTGATGATGATTAACAGCCGCATTACCTCTTAACAACTTTGACACTTGTCTAAGTTTTTGTTGATCATTTGAAGCTTCATCAAGTCTTGTTAATAAAGCTTCAATTAAACGCCAAGGTTCCGTACTCAATTCTAAATCGCTGACTGTTTTCCCAATATAAGTAGCTAGTGTGACTATAAGTTGGTTACCTTCAACAGATATAATCTCTCCAAGATAATCTTCTTCGTTGTACTTAATTCTTACTGCTGCACCTTCTACCAAATAGACATCTGAACTTGTATAAAAAACATAAATATATTCATCTTTATGAGAAGAAATCATCTTTCCATGTCGAATGTGAACACTAGAGCCACCTTTGTCTTTTAACGTAGATATTTCTGCTTGAAGTGCCTTTTGCCATTGCTCAAAAATCTCATGAATAGTTAATTTCATCTCAGTTTCCCTTCTAATTACGCTTTAATAATTGCAAAAAATAGTATAATATACGAAAATCATAATTATATCAATTAAATCCAACGTGGGAAAGGTGTAAAATAATGAAAACGAACCTCTATTATTCAGACCCAAATATGACTACTTGGCAAACTGTCATTACACATAAATATGAAAAGGATAATAACTACTTCGTTATTCTTGAAGAAACAGCATTTTATCCAGAAGGTGGAGGACAACCAGCAGATCATGGAACGATTAATGGTGTAGAAGTTATTGATGTGCAAGAAGATGGTACAAGTATCGTTCATCAAGTGACAGCGCCATTAAACATTGGTGAGGCGGATTGTCAAATTGACAAACAACGACGTATAGATCATACACAACATCATACTGGGCAACATTTATTATCGGCTGTATGTATTGAACTGTTTGAAATGGAGACTTTAAGCTTTCACCTTGGGTCTGATACTGTATCCATTGATTTGGATACACCTAGCATTTCTGATGAACAATTGTTCCAAGTAGAGCAACAGGTGAACAAATATATTTTTGAAAATAGGAAAATAAAAACTTATTATGTGTCTAATGAAGAATTACCTTCATTACGATTACGTAAACTTCCGAAAGTATCTGAAAATATTAGGATCGTTGAAATTACTGGCATAGATGTGTCAGCATGTTGCGGTACACATGTGGAATCTACAGGACAAATAGGTATGCTAAAGCTACTTAAAACCGAAAAGCATCGGGGCAAAACAAGACTATACTTCGTATGTGGCTTTAAAGCATTAGCTGATTATGGATCAGCACATTCAGTAATATCAAATATCGGTTTAAAGCTAAGTACGAGTAGGGATAATTTTGTAAATAAGCTAGACAAAATGGAACAAGAAAGAAGGCAATTTCAAAAAGATCTAAGCGAGGTAAAAAGTCAATTATTTTCATATGTGGCGGATCAGTTAATTCACGAAGCAAATGACCATGTTATACACTTTATATCAAAGGATTACAGTAGTAAAGACTTACAAATCATATCAAAACAAATTTTAGCAAAACAGCAGGCTATCGTGTTATTACTATCAACGATCGAAAATCGACTATTGATAGCACAAGACGGTAAATTTGATATACATATCGGGGCTATGGTTAAAGAGCATGCGAAAGAGTATGAAGGTAAAGGCGGAGGAAACGACAAACAAGCACAAGTCTCATTTTCATCAACTAGTGATGCTACAAAATTTTTGACTTTTGTAAAAGAGTATACTAAGAATAGTAAGGTTAGCGAAAAGATATAGTATTTTTAACACAAAGTTAAAGTGAGTACGAATACATACCCCCAAGTCATCATATGATTTTGGGGGTGATAGCAAGTGGGGTAATTATTTTTTGGCTACCTCTCAATGAAAGCGTTTTAACGTACCATTATTTAAAACGATGCTTAATTTATACGAGCAATGCTATTTTAGTTACAATAAGGACCATCTTTCTCAAACAGTATTAATTATTAGAACTTATACTTCACCACCTCCTATTACATTAAAGAAATAGCATTTTTGGGTTATATATTTCACCCTGTTTAGTACTTTAGGCTGTTTTCGCATTGATTGTTGCTGTGCGTTCTAAGATATAAGCATGTATACATTTAGTGATCGGGGCATCTTCCCTACTTTTTCAATTATTAAGCACTAATATAACTAGCAACAAAGTTAACGAAAAAAGTCATACTTTAACGAACTCACTTCAATAGGTTAATATTATATTTTTCGACAAATTCTTTAACTCTAGGTAAACTAGTTTCAATAAAATCTACAGGATCATTACTAACTTCCAATATATAATTCAAGAAGTTCACTCTTCTAGCGGTCATAAATAGCTCTAGCTCGTAGTCAGTTATATTAGGTAAATCGCGGACCTTTCTATAACCTTGAAAATAAAAACGTTTTACTTCATCAAAATTTTGCGTCTCCTCATACTTGTAGTAATACAACATAATGGATATGTCGTGTATTGGCAACCCAAACATAGAATCCTCAAAGTCTATTAAATGCATTTGTTCCCCGTTAACTTTAATATTCGATGGGTTTAGATCACCATGTATTAATTGAAGGTCTTCATTATTATTTTTATAGTAAGTCGATAATTGATCATTTAAAAAAGGAATGATCCCATCCATTATTTGATGGTATTCTTTTGACAAAAACTTCTGGTATTTTTCATGTTTATAGATTGCTTCTTCTCCCTGATAATAAAATACTTTATCCCATGTTTTTGGAGTAATTTTTGAAGGAATCTGTATCCCATAAGTTGTTTTATGCAGACGAGCAGTTAACTCACCTAATTGTATAAAGCGCTTCTCACTTTCATTCCCCTCTAGATCATCACCTTCCAACCAACTATATAAAGCAACACGTTTGGGTGTAGAAGTATATTTTGATTTAATAACTTGTAATTTTTCCCCATCTTTCCCTGAGATCATTCTCGGAGCAGAGACGTAATTTGCTTTATTTACAATGTCCATAAAGAATATTTCCGTAAGATTATCCTCTAAAGAACTAGATTCCTCTTGAAAGATCTTCATGACATATGTGTAACCTAAATGATCTTTAAGTTTATATAAGATGTTAGTTTCTTCACTTAGAAAAACTAACTCATCAACTTGTACATCATATTTCTCTGTCGCAAGTTCTGCTACCTTATATAATGCTTTATCTTTTGTTATTACACCACTTTGTTCTTGTTCCATAAATGTAACTTCCCTACTACTATAAATAAAGATTGAAATAATCTATTTAGTTTGTTTCCTAATGTCAACTCTAATTGATGTATGAGCATTTAGAAATAGCAAGAATCATTTGTAATCAAACTTGCCATAAAAAAGCTGATCATCCATTGAGTTTTTATTTATTTTTTGTATAAACTATTTTTCACAGTATCTGGTAATAGGAAACATAGTTCAGCTAGCGGAATTACTTTAAAATTGCACTACATCATTTTTCAGCGACCCCATTATTAAAAAATTCATTACCTTTGCAAGATTGAGTATTTATTACTTAGTTAAAATAACTACATAGAGTTTGAAGGTTTAGTACCAGTTTAACCCCTAAAAATTGTGGCATGCCGAGTATGTGTGTATTCACCTTTTAATTAGAATCATCTTTACAGAGAGAAAAATCTCCTGTATAGTTAGTTACATGAGTGACTAACTATACAACTAACCTGTATTTTTACGTAAAGTGAGGTGGCACAAATGAAATCAACTCTTGATGAATCTCAACCTATTTTCCAACAAATTGCTGTGATGATAATGGATGACATCGTTGACGGAAGGTTAAAAGTTGAAGAGCAAGTTCCATCAACAAATGAGCTTTCACGATTCTATAACATTAATCCTGCAACCGCACGAAAGGGTTTGCAGTCCCTTGTTGATAAAGGAATCATATACAAGCAACGAGGTGTTGGAATGTTTGTTGCAAAAGGAGCGAGAGAAAAATTGCTTATAGAAAGAAAACAACATTTTTATGAAGAATACATCATGCCTTTACTTGAAGAAGCACGCCGCATTCATATTGATGAAGAAATGATTATTGACTTAATAAGAGGACAACAGAAAAAAGATAAGGAGAGTGAATCATGATTAATGTACAAAATGTCACTTACGGATACCATCAGACACCTGTGTTGAATCATTTTTCATTTAAGGAGGATGCACCAATTATTTCCGGTATATGGGGGAAAAATGGAGCTGGAAAAACAACACTTATGAGTTTGTTAGCAGGACATGACCGACCAGATAATGGGGAAATCACCATTATGGATCAAAATCCATACAACAACTTATCTGCACAGCAACATATATGTTACATTCAAGAAAACCATCCCTTCGGTAAAAATTGGACAGTACAGGATGTATTAAAATACGGTCAATATTTTCATCCAAATTGGGATCATGAGCTAGCAAAATCTTTGTGTGATCTATTCGAATTACCTGTAAAAAAGAAAATTACTAAATTCTCTAAAGGAATGAAAACCGCAGCACAAATCATACTAGGCTTGGCAAGCAACGCTACCGTGACAATTCTAGATGAGCCAACAAATGGTTTAGATGCAGTGAAGCGCAAGCAGTTTTATGATGTATTATTAGAAAGCTATGAAGACCATCCTCGATTAATTTTACTCTCCACCCACCATATAGAGGAAATTCAACCTTTATGTGAATCGCTAGTTGTTGTACATGAAGGAAAAGTATTGTTCCATCATCAAATGGAAGAAATGCGTGAACGTGGTATTCTCCTATCAGGTGCTGAAGAAGATATTCATAAAGTGTCGAAGCATGCAAAAATCATAGAATCTTCAAAAATAGGCTCTACAACTAAAATTATGATTGATGCTCCATACTCTAAAGAATGGAAAAAAATTGCTTCTGAACAAAATCTCTTGATTGAAAAAGCTACTTTACAAGGCTATTTAATTAACATGACTACGACTAAGAAGGTGGTTAATGTATGAATGCTGTAAAAGGAACATACAGACTGTTATTCGAAGATATGCGTTGGTGGTTATTGTTATTTTCAGCGATAACATTAGGGCTAGCTGTTATTTTTATAGCAATTGGGGTTATTTTTGAAGTCAGTTTTTCTGCTTCCCTTTTCGGCCCGATATATGGAGCTATTTGTACAATTGCGTGTATTGGAATTGTTTATTCCTTCCCAGTTTTAATAGGCCTAGGCAGTACTCGAAAACAGTTTTTAAAGTCATACTATTTTATCGCTTCCATTATGGTTATTTGCTTTATTACCGTTTTAAATATTATATATTTTATTATGCACACATTGAATCAATTAGGTGTTCACAAATTATCCTTCTTTCATCCAGGCATGTTTTATTCAATGAATTATCATATTCTAGCATATGTGTGGATTGATTTGATGGTTGGTTTTTTATTACTTGGACTAAGTGCCTTTCTTACCGTCAGTTGGAAAAGACTAGGAACCCGAAATTTCTTAATCATTTTTTTCACATTTAACCTTCTTATTACAATATTAATAAATATTATTAACATTACTTCTTTATTGGAGTGGGTTTTTGAATTAAATGTCATTTATACATTTACAATTGTAGGATTTATAGGATTTTGTTTGTTAATATGCACTTTCCCTATGATGAAACATGCTCCACTTGTAATGAAAGCAAGAAACGCTTAATTGACCAAACTTCTCATAGAAGTTGTACGATATGCTTTAACTCTTTTTCTCATATTGTAATTAGCACGAGAATATTATATAGATATCTATGCAGATTAGCCGCATTTATAGTGTATTAGACCGACATTGCCTACTATTTACTCAGCTATAGACATATTCTCAATCAAAAAGTGTGATCCTAAAGCTAGATGTACAATTGAACTATTACTTATATTAGGAAGTCCTTTAACCAATTTCCATATTACGACGGTTAATTAGATCCTGAAAAATTAACCTTCATAACTACCAACGATACGATCATTTTAAAATTGATCGTATCGTTTTATTATTAGTGCTTCAAATTCTTATTCCTCCAGGTGTTCCCATTATGCAACCTTGTTGAAGTGGTAAGAAATTTCATCTATCACTTAATTTATAGCTGTTTTCGTATGAATTGTTGTTTTTCTTTTTAAGAAAGTATACAAGGTAACATAATTCGTATCAGCTAACCTTAAGTAATACAACGAAAAACGTATAATAATACATATTATTGTTCTAGTTTGATATCAATAGGAACAAAGTCTAAGAGTATATTCATCGTAAAATATCCTTCCGTTCCATAACTATCTATCTAGATACACTTTGTACTAAAGAAGCTCTTCTTAATACTATCCATGTTAGGAAAATAAATGTGATTACAACTATCGTAACTGCGCCAAAATTTAAGTCTATCGTGCGCCCCTCTATACTCATAACAAAATCTATAAATAAGTCACGGAGGTTAGGTATTAAAATGAATATACCTAGCAAAGCTAGGTTGACGAACCCGCCAATAAGACCGAACCTGTAGAATATAGCACTAGAGAAGAAACCGACTGATATGATGAAAAGACAAATGACAAAGTCAATGAAAAAGTGATTGAACCATGTAAATGATAATGTTGTAGCATCTAAAGTGTAAAATATCGCTAAATTTGATAGTTCCGGCGAAGTAGTTATTAATTGAAAAATAAAAGATACGAGTAAATTCATTGCAGACATAAAAATGGCTAAAAGAATAGCGAAAAAACTAGCTGCTATAATGTAGTTATTCCGTGTCGCTCCCATTCTAATACAATTAGGAAAAATTTCTTTAGTAATTGAAAATCCAGCAATAGCAGCATAAATGTATACCGCTAAACTAGTATTTATTCTCACAATTGAGTCAAGAGATAATGAAGCTATAGAAAGTACTACTAAACTTGAACACAACACAACCCAAAAGATACTTATCGTGAAGCGAAAATCATAAATAAAATAATTTAAGGTTGCTCGAATATCATTATGCATATAAGCGTCCCCCTTCTTTTTCTGTCAAGTGAACCATTAATTCCTGAATATTGCACCGCCCTACATCTAAGCCTTTTAATTTTGCCTCTTGGATGTTTAATTTTTCACCAAATAACATAGCTGTTTTTCTTCCAATCATCTCATTCTCAAAAATAACATTTTTTTCATGACAATACTCATTAACTGCTTGTATATTCCCACTTATTTGAAGACTCATTTCTTGTAATTCATCTGCCGTTTTGTGTAGGAGCAACTCCCCCTCCTGGATTAACAAAATTTCTTCAAATAAATTACTCGCCTCATCAATTAGATGGGTTGATAAAATAAACGTTCGAGGATTCCTTTTATACTCGTCTAGTAAAAGATCATAAAACTTATATCGTGCTGATGCATCTAAACCGATATACGGTTCATCAAAAATGGTAATTTTTGCTCCGCTTGAAAGTCCTATGATGATACCTAATGCAGATTCCATCCCTTTAGACAATGATCTAGCACTCATATTCGGGTCTAAATTGAACACATGTAGTAAATGATCGGCTGTTTGCTTTGACCATGTTGGATAAAATTTAGATGCAACGTGTAGTACATGTTTAAGCTTTAATTTTCTTTTAAAATTATTACTTTCATTAATTAGGCAAACACTTTTTAACACGTTTCGATTATTGAAAGGTTGTTCGTTATTAATTAATATTTTACCTTTACTTGGTAATATATGACCTGCAAGTATTTGCATAAATGTCGTCTTCCCTGCCCCATTTCTACCTAATAGCCCATAAATTTTATCCTCCTCAAGCGTGATGTTAAGGTTGTGTAATGCTGTTTTGGAACCATACTTCTGACTAAGGTTTTGTGTATATATTTTCATCATTCTTCCTCCTTGTTAATCAAAATAGAAAGTTCTTCCTTAGATAAACCAAGCTTATTTGCTTCAGCTTTTAATGGAATGATGTAATCATTGTAAAAATCTTTTTTCCGCTTCTCGAAAATCATTTCTTTTGCACCATCTGTGACAAACATACCTATCCCTCTTTTTTTAAATAATATCTTTTGATCCACAAGCTGATTAATTCCTTTTGCTGCTGTAGCAGGGTTAATTTGATAATATTTGCCAAACTCATTTGTAGAAGGTACTTTTTCCCCTTCCTTAATAGACCCATCTAAGATACTTGATTCAATATTTTCAGCGATTTGAGAAAAAATGGGTTTTTCACTGTTTAATTTTTGATCCATAATGGTTCCTTCCTTCATTGGTTAGCTACTTATGTAACTAACTTAAATGTTTTTGAATAAAATGTCAATACTTTCTATATAAAAAATTATTTTACTTTTTTTGTGGACTATACAGTTATTTCTCTATGATGGGCGCTTCACTTAGTAAACTTATAGCAAATGGGAAATAGTTTATGCTATGAAGATATTTGATTAAATCGTATTTTTGGGCTTGCAAATAACCCCCCCTAGGGGATATAGTGATCAGTGAGGTGATAACATATGTCAGAACATCATAAACATCGCAAAAGTATAGTAAATCGGTTAGCCAGGATTGAAGGACATGTTCGTTCTGTGAAAGATATGGCTGCATCAGATAGAGATTGCGGTGATCTACTTATTCAAATAGCCGCTATTCGTTCAGCACTTGACAATTGTGGCAAACTGATACTAAAGGACCACCTTGAGGGTTGTGTAGTCGAAGCTGTCAAAGAAGGTGATGATCAAGTAATGGATAAATTAAACGACGCTATTGACAAATTTATACGTTAGAGGAAGGTATATTAATGGAGCATCAAATTGAACAACAAAAGAATTCATCGGAAACTACAAAACATTTAATCATCACAATTTTAGCTCTAGCATTACCAGCAGTAATCGAGAATTTTTTTCAAACAATACTTGGATTTGTAGATACGTTATTTGTTTCAAAGCTTGGTTTAATTGAAGTGTCTGCTGTCGGAGTTACGAACGCTATTTTGGCTATTTATTTTGCAGTATTTATGTCGTTAGGGGTTGCGACTAATGTTTACGTAGCGAAAAATATAGGAGCAAATAACAAGGAAAAAGCGAGTCAAATTGGCCAACAGGCCATTATTTTGGCGACATTATTTGGTATTTTCTTTGGTGTTATATCGATATTCTTTGCTGAATCTCTATTACTCTTAATGGGTGTAGAACACGATGTGTTAAGCGCTGCAGTTACATATTTTCAAATTGTAGCCATCCCTTCAATTTTAATATCACTAATGTTTGTACTTAGTAGCATTATGCGAGGAACTGGTGATACTAAAACACCCATGAAAATAAGTGTTACGATCAACCTATTAAATATATTATTAGATTATATTCTGATTTTTGGATTTTTATTTATCCCTTCTTTCGGCCTTGCGGGCGCTGCCTTTGCTACTGTCATTTCTAGGTTTATTGGTGTAATTGGCTTAACAATCTACTTAGCAAAATCGAACATTCTTGCATTTAAGAAAAAAAATTGGAAGATTAATAAAAAGTCCCAGCTACAATTAATTACATTAGGTGCCCCAGCTGCTGGAGAAAGACTTGTTATGAGAGTCGGCCAGGTGCTTTACTTTGGGATGATTGTTGCTCTTGGAACAAACACATTCGCAGCCCACCAAATTGCAGGAAATATTGAAATATTTTCTTATATGATTGGGTATGGATTTGCAACAGCAGCTACCACATTAGTCAGTCAAAAGCTTGGAGAAAAAGATTTTGCAGGAGCACAAAGGTATGGGAATTATTCGATTCTAATTGGCACGATTGCTATGACTATTTTTGGTCTACTACTCTTCTTCTTTGGAGAATGGGCAGCATCATTTTTCACAACAGATACTAATGTTATTCAACAAATCACTCTTGCATTGAAAATAGATGCATTTATTCAGCCGGTTCTTGCATTTGTTCTCATCTTAACAGGCATTTATCAAGGCGGTGAAAATACTAAATTTCCGATGTATACAACTGCAATCGGGATCTGGTTAATTAGAACACTAGGTGTTTATCTACTAGGATTATACTTTGGTTTTGGAATTGCGGGCATATGGATTGCAATTGGTTTAGATAACTTATTTAGAGCAATCTTTTTGTGGATACGATATAAAAATAATAATTGGATAAATAATATAACAAAGTTGGAAGCATAACTTTGTTAATTATAAAGAACTTTGTTCTTATTACATTTTCAATTTTTTTTAAAAAAACTCTATTCGAAAACTTTGCTACTATCGTTCCTATACTAGATTATAAATACGTTTTTCTATCAAAAGTCATCGCTATATAGAAGAAAAGATGCCACGAAATGTTGGAGTATACATGTTTTGTGCTTAGTATGATAACTACAATAAATGGGAAAAAAGTACTTCATTCAGACATAAATAAAAAGGGAGTAATAAGATTTAGAATGTAATCTATAAGACTCCCTTTTGTTATGCTCATTTATTTATCTTCGTGTGTAAGTTTTATAAATTAACAAGGATGAAACTAATAATTTAGAATATGGAAAAATCTGAAGGTCCAACCACATTATAACCTATCTCTTATTGAATCAGATAGTAAACAAGGTTTAGCACAACCGCAACAGTAAGTAAGGTAACTGCGACTGTTAACTGAATGTTGACTATTTCTTTTTTAAGAATATTTTTTTGCATTTGTTGCTGTTCTTGCTCTTTTATCGTATCAGGATCAACCTTGTAATCTACTAAGCTGTTAGCATGTTTTTCTTTCGACCGAAAATCTTTACCCGAACTCATCAAAAAAACAGGAGTGAACCAACGCTCCAATAAATAAAAAATCGTGCAAAGCGTTAACATAAGTAATCCAAATATAAATGTGTAGTTTGTTAGAGTAAATATAAAACCTTTATCATTGACAAATAAGAAACTTAACACGATACATAACAGTAATATAAAAATACTTAAGATGTATTTTGTATGTTTGTAAGAATACACAAATATCTTTCCTTTCTTACAATGAGTAATGATCTATCTGCATAGGTTGTTGTTATTAATTTCATATACAGCTCGTGTCTAGTTGCATATAATGTTCTAAAAAATCTCGTTTTACAACATTAAATAACATAACTATTAAATGACAACAAGAGCTCATTAGTAAATATTGAACATAGATTATTAAAGATTTAGATGTTCAACATAATGTATTTCTGACATGCTATTCATATAAATGACAAGCAACAAAATGACCTTTTTTGACCTCCACCAGCTCAGGTTTTATTTCTTCGCATTCTTTTTTGACATAAGGACATCTTGTGCGAAAATGACAGCCACTAGGAGGGTTCATTGGACTTGGCACGTCTCCCTGCAGAACGATACGTTCCCTGCTTTGTTCAATATCTGGATCTGGGATAGGTATAGCTGAAAGTAGAGCCTGTGTATACGGATGAAGTGGATCCTCATACAATTCTAAACTTTCTGCTACTTCAACTAGTTTACCGAGATACATGACACCAATGCGATCAGATATATGTTTGACCATCGCTAAATCATGAGCGATGAATAAGTAAGTTAGCTTGTGCTTTTCCTGTAATTCTTGAAATAAATTAACAACCTGTGCTTGGATAGATACATCTAACGCTGATATTGGTTCATCTGCTATAATAAATCTCGGCTGAACTGCTAGTGCTCTAGCGATACCTATACGCTGACGCTGTCCACCAGAAAATTCGTGTGGATACCTGTTTGCATGATTTTTATTTAAGCCAACCAATTCTAACAACTCGTATACTCGTGCAAGCTTTGCCTTTTTATTCTTTTTGTACATTTTTTGTGCATCCATTCCTTCAGCAATGATCTCAGTGACTGTTAACCTTGGATTTAATGATGCATATGGATCCTGAAAGATCATTTGGATATCACTGTGTAAGGCTCTTTTTCTTTTATTGTCCATTTTTAAGATGTCTTCACCATCAAATATAATTTCACCGCTTGTAGCTTCATATAACTGCAATATTGTTCTTCCTGTTGTTGATTTTCCACAACCTGACTCTCCTACTAAACCAAAAGTTTCACCTTCATTTACAGTAAAAGATACGTCATTTACTGCTTTAAGCTTCTGACCTCCTCCAACTTTAAACTCTTTGTGTAAATTCTTCACTTTTAGTAACGGCTTAACGTTTCCCATTATACATGTCCTCCTATATGCATAGGCTGATGTATCGGAGGAACCGCTGGATCCTCAAGCCAACAAGCTACTTTATGAGTTAGTGATTTAGTAGTTTCATAAGGATATTCTTCGGCACAAATTTTCATAGCATAATCACAGCGCTCTGCAAATGGACAGCCGTTAGGTGGGTTATTCAATGGTGGTGGTGTACCAGGAATTGATGCTAACCTTCCGTGTTCCCTCGAATCTAGACGGGGGACAGACTTTAACAATCCCCATGTATAAGGGTGCCTAGCGTTATAAAATATTTCTTCTAAAAAGCCTTGTTCAACAATCTTTCCAGCGTACATAATCATGACTCTCTGTGCAATATTAGCTACAACTCCTAGGTCATGTGTAATTAAAATAATGGATGTATCGATCTTTTTTTGTAAATCTTTCATTAAATCTATAATTTGAGCTTGTATCGTTACATCAAGTGCAGTAGTGGGTTCATCTGCAATTAACAGCTTCGGGTTACAAGCTAATGCAATGGCAATCATGACACGTTGTCTCATTCCGCCACTAAATTGATGTGCGTAATTATTTAATAGTTTTTCAGGGTTAGGAATACCTACTAAACTAAGCATTTGAATGGCTTTTTGTTTAGCAGCTTCCTTTGATAACCCTTGATGCTTTATTAGACCCTCGCTAATTTGTTTGCCAATCTTCATTGTTGGGTTTAACGAAGTCATCGGGTCTTGGAAAATCATTGATATTTCAGCGCCACGTACTTTTTGCAGTTCTTTATCGTTTAGTTTGGATATATCTTTTCCTTCGAATAGTATTTCACCTGATTTATAGCGCCCTGGAGGCATTGGGTTTAACCCGACAATGGTTTGAGACGTAACACTTTTTCCAGAACCTGATTCTCCTACTAAGGCGATTACTTCTCCCTTCTTCACTTCAAAGCTTACTCCTCGTATTGCTTCAACTTCACCTTCAAATGTATCAAAAGAAAAGTATAAATCTTTTACTTCTAATAGCTTTTTCATTAAGTCTATACCCCCCTAAGCTGAAAAAAATAGTTGATTATAAGGATATTGATATTTAGTACATTGAATAAATTAACATGGAACATTTCTGTTATTTTCGAAGTCTTGGATCTACTGCATCACGTAAACCGTCTCCAAAAATACTGAACGAAAGAATAATCAAAGTAATAATCGTTGCTGGGAAAAATAACAAGTGTGGTTCTAAAAGAAGTAACTTTCTTCCATCATTGACTAAAGATCCTAAAGACGCATCTGGTAATGGTACACCTAAACCAATAAAACTCAGTACAGCTTCAGCAAAAATAGCTGCCGGTATCGTAAAAGACATGTTTACCATCATTGGACCCACCATATTAGGAATAAGATGTACACGTATGAGTTTCATAGGTTTTGTTCCTAAAGAACGTGCTGCTAATACGTATTCTCTACTTTTTAAGCTCATTACTTGACCACGGATGAGGCGGGCCATCCCCACCCAACCTGTAAGAGCAATTGCGATAATAATAGCTAATATTCCTCGGTCAATGACCATTAATAGTAAAATTGTAAATATAATGTTAGGTATACTTACGATTATTTCTATAAAACGCATCATGATAAAATCAATTCTTCCTCCAAAGTAACCCGCAATAGCTCCATAAACAACACCAAAAATAACATCTAATGTTGCTGCGACAACACCAATGAGTAGAGATATTTTTGCACCTTCCCACGTCCTGGTCCACATATCTCGACCTAATGTGTCTGTGCCAAACCAATAATCATTTTCCATCGTGGGTTCCATTTTAATACTGTCATAATTTTGGTAGTCTGCATCATGTTCATTCATATATGGACCAGCAAACGCCATAAAAGTAATCACTATTAGGAAAAACAATGAAATCATGGCTGGTTTATGCTTTTTTAAACGGCGCCAAACATCTTGAGAAAAAGACATACTTTTATACTGCTTATCATGATCAGCTTTATAGATACTCTTGTCTAAAGGCTGGAATCTCTTATCTTGAATCATAGGATCTGTATTCATGCTATTCAGTCCCCCCTATGATACGAATTCTTGGGTCAACAATAGAATACAATAGGTCCACAATAAATAGACTAATGATGTATAAAATCGCATAAAATAACGTCAAACCCATCGTTACTGTATAATCTCGTGTTATGACTGAAGTTACTAATTCCTTACCAATACCTGGGATGGCAAAGATTTCTTCAACGACTAACGAGCCTGTCATACTGAAAATGATTACAACTGGTAAGCTAGTGATGAGTGGAATCATCGCATTTCTTAAACCATGTCTCATAAGAACAAGAGGCTGAGACAACCCTTTAGATTTTGCAGTTTTTATATAGTCTTGTCCTAATACTTCGAGTAGCTCCGAACGCATCATCCTTGTGTAATATGCAAAACCTCCTAATGCAATTGCTAACGAAGGTAGTATCGTATGTTTATACGATTCAAATTGCGCAATAGGTAATAATTCTAGTTTCCCTGCAACTACATATTGGAGTAGTACTGCTGCTACAAAGCTTGGAATTGCGAATCCAAATACGGCAATACCAACAGCTAAATAATCTATTAATGTATTTCTCCATATCGCAGCAATAATGCCAAGTAATATTCCAAATGGGATACTTAACGCAACTGCTTGCAACCCGATTGCCGCAGAAGGTCCAATTTTCTCTGCAATAATAGTCGTTACTTCTCTATTTTTTATTCTGTACGATACACCAAAATCAAGTTGTACAACATTTGACAAATATATTGCATACTGTTCTGGTATTGGTTTGTCTAATCCGTACTTTGCTTTCATATTTTCTAACACTGCTGGTGGAATTTTGTCTTCTTCAAAAGGCGTTCCAGGAATTGCTTTCATAAAGAAAAATGATAACGTACATATTACCCATAAAGTTAAGATCATAAAACATAAACGCCGGAGGAAAAACTTTAGCATACTTATCCATCTCCTATCTTGGTGTGACTTGAAAAAAGAGTAGTCAAGTTAAATGTACAAAACATATACCTTGATTATTTTGAAATTCAAATTAGTACATACCTTTCGAGTTAAAGCAATAACAATAGAAGTTAAGTTTGTATTTTTTACTTTTCTGTTACCGATGCCCATTTGTATGATGATCTTGGACCAACAGCATGAGTGACAATACCATCAACATATGTTCTTTCTAAACTATAATACCCATCATGTGATAGAGGAATATACGCATAATCTGACACAACAATTCTTTCCAGTTCAGCGTATAAGTTAAATTTCTCTTTCATGTCATTCGTTGCTCTAACATCCTCAAGTACTTGATCGTATTTCTCACTTACATATCCATTTTTGTTAAACGATCCTGTTGAAACAAATAAATCTAAATACGTACTTGGCTCATCATAATCTGCAGTCCACCCTGCTGCTACTAAATTGTAATCTCTACTATCCATTAATGCTCTTCTTATTTTGGAGTCTGTTTGTTTTATCGTAAATGGGACACCGATTTCTCCCCATTTTTGTTGTAAGTACTGTCCTGTTTTTGCCCAATCATCACTTTGATAAACAATTAATTCAAATTCTGGAACGTCTTCACCAATCTCAGCTTTTGCTTCTTCAATGAGTTGTTTAGCTCTATCAAAATCAAATTTAAGCAAATTAGAATTTTCTGTGAATTCAGAACGGAAATCTACACCTGATTGTGAACCAGCCATACCTGGAGGAATGATACCACCTGCAGGAACCTGTGTTCCTCCCCATGCAACTTGACTCATTTCTGCACGATCAAAGCCAATTGCTAATGCTTCACGAAATTTTGCATTTCTTAAATACTCACCTTGGAGACCTTCTGCTTCTTGGTTTAATACAAACCACCACGTATTTGCTCTTGTACGCAACGTTGCTTCATCACTATTTGCATATTGATCAATATAATCACTAGGGAGAGCTACACCATCAATATCACCTTGCTCATACATTTGCATTCTTGTATTATCATCTGAAATCCATGGCATGTTGATTTTATCAAGTTGAACCGTATCCTTATCCCAATATTTTTCATTTTTCGCTAAAACAACTACTTCATCGTGGGACCACTCTTCTACTACAAAAGGACCTGCATAAAGCATATTACTTGCTTCAGTTCCATACACATCTACACCGCCAACTTCTTCAAAATACTGTTGTTGAATTGGTACTAACGATGGAAAAGCAAGTAACTCTAGAAACGCTGGGCTTTCTCCATCCACTTTAATCTCTAGTGTTTTATCATCAAGTGCTTTGACACCTACAGCATCTTTCGCAGTTTGTATAACTGTTTCAGCTTCAGCCTCGTTTTCTGGAATTTCCATATACACCAAATCCGCCGCTCCAGTAATTAATGTAATTTCAAACAAATACCCATATTCTGCTGCATTACGTGGATCCATCACAGTCTTCCAACCGAATTCAAAATCATAAGCCGTTATAGGCTCACCATTTGACCATGTTGCGTCTCTTAAATAGAATGTATAGGTATTATTTTCAAAATCATGACTTTCTGCTAAGCCATATTCAATAGTAGCACCATCTTGTCCTTTTCTCATTAACCCCTCTTGAATGTTATTTAAGAGAAGTAAATCTTGAGTATAGGCACCATAGACAGGACTTAATGAAGTAGGCTCACTCATAATGGTGTTATAAACTTGTTCACTATTCGTACTTTCAGCTTCCTTATTGTTATTATCACTACTACTTTCGTTACTTTTTTGAGATGATGAATCGGATGTCTGTGAAGCTCCTTCACTATTGCAACCAGCAAGACCAAGTACGACTGCCAATACAACTGTTAACATAACCATTAACCAACTTGTTCTCTTTTTCATAATTTCCCCTCCTCTTATTTTTGCGTGAGCCTTGAGTTACGGAAACATTACCGGTAACCTTTATTGCAATCTTCTGTGGATGCTGTCATAGAGTGATTACAATTGTTCCACGCTCTTACATATGTATTTTGCAAGATGTGTGCCAAGGTAAATGTGTATCAAAGTATTTGAGGTCAATGTACAAATTGGATTACGTGCTCATATACAGATGTGTGATAAAAACAGGGATTTTTGTTGAAGGATAAATAATCTGTATTTAGTTATGGACGGTGATAAGAGCTTGTTAGTTATGTGTATATGTATCCATACACATTGTAAAAATATTTTAAATATTCAATGTTTTTATCTTCTATGTTGTACATATAGATCCTTCTGCTCTAGTGTTACACACTAACAAAATAAACAAGTATTTAAGTAGCGTTCTTGGCTTTTTTCTTCTTTAGAATTCTTGTTATAATTATAAAACTACTAGCTACCTGTTTAAATTTTATTGAAAAGGAATTCAGCTTACGAAAAGTGCCTACAGCAATCTTTCTTCTTTTTGAAACCATGTTGGTATTTTTACTTAAATTGGACAGCATAAATTTAATAGGTTTACTAATCAAATGTTATATTGTGTTAGTTTTGTATGACATTCATTAATGTGTGCGACACCAGATTGAAA
Source organism: Cytobacillus sp. IB215316 (assembly GCF_033963865.1). NCBI lineage: Bacteria > Bacillati > Bacillota > Bacilli > Caryophanales > Bacillaceae > Cytobacillus > Cytobacillus sp. IB215316. The sequence goes on along the minus strand of NZ_JAXBMC010000007.1, from coordinate 23,244 downwards.
CCGTTATTAAACACACCTACGGATGTTTTCATTAATAATTTTCAGTCATATAACAAAAGTAGTCTCAGGAAGGTGCTTTCCCAAGACTACGTTTATAACCTATATATTCTCCATTTTTAATTCATCAATAATATTATCTTTTTTTACTTTATTACTGGAATACAGCATAGATACAACTACAATTAAAAATATAGCAATAATAACAATTATCATATCCGCCCAAGGGATCGAAAACTCAAGTTTGATTGTGTTCATCATGGCCCGGTGAATGGCATAGATGATTACGATACTAATTGGTAAGCCATATAACAAAGACTTTATTCCGTAAAAGAAACTTTCATAATTAATCATTTTGTTAAACTCTTTAGAAGTCATACCAATTGATTTTAGCATTGCAAATTCTCTTTTACGTAAAGCAATACTAGTTGAAATCGTATTAAATATATTTGCAACTGATATCACTGTTATGAGTATCGTAAATCCATAGGAAAATGCTTTAATTAATAGCATCAGCTGTTTGTTTTGTTTTCGTTCTACATGAGAACTATAAATAGAGAAATTGGCATCATTTAGCTCTTCGATTTCAGTATATGTTTGCATTGGATCTGAAGATGTTAAATAGAGATCCGTAAAAAAGTCTTGAACATAATTAGTAGGAAACAGTTGTTCCACTAAGCTTTCTGGTATGATGATTTCAAATTCTAGGAAATCTAAAGTAATATCCCCCATTGGAAATTGGTCTGTGACGGCTGCTATTTGGACAGAATTTATAAATGTTTCCCCTGCTTGTTTCCCTGTTCCAAAAACTTTGTCAATTAAACTTATTTTCATTTCAGGTTGTGCATAAATAGATTTTTCTTCAATTATTTGCTGCGTATTTTCATCTATGTGTTTAAATGTATCTATCAATATCACATTAAGCTGATCCGAATTCTTCAACTTTTCGGAGTCTACATTAATTGACTTAGCATATTCAACGAAGCTATCTTCATCGAGTACATTTACATCTACTCTATAAAGGATTTTTCCCCCTTCTTTTTTATCTGCAGGACCTATCCGTTTTTTAGCGTCCTCAGGTACGAAGTTAGCATCGATCCAAGAGTATAGATGCATTTTTTTTACAATACTAGCACTCGTTACATAATCTAGCGTAGATAAAGACTTTAACATTGTTGTATCTTCATTTCTAGTTGTTACTTGAATGTCATAATTAACGTTCCTTTGTGAAAGTTCTATTGATTTTTGTAAATGATCGGTAAAAAAAGAAACCGATATAAAAAGGATAATGCTCACCACAAAAGAAAAGATCGTTATTTGGTACCTTTTTTTATTTCTCTTTACATTTTTCAAAGCGATTTCAGCCTGAATTCCAAACAAATTCCGAATAATTTTGGATGTTTTAATTTCTTTCCCTGTTAGCTTGACATCTTGCGTTTGGCGTATGGCATCAATAGCTGAAACTTTTGAAGCTTTCCGAGCTGGTAAATAACATGATATAAAGATTGTAAGTAGTGAAACACCCACTGCAACCAACATTGACATTGGCGTAACGGTTAGTGTTAATAGTTTTTCATCTATATTTAACGATTGTTGTATGAATGTGTTAATGATTGAGAGAGTAATCATTACACCTATTAACCCTATAATAATACCTATTGGGATACTAATGAAGCCGACAATTGCTGCCTCGAACAAAACAGAATTACGTTTTTGAATCTTTGTTGCTCCTACACTGCTTAACATGCCTAAATATCGAGCACGTTCAGCAAAACTTATGGTAAAGGCATTATAAATTAAGGCTACCGATCCAGCTACAATTACCACTATAATAATGATTTCTGAAGCAAAGATGGTCATTCTTAAGTTTTCTTTACCTGTCACACCATAATAATTCAACAAGTGAGTATTATATTGGATCTTATCAGCATCGATATTATTTTTTTCAGCTAAAGAACTCGAGGTATCATATAAAGATTGACTGACTTTATCTAGAGCAATATATGCATCAACTGTTTTGTTTGCTGGAAATAAATTCTCATCCAAATAGCTAATAATCATATATCCAGGTGTAGATAATGTTGTATCCCATGATGGACTTTCAATCTCCCCAACAATTGTATAAGTTTGTGTTTTTGTATTTATTAATGTTTCAATGTTAACCCCTTCTGCCTTTTGTAATGGTACCATTTGGTCTAAAGGTTCGCTAGCACTCTCGCCAGTTACATATCGTTCTCCTATTTCTAATGTTAATCGGTCACCAACTTCATATTTTCCACCTATATTTGTTGCGAGATCTTTAGAAATAACGACTTCATGATCTGCTGTGGGGAATCTTCCAGCAAGTAATTCAAACGGAAATTGGTTATATGCCTGCGTATTATATTCTTTTACAAATAAATAAGGCTTACTTTTGTTATGTGTTCCTTCTAAAAGAGCAGTCCCAACATCATTAGCAAGCGACATTGCCTTTATATTCTCATCCTGTTTAATACTTTCAATCTGATCTTTATTAATATCATTGTAGACAACATGCCATTCCCCAGTTTGTTCCATCGCATTTTCTTGCAAGGCACTTATAAATGAGGTCGTAAGCGTCGCTGCAGCCGTCACCATTGCAACAGAAATAACGATCCCAATAATGGTTACGATTGTACGCCTTTTATTTTTCTTCAAATGCCTGAGGGTTAGTTTGTTAATAATATTCATGGACGAATGACCTCGTTTTTGACAATTCTTCCATCTTCAATAGATATAATTCGATCTGCTTGCAAAGCAATTTTTTCATCATGTGTAATGACGATCAATGTTTGGTTATATTTTTTATTAAACAGTTTTAATAAATTTATTACTTCATTACTGTTCTTGCTATCTAGGTTACCTGTCGGCTCATCCGCTAACATAATGGTCGGATTACTAATCAATGCTCTTCCGATCGATATTCGTTGTTGTTGTCCACCTGAAAGTTGATTTGGTAAATATCCTAAGCGGTTATTTAGCCCTATGGTCGTAACGATTTCATTAAGTAGCTTGTTATCTACTTTATGTCCATCGAGTAATAATGGCAACGTAATATTTTCTTCAACGGTTAATATCGGTATTAGATTATAAAATTGATAAATTAAGCCTATTTGCCTTCGCCGAAAAACAGCTAATTGAGTCTCGTTTAGCTGATAAATATCGGTGTTATCGACTACTACTTTTCCGCTTGAAGGTCTGTCGACACCTCCCAGCATATGAAGTAGTGTTGACTTCCCAGATCCTGACGGTCCAATAATTGCGACAAATTCACCTTTATGAATCGAAAATGTAACATCATCAAGTGCTTTAACTGCCGTGTCACCTTTACCGTATATTTTAGACAGATTATCTATTTTTAAAATTTCCAATGGTATAACCTCCAAAAGTCGACGTACTTCTAATATAACTGTCTAAAATGACTATCCAATGACTCTAAAATGACAATATAGTCACCTACTGATATTATATAACTTGTTTATAAAACTTAATCAAAAAGCGTGTTCCCTCACCTTCCTTACTCTGAACCTCAATATCACCGTTTTGACTAGTAATGATACTGTAAGCTATCGCTAGACCAATACCGATACTATCGGTATTGGCATTTTTTCCTTTATAAAAACGTTTGAAAATATAAGGTATGTCTTCCTTTGGAATCCCTTTACCATTGTCAGCAATGATGAGTTCAGTGAACAGCGCATTTTCTGAAAAAGAAATGGTGATTACACCACCGTCAGGCGAGTGTTCCACACAGTTTTTTAATATATTTATAACAGCTTCGGCTGACCAGTTAAGGTCCCCAAGAAAAGATGTTGTGTCTTCACCATTAATTGATAATACTTGTTCTTTAATATCCATCGGAATCAAAACAGGATCTATTGATTTTTGGATAAGGTTCTTCACGTTTATTCGATCCTTTTTGAATTGAACCGTTCCTGCATCGATTTTAGATATCTTTAATAATGAGGAAACAAGCCATTCAATACGCTCAATTTGAATACGTAGATTATGAGTGAATTCATCTCTTTTTGCTGTTGGCAGCTCATCATCACTTAACAAATCTGTCATTACCATCATTGAGGTGAGCGGGGTTTTAAGCTGGTGGGAAATATCTGAAATAGCATCAGTAAGCTTGCTTTTATCTTGTTGCAATAGAGATTTATGCTCCGATAGCATTGACGTGACCTTATAAATATTGTTCTTTAGTATACTTAACTCACCTTCTTCGTTATCACGGACATCAAGAGTGTAATCACCTGAGCTAATTCGGCGCAAATAATGAGAGAGCATTTCTATTTCTCGGTATCTCCGGTGTGTAAAAATGAGGGTGATACCAATTAACATTGCTGAACATATGAAAATAAGTACCATTGCACTAATTGACAACAAACCACCAAGCATCGTTGCACAAAGACTAATCAAACACATAATAAATAAAAACATTTGTACCTCTTTATGACGTAACAAGCTATTCACCAACCCTATACCCTAACCCACGAATTGTTTTGATTATCGTCGGTTTTTGGGGGTGATCCTCTAGCTTTTCACGTAGTCTCTTAATATAAACGGTTAAAGTGTTATCGTTTACAAAATCCCCTGCAACATCCCAAATCTGTTCCAATAGCTGGTTTCTTGAAAGAACTTGACCGATATGGTTAGCGAAGATAAGTAAGAGACGATATTCTAAAGCTGTCAAGGTAATTTCCACTCCATTTTTATACACTTTTCCTTCATTTATATTAATTTGAACATTTTCTATTGTAATGACAGATTTTGTCTGTGTCTGCTTTTGGTATCTTCGTAAAACTGATCTGATCCTTGAAAGTAGCTCACGAATACGAAACGGCTTAGTTATATAATCATCTGCGCCCATGTCTAGACCCATTACAACATTAACTTCATCATCAACCGCAGTTAAAAAAATCACCGGAACATCAGCTTGTTTTTTCACAATACGGCATAAATCATACCCACTGCCATCAGGCAGAGATAAATCAAACAAACATAACGCTAATTCGTCTAATTGATCTGAGAGCTCCTTTTTCGCACATGCAACATCATGACAAAGAATTGTAGAATAGTTTTCTTCTTGCAAAGAATATTCAAGCCCTGAAGCAATCGTCTTATCATCTTCCACAATCAATATTTTCATCTCATATTCATCCTATCTTTGTATTTCTTGCGCTTAGTTAAGTTCTAACCTTTGATTAAATAATCTAAACTTATTTTAGTTTTTAAAGATATATCATATGTAAACGAGCTCGGCCAGTTGTAGTTTATGGATTTTAACGACTTGATTGTTGTTTCCCAATCAAGTAATGGAATGTATACCACTATCGATCTCTAAAAAACAATGTTAAATGTATTAACCCCCTTCTTACTATGCTAGTTTGGTAAGAGTTTCAACAAAGTTTCCGAAAAAAGCCTGATTTATTTATGAATTACATCCACCACTGCTATAGGTTGCTTATGATTATTTATAGTACGCCAAACAAGTAGTTTATACAAACTACATACCTCCACAAAATCTTTGGGCTAATTTTTAAACTAGGCTATTTAGCATTGATTGTTGTTTTTTGGTTAAAGATGGAACCTTACCTCACTGCTTTGCTCCAAAACAAAATAACCACCTACATAGGAGGTGGCTATTTTTGTTATGTTTTTATTAATATCGATGGCTATGATCATGATGAGTAACCCATGCATCTTACCACTCAAATTATAATGATAATCTTCTTTTAGGCACAATCATTATCCTTCCAAATCACTCGCAGGGCCGAAGAATTCATAATGAATGTTGTCTTGTGGTACACCTATTTCTTTTAGTAACTGATACACTGTTTTCATAAATGGAAGAGGACCACAGAAATAAAAATCAGCGTTTGTATTATGAACTATTTGTTGTAACCACTCTAGTGTAATGAATCCTTCATGGTCAAAGGCTTTATTATTTATATCATCTACCGTTGGAGCATTGTAGCTATAGTATGCTGAAATTTGTTCATTTTTTGACGTAACAGCACTTACCTCATCTTTCATCGCATGAACATTTCCGTTAATAGCCGCATGGATAAAAGTAACTTTACGTTCAGGTTGAGTATCCGCGATCGTATTAAGCATACTTACCATTGGTGTAATTCCTACCCCTCCACTTAATAAGACAACATCATTTTGTACTTCAGTATTAAGTACGAAATCACCAGCTGGGGCACTGAGGTTTAATATATCCCCTTTTTGTACGTCATCATGTAAATAATTAGAAATTTTACCGTCAGGAATATCCCCCAGTCCCGTTTCTCTTTTAACACTTATACGATAATGCCCTTTATTTGGAGCATCTGATAAACTATACTGGCGAATATGAGTGTATTCTTCACCATCAATGCTACATTTTACACTAATGTATTGACCTGGTATAAAGCTAGAAATAGCTTGTTTATCTTCTGGTTTTAAATAGAAAGATGTGATGACATCACTTTCCTTGACCTTTTTATCTACAATAAACTTCCTAAAACCTTTCCAACCACCATGGCTTTGTTCAGCTTCATTATACATATCGGCTTCAACTGAAATAAACGCATCTGCTATCACACCGTATGCTCTTTCCCATGCATTCATGATTTCATCTGTCGCGGCGTCACCTAACACATCTTTAATAGCTAATAACAAATGCTTACCTACTATCGGATATTGTTCGGCTGTAATTCCTAAACTTCGATGTTTATGGCCAATTTGCTTCACCACAGGAATAATGGCTTCTAAATTATCAATATATTTTGCCGCATTATATACTGCACTAGCTAATGCTTTTTGTTGTCTACCTTGCTTTTGATTAGCGTGATTAAAAATATTCAATAATTCAGGATGATTTCCAAACATTAATTCATAAAATCTAGTTGTAATAGCTTCACCATGTTCTTCAAGTACTGGAACTGTTGATTTAATAATTTCAATTGTTTTTTGATCTAGCATCTTCTATCTCTCCTAGTCAAGTTGTTATTATCGTTTACAATGTAATTATAGTAAAAACTAAGACCTCAGCTTGTGATTTGAATCACATATAATTTGTCTAATTTGTGACAATGATTTTTCTTCAGAAAAAACGACCTTTCAGTTTTAGATATAAGCTCACTGAAATCAGATTATAATAGCATACGTCTAAACCGAGATAAAACCTCTTACAGCTAAAATATACCCTTTTTAATGGAATTTATGTATTTTAAACGTAAAGTATGGACGTTTATTAGTTCTTTCTATATAATAGTTCCATGAAACATATATTTCACGGAACTAGTAATACGAATATTATAGACTCATAGTTAAGGGTGACCGATTATGTCAATCTTTCATAAGATTAATCAATCAGATGAACTACAAACTTTAGCAATTGACAATGACTATACTGATGTCGAAAAAAACTATCACTATTTTTCTAACATGCCTCAATTTATACAGGCATATTTAATAAGTAGAATTTCTTTAAACTATTCAACAAATACAATTCAACGCTACATATACGACTTCAAGTTTTTCTTCGAGTACGTGATCGAAAAAGCGAGTATTGAGCTTAATATGAATGACATTACGTTGGATGATTTTATAGCTTTGGAGCCATCAGGCGTTAGAAATTACGTTCGTTATCTTGCGATTGAACAAAAAAATAATCCAAAAACAATTAATAGAAAATTATCAGCGTTAAAATCTGTCTTCTCTTATTTGCAGCAACAAGATGTAATTATAAGTAACCCAATTGAAGGGATCGAAAGACCTAAAGTAGGACGTTCTGAGCCGGTATTCTTAACAAAACAGGAATGTAGTGAATTATTAACATTTATCAATAACGAAGATAATTATAAATCTAACAGGGAGAAAACTTATCAACAGTTATTTAAATATAGAGACATTACAATCATTCACTTAATGATGATGACAGGACTACGGATTTCAGAATTATGTAGCTTACAAGTACATAATATTTCATGGCATCGGAAGGAAATTACAGTCATCGGTAAAGGTAGTAAACAAAGAAGTGTCCCCTTATCAGACGACACACTTAACAATATACAATTGTATCTACATAAGCTTGATGAAGACATTCGTCCCAAAAAACCAAATGATCCACTCTTTGTCGGTTATGATTTTAAATGGAAAAAACTAAAACTCGGAATTTCAGTTAGTGCAGTACAAAAAATGATCAACCGCCATCTAATTAGAGCAAAGGAACACCTGCCATTTTTGACATACAAACATATTACTGCACATAAACTCCGACATAGTTTTGCAACAGAGCTAGCTCAGCAAGGGGTTGATGTATTAACGATTCAAAATTTATTAGGGCATGAATCTGTTGCAACTACTCAAATTTATGCACATATCCAAAGCGAAACGAAGAAAAAAGCAATCGCTCTACTTAATGATGGATAGATCATTTGACTAATGATTGATGTACAAATGCTCTAGGTATATTGAGATGGTTTTTAGAAGGTGAACTACCTTAACGTTGTCATTTTACGTGTGTATTAGTTGCATAAAAGCATGCGATATACAGCTTAATTTAGTGCTGAACGAAATCTTTATTATCCTCTACGCGAACACGTTATACAATCACTCAATATAATCACCACAAATTTATGTTGAGTATTAATCATACAAATAAAAAGGACTATATAAGTCAGAAATGACACTTATATTAGTCCTATTATTAATTGTTTTCAAAATCCTAGTAAAAAATACATATCTTCTATCTTTGTAGTTAATACTATACAAAAATAAGAAATATTTCCTGTTTCAAAATATAGGAGAACAATCATGCAAGAAAAACTTTTTCCTTATCAAGTTGCAATACTTATCTACATGACTCAAATTAGTGTAGGTATTTTTAGTTTACCTCGTGTTACAGCAGAAGCTTTTGGAACGAACGGCTGGATTGGAATAAGTATAGTATCAATGATTTTCGTAGTGAATATTTTACTAATAGGGCTTGTATTTCATTATAGTAAAGGTAAATCGATCTTCCAGATTTTTAACAGTCATTTACCCAACTTCTTAGTAAAGCCATTTTATATTATTATTGCTTTAATTTATAGTTCACTTAGCATCTTAATAGCTAAAAACTTTCAATTAATAATAGGTATGCAATATTATCCGACAATGCCACCATCATTATTTGTTATTATGGTTTTACTTATCACCTACTGGCTCGTTAGGAGTGGTATATACCATATTGCAAAAGCTACAGTTGTTTTTTTTATAACAATTTTAATTGTTTTCGTATTGGGATATAATCTAGGGGAATTTAGACTAACAAGATTAACACCCTTTATTTTTGAGGGAGAGAAAGAACTGTTAAAAAAAGGTAATCAAGTTGCATTGCACTTCTTAGGTATCGAAATGTCATTATTTTTAATACCGTATATCGCAAAATTAAAAGGAGCTTTTAAGCCAGTTTTATTTTCTCAATTATTGCTTACTTTCATATATTCCATAACGTGTCTAATTTCATTCGGTTTCTTTAGCTATGACCAATTATCTAATGAAACGTATCCGTTATTAACGATGTTTGAGTATATTGAGTTCCCTTTTATAGAGCGAGTTGAAGGGATCGTAATCCATTTATTTTTGTTTGAAGTACTCATTACGATTATTGTATTTTTTTGGGGGGCCGACCAGTTAATCCAACATGCAATTCCTAAAATTTCTCCAAGACTTTCGATCATAAGCTTATTGCTCGTTTCTTTTCTATGCACAATTGTAGTAAATACTCAAGTTGAATTAGAAAAGTGGATTTATTTTCTTCGTTCAGCTGAGTTCATTATCGCATTCTTACTCCCAATATTACTTCTATTATTAATTAGTATTTCAACATTACGCAAAAAACTTAAAAAATAGTCTAACATGTTATTGTGCAGTTACGTTTACTATTAAAAAATAATAAGAAGAACATATATTAGTTTACATAATATTATTATTTTATACTTATATGATCACATAGATTATTTATGGATATTTGGTTATCAATATATAGCTATTTTCGTATGACATATTATAACAATAACCTCTATTTTAAATCAGTTAGTACGACTAATGAACGCAATATAATTAGCTAACCCTTGTTAAATACTTTTTCATCACTATATTTAGCCATATGATATGAACAAGAAGACCGATAGCATATAATAAAGCTACACGATTACTATCCTCCATAAAGATGATTGCTGGCCAATAAAAGGGTACAATTCCAAACAACATCGTCCAACTATTGTGAAAAATATATGGTGGGACAGGTGTGAAAAACATTAGTGTAAGGACCTTCGAAATTGCTAACCCTTCTACTTTATTTGATGCAACAGTAACCATAATAAGTGATAGTAACGGTGCTTCCAATGCCAACATGACTGCAATTGGGAAAAAATTAATAACATGCCAAGGTACTAAACCTTGTAACATAATAACTATGTAAGATAGAAAGAATGTTAGAACAGCTGGGCTAAAAACCCTGAACATGAAGTACCCAGACTTCGTTAATGGAGTCACAGCAAAATAAAGATCAACAGCTTCATCTTTTTCATCTAATAAAATAAACCCCATTAACACTCCCATCCATAAAGGCGTCATTAATAATAACAAACTAATAATAAAGGGATAATGATTTGATAGATCAAATTGAAATGTGCCAAGTACCCAGCTCTGAATAACTGGTAAGACGAACCGTGCAGTCAATCCTAAAATAAAGGGAAAACAAATTGCGATGACAAGTATCGGGTCTTTAATAATATTTCTAGCGTCTTGTACAGCTAATGCAGCTACTCGTTTCATTATTTGCTCCCTCCTATACGTAACACAATAAATTTATAAAAAGCCTTATATGCAAATACATAAACGACCAATATCCAAACAGCTTGAATGATACAAGCATATATGAACTGTGAAACAGTTATTATATCGAGACTGCCATCAAGTAACAACAGTGTAGCTCTTGTCGGTAATAAATTCATAAGCCATGTATCATAAATGTTGAAATACTCTAATAAAGGAAGAAAAAACACAATGATGTATAGAGGTGATAAATATAAGTACTCGTTCACTGAAGAAACCCTTACAGCTAAAATTAGTCCAAGTAAGGTAAAGAAAATTGAAGTTAACACCACTGCTACAGAAAAGGTGAGTATATTCAATTGATCATGATGGAAAATGAGCATGGTGAAAGTACTCGACATTAGCGCTAATATAGTAAGTGACATTATTTTTGAGATGAGGTACTCATGGATGCGAAGTGGTGTAACGAATAACGAATCTAAGGTTGATTGCTCACGCTCTAATAACACAATTCCACCAATAAAGAAAAAGCCTAAGGCAGAAGGGTCAGAAAAAACTATAGCAATAGAGACTTTTTCCAAATGGGCATCAGGTAAAAAGTGAAATACGATCACATAGAATAGACACACTAATGCGTATGCATAATAGAACCCTTGACGCATCTGAAAGCGAATATCCATTCCAACCGCATGTACAAGTCTCATGCCAAACTCCTTCCAGTCATTTCAATAAAAATATCTTCAAGTGTCGCTTCTTGTGTATGAATAGTTAAAAGTTCATAATTTCTAATAATTTGCTGAAAATCTTCATTCTCTCCTAGATTCATTAACGGAAATTCGTCAGCATAACAAGATTGATTGTTCCGATATTCTAATTTAACGATTTTTCTTCCTTTTGATAACTTTAAATTTTTTGGAGAATCGATTGCCGCAATTGTACCGTCTACAATGAAAGCTACACGATCACATAAATGTTCTGCAGTCAGCATATTATGAGTTGTTATAATAATTGTCGTACCTCTCTCCTTTTCTGCTAGAATGAGGTCTTTTATTTTTTTTGCATTTACTGGATCAAGCCCAGATGTAGGTTCATCTAAAAATAAAATGTTTGGGTGATTAAGTAAGGCACGACAAAAATTCAATCTCATTTTCATACCTTTTGAAAATTTACTCACTTTCACATTAGCGTATTCCTCAAGGCCAACGAGCTTTAATAGTTTTTCTGGGTCACTCGTTTTTTCTGCATACATTTTGTTAAAAAATCTTAAATTTTCTAATGCAGTAAACTTTTGATAGAAATTAGGAAATTCAAATGCAACACCTATTTGTTCATAGTAAGTTGAGTTTAGAGAATGCAACTCATTTGAATTAACTTTCACGCTACCCTCGTAATTTTTTAACAGTCCTATCAAAATCTTTTGTGTTGTACTTTTTCCTGCACCGGATGGGCCTAAAAAGCCAAATATTTCTCCTTTATTCACACTGAAATCAAGGCCCCTAATCGTTTTTTCAGTAACGCCTGGATATTGATATCTAAGCTTAGCAACTTCAATCAACAAAATCACCCCATAGTTAGCATTTGATTTAAGAGCATAGAATGTATGGATGCTTACCCTGAAACCATTACCGCTTTTATTTAAAACCTGATTCCAATTGCGCTAAAGCTTGGTCAATAGCGTCAACAACATTAACGTTAGGATGTTGAATACAATAATATGCCACTGAAAAAAGTGCACCTATTATAGATCCAGCAAGTGTAGTGACAGCTAAATCATTCTCATCACAACCAAGCCTCTCGGATATCAGCTTTGCAATTAACTTTGCAGTCCCGCTAGCATGAATTAATGTTGCTGCACGGAGTTCAGGTACAGACATAATTAGCTTCATTCTCTCTTGAAGTGCTTCTTTCCCTTCCTCTGGAATGTAAGACATCCCCTCATTTACTGCTCCTCGAAAAGCTTGGATTGGTGTAAGTTCCTTCGACTGCGCTTGAAATGCTTTAATTAAAATTGGATCATAATCATCGTCAAGTACGACAGATTCCTTCGTTGGGAAATAGCGAAAAAACGTACTCGGCGATATTTCTGATGCCTCGGCTATTTGTTCAACAGTCGTATTGGCATAGCCTTGTTGTTCAAACAAGGCTAAAGCATGATATTGGATAACGGCTCTCGTTTTTGCCTTCTTTCTATCTCTGAGACTTCCCTTTTTATGCTCAGTCATCGAATCGCCTCCTAGTTTGAACTCGGATTTTAATTGTGGAATTATATTGATAGTCTATGTTAATTGACAGTCACTGTCAATTTTTATGAGCCACATTTTTTTATCATTTTCCTTATGAGCTTTACTAGCAGGGTAGCCCGCCTCATTCAATTGAATGGTTTTATTTGACTGCAAACTTTTATGTTTCAAGTGCTAAATGTATTTGACTAATGTCTAAATACACTAATCAATACTCAAGGATCATTATTAAAAACAAACGTTCTTACTTTCAACTTGCACCTAGTATGTAGTATTTCGCAGAGTCTTTTCGTAATCTTTTATTGCAATTGTAGCTAAATTAATTCCTACTAAGTGGTTTTATATGTTAGTCATCGTTGGTACAGACTTAAAAATGACACTCTTTCTAGTTGAGTAAATGTTTATTTCTTAATACGAAAACAGCCTTCCTATGTGTTTTTTATAATCAAAAATATTAAAAGTAGAAAAATACTACGAACGAAAGTGTATGTGTGATTATAACTAAGAACGAATAGCAACGATTTTTAACAGAAAGATTAGACGGTACTTTTCTTATTTGTATTCATTAAATAATTGATTAAACGTTTGTTGTTTACATAATGTTTTTATAATAAACACTTACATTTCTTTTATGTTAATTCCATTCGATGGAACATTTTCCCCTATTGAGGTGGTAAAATTAAATGAGGAACACAAATTGGGGGTGTAAGCGATGCCAGATTGGTCCTACCATCAAATATTTAAACCAGTAATTAAACACCTGTCGCCGGCCACCTCTCGTGAGTTTATTCATAGAAGTATGAACATGGTTGCTTCTCTCCCAGGTGGTCATCATATTATTAACTTTTTGGGTAGGGAAGAATCCTCACCCTTACTTACGACAGAAGTTAGCAATATTCACTTCAAACACACTGTTGGTTTATCGGGAAAAATAGACCCATTACTTTCTGGGACAAAGGCCTTTTCCAACTTAGGATTTAGCTTTATTGAGATCGGGCCGATCACGATAGACTCAAAGAAAGGAACTACACCAGAAGTTAACTTTCAGGAAGAGTATATTAAGTTTTCAAATGACTTCGAATCCATTGGTCTAGATGAAACTAAACGAAAATTACATAAACTAAAGGTACAACAGAAACTCTTAATGAGTTTAGTTGGGAATGAACAAGAACTTAACACGATGATCCTAGAATTAGAAGAGTTAGCTGATGTTTTTATCATTCAAGCAGACATGGCGAAAAAAGGGAACATTTTCTCTACGACTAAACCTATTTACGTCGCAACACCTATTCAATCTCTCAACGATCACACGCTCGACTTCTTTGAGACTTTCGATGGTATTGTATTAGAAGAGGATTGGTTAACTACAAATAATACAGACGATCTAATAAAAAAAATAAGATACTTGAAAAAAAGTAAGTTCACAAAACCTATAATTACGGTTGGGGGGGTTAAAGAGCCTAATGACGCCTTATTGCTTTTAGAAGCTGGTGCAGATTTAATCATGCTTTCTAGTGGTTATGTTTTCGCAGGTCCAGGCTTAACGAAGCGGATAAATGAAGCGGTATTAACAACTAGACAAGAAAAAATAATACCCCAACTAGGTTGGAAATATTATTGGTTGTTCGGTTTATTTATTTTGTTTGGTGGAATAATTGCTCTCTTTATTAGCTTGACGTCTGTTCTGTTGCCATATGATGAACAGTTCTTACGAATGAACAAGGAATCGATTTGGATTTTTAATGAACGCATTCTGTTATTTATGTCTCACGACCGAATGACTCTTGCTGGAACGATGATTTCAGGTGGCATTGTTTATATGAATTTAGCTTCATACGGTGTTAAGAAGGGGCTTCGATGGGCAAAACAAGCGATTGATCTAGCAGCTATAACCGGATTTCTCGGCATTTTTTTATTTATAGGGTATGGTTATTTTGATTGGCTTCATCTACTGTTTTGGCTACTATTATTACCCTTTTACGTGTTAGGATTTTTAACAACGAAAGGAATTATTAATACCCCTAATTCTACGAATACAAAAAACCATAAAATATGGAAGCAAAGTTTATTTGGCCAACTTGCTTTTGTAATGTTAGGATTTTCATTTGTTCTTGGGGGCATAATTATTTCTTATATTGGTGTTACATCGGTATTTGTACCAACAGATTTATTGTATATTTGCATGCCTCCAGAATTTATACAGTTGTTCAATGAGCGATTAATTCCTGTAATTGCCCACGATCGTGCTGGTTTTGGAAGTGCCTTATTTAGTGTCGGCTTATTAGTGTTAACGGTATCTTTATGGGGATTTCAACAAGGTAACAAATGGGTATGGTGGACTTTGTTCATTGGAGGTATCCCAGCTTTTATAACTGGGATTTCAATACATATAGCGATCGGTTATACGACCTTTATACACCTGTTACCAGCGTATATAGCATTAATGTTATTCTTTACTGGTCTAATATGGAGCTATCGATTTTTTCAAAAACAAACAGATGAACTCAGATAGTAAACTACAATAATATTAGTAGTTTACTATATTTTTTTCTGTGAAATTTAAACGCTTCATTATCCAAGCACGAATTATGTTATGATGATATATCATAGCAAATCATAGAGAATACTATAGCGAAGCCATTAATTTATTCATTCGAAAACAACAAAAAAGACGTGAAATAATGGGGGTAATAATCATGAAAAAATGGGCATTTGTTTCCGATTTCGATGGTACAATTTCGAAAAAAGACTTTTATTATATCGTCATCGAAAAATATTTTAAACAAGGTGAAGAGCTACGTAAGCAATGGAAGGCTGGAGATATAAAGGACATTGATTTCTTATCAACAGTATTTACATCCATCCATCAAGAAGAACAACAAATCATTAATGATATTCTTGCTATTCCGATTGATGAATACGTACCTACATTCATCGAACATGTTCAACAAAACGGTGGTGATTTTTATATTTTAAGTGCAGGAACTGACTACTACATAAAACATATTTTACAGAAATATCATGTATCTGACGTAGAAGTGCTTTCTAATAAAGGATTTTATCAAGAAAGAAATGTGCATTTAAATATTGACCCAGAACATAGACATTACTCTGAACGGTACGGAATTGATAAAGCAAAAGTAATTCAAGAGTTAAAAGAACAATATGACCTTGTATATTTCGCTGGAGATAGTGAACCTGATTCTCATCCTGCTGCACATGCAGATATCACTTTTGCCAAGAATGGACTACAGGATTTATTAAGTGAAAAAAAATTACCATATGTTGCTGTAGATGATTTCACAGAAATTGAACAGTATTTGGTGAACAAAGGAATGATATCTCAATGATCAATCCTGTGACTTCTATACCCATCCCTGCTATTTTAGAAATACGGCAAGGAGCTTCGCTACATCTAGAACAAATTTTACAGAAACATGGTTTTACGAATGCGGTTATTCTTTTTGATGATTTTACTTACCATACATATAAAGATACGATTCAACAATCGATAACAACGTTGAAGTTAGATATGAAACTGTTATCAAGTAATTTAGATATCCAAGCACTTATCAAAACTGCCTTTGACATGGAACGTTATGAAGTCGTTTTGGCAATGGGCGGTGGAACAATCATTGATTATGGAAAATATATTGCTTTTTCTAGAAGAGTACCATTTATAAGTATACCTACCTCAGCGTCCAATGATGGATTTGCAAGCAGTAATTGTTCTATCGAGGTTAATGGCAAGAAAACAACGGTACCCGCAAAAGTCCCTTATGGTATTATTGCTGACTTGCAAATTATAGAACAAGTACCTAAGCGATTCATTTTAGCAGGTATCGGTGACTTAATGTCAAATATCACTGCATTGTATGATTGGGAATTTGAAGAAAACCATGGGGTGAGTTCTGTTAGCGCTTTTGCATCAATGCTTAGTAAAAAAGCTGTAAATAGCTTTATACGAACTCCGATGAATGAAATAAGTAGCCCTATTTTTTTAAAGGAATTAATAAGCTCATTGACTATGGGTGGAATTGCAACAGCGATAAGTGGCAATAGTTCTCCTATTAGTGGCTCAGAACATCTTATATCTCATGCACTTGATAAAATATCCACTTCACCACAAATGCATGGGATTCAAGTTGGCCTCGCTACATATATTATGGCTAATGTACAATGTCATCGTGCAGAACGAATGATGAAAGTATTTACTAGAACTGGCTTTTTTGAATATATAAAAACGTTACAATTACATAAAGATGAATACCGACAGGCCATTGAAATCGCTCCAACAATTAAACCGAATCGGTATACATATTTGCATGATGATGAGTATCGGCAGCAAGCCTTGAAATTTCTGGAGGATGACCCTATGTTGCAACAAATTTTTGGGTGCTAAAGGGATATGACCCTCACTGCTTTTACGCAGTGAGGGTCATATCCTACTACGATATTGATCAACTAAATGAGTTTGCGGGTCAAATCCTATAGTTTATCGGTCAATTTTTATCATTTTTGGGTCAATTACTCGGGTTTATCGGTCAATTCGGATTATTTATCAGTCGTAATTATTATCGAAGTGTGAAATCACCAGACGAAATATCAACAATTAATTCATGATCCCCAGATCCAATCGTGCCGATTATCCGGCCATCAGATTTTTCGTCATAGTTCACACCATCTAGTTCAACGACTCCATCACCTGAACTACTTCTAAAATTAATGTATAGAGATGACGGGGGTTTTACAAATTCGATATCTACATCACCACTCGCAGCATCTGCGGTAATGTTGCCAGAAGATTCCTCATTTAATATGGAAATATCCCCAGAAGCATTATTTGCTTTTACATCACCTATTACATTTGTTAAAATCATATCACCAGATGATGCCTTAAATGATGAATGAACAGCTTGCTGATCATCTACTGTAATATCTCCTGATGCAGTTGTTACAAAAATCCGATCAGCCACTATGCCTTTCGTTTCAATATCACCAGATGCTGCTGATATATTAAATTGAGTAGCTTTTATTTGTTCAGCTTCAATATCACCTGACGCTGTGTGTAATGTTACTGATTCATATAACTTTGTAGGCAAAAACACTGATACAGTTGTATCTACTATAGATATACCAATATGAAAATAAGTATCTGGTTTTTTAAACTGTACCTTCAGCAAATCACCTGTTTCTTCTACTTCTAATTGATATTTTTCTTTCAGCTTTTCACTTACTTTACCATTTACCTCAATAGTAAAGCGGTCATCGTCAGAAGGTAAAACTTCTATATCAGTTGACGCAAAGTCTATGTCAATTTTTTTAATCTCTTCATTCTGAACTACTTTTTTATCATGTAAAGTTACCGTATTAATTGATAAGCCTCCTGTTGCATTAATTGAAACAACGGATCCAACAACTCCTATAAGAAAAACGACTAGCAACCCAAGTAACAGTTTTTTCATACTGTCTGACCTCCTTTAATAATATGAATGTTAAATTTAATGTAACGGAGAATAATATTATATAAATACTTTCCGAGCTTTATCATACCTATCCCCATTAATAAACCTAAGCTACATAATGTGATTGCTACAAAAAAGTTAACAGCTAAACTCCCTGCTGGGCCATTAATTAGTAACGATAGTATAAGTACAACTGGCGAAAGTGTAAACGCAATAGCAACTCCACATAACGCAATATATACACCTATTAAACCTAATACAGGACCCAATACAAATACGATATTAATAAAACTAAGGCTCGTTGTAGCAAAAATTGCGTTCATCATATTTGAAACTGACTTGTCTTTTTCAGCTAGCTCAACACGGTAGACTGTCAAAAGATCACGCGCAATCTGTTCTGGGTCACCCAGTTCACTTATCAATTCCTCTTCACTCTTTCCATTATCTAGCCCTACTTCAAAATGCTCTATATAGTCATATAACATTTCTTTTCGTTCATGCTCAGGAACACGCTTTAACATTTGCTCGAGCTTAGTTAAAAATTCTTGTTTACTCATGATTTAATCCCTCCTCTATAAATAAATTGACAGCCTTAGAAAATTGCTGCCATTCATCAACTAGAATGGTCATATAGTCGCTTCCTTTAGTTGTTAATGAATAATACTTTCTCGGTGGTCCTTCCGTCGATTCAGCTAAATAAGTTGATACATATTCGTCCTTCGTTAGCCTTCTAAGTAAAGGGTATAAAGTTCCTTCTGCCATTTGAATTTTATTCGATATATTTTGAGCTAGTTCATACCCATATTGATCTTTTTTTGATATTAAAAGTAAGACGCATAATTCTAAGACACCTTTTTTAAATTGTACATTCACTATATGCACCTCCTATTTTTCTTTCCTTTAAGTTTTTTCTAGTTAATACCTATAAAACTAATATTTACCACAACTTAATGATAATATACAGTATTGAATAATGCAAGGTACTAAACAAAGTTTTACCGCCCATATTTCATATATACAAACTGTGCATAGAAAATATGCAATAAAACAACATAGAATCTTTATCAATTTATTTCTACATTCATAATGATCATTAATCCTATTTAAATTTTGTTGCTATTGAAATCCTATTATAAATGAGTAATAAATTTCCACAAGACTCGAAATATACGTGAATATCCTAAGTACGAAAAATAACGAACAGTATAATTTAAAATAAGGAAAAAAATAAGAAGACGGTAAGTATTACAACACTATACTGTCTTCCACATTTAGTACTTATTACATTTGGTCATTTATGAATCTTGATTCTTTAGATAAGCTATTAATTCTACATCTACAATAGTCTACATCTAATGAGCGAAATTTCAATAACGAGTTCATTTATTTCTTGTCTTAAGAAACATGGACATAACAGTTAATAACACAGCTACAGACAGTAATATATCCGTCATAATTTGAAATATGGTACTGCTTTCCATACCCAAACGAATGATTATGTAAAGAATTACGAAGATAGAAAAGATAAATATCCCAAATCCTCTTAGTATTTTCATGTTGTGTTAAGGTGTAAAATGAACCACCTTCAACCCTCCTGTAAGATTAATGTTATAGACTTATTAACCATTATAGTTCATATAGCTTGTGGTTTTTAAGTCCCCATATAAATATGCTATAAATTCATTATTTTTACTCCCAAACTTTTGTTAATACCATTATGCTTAGATTTTCAAAAAGTTTGAAATGTCTTTTCCGTTAATTTATTCTTTAATAGGTCTTTCGTTGATTCCCCGCTTAACTAATAGCAACTCAGTAAACGAAAAGAGTATGATGTAATGAAAAAACTATTCTCTAAGATAAAAACTTACATTTAGTTAGAGTAAAGTGTTGAGCTCTTCTCTATTTTACACTATAATTAAGAACAAATATTCTTAAGGAGTGATTATTTTGGCACAATCTAAAGCAAAAAAGATTCGGCTGAAAGCAATAAGAGAAGGAAAAAGGAACCCCGAAGAAAACAGGAGCCCCTTTGTTTTTGCTGATATGAGAACACGGAAAACGAAAACGAAAAAAGACTTAGTTTATAAGCACAAGCATAAGAACCAATCTCCAGATAAAAATAGAGATGGTTCTTTTTATTTGCTTGTTTCAAATGAATAAATTAAAACATACAAGTTATACATGCTATTTATATATATGTCTCTTCTAAGTGTTAATTTCGTAATAACAGCTAAACACGAAAGAGCTAACATACTTGAACATCTTTTCTTCTTAAATACTATACAAATTGCAAGTAAAAAAAAGCAATAAAGTATACGAAAAGAGTTTTTATAGAAAGATTAAATTTAAGAACATGAACAACAGAGTTAAAAAAGGTGTTATTTTATTCTTTGTTGTTGAATAGCTTCCTTGCCATTTTTCAACACTGCCTGAAGTAGTGAAAGCCAAACAGGATGATTATGTTTTATCTTTTTCCCTTGCCCTAATCTCTTCATTTGTTGTGAATACCATATTATTTCAAATGGCACCTTATTATCAATGCCTTTCACCCCGATTTTCTTTTGAGGTAAGACGACTTCTTGAAGACTTTTGTTTGCAATTAAACGTGGAAGGTCTGGATAAACTGCTAGTGGACGAGCAATTCCTATAAAATCTGTCGCATTAGATTGAATTGCATTTTCCATTCCTATCGTTGACCGGAATCCACCTGTAACACATAATGGCATATGTACTGTTTTTCTAAGCTTTTCAGCAAAATCAAGAAAATACGCCTCTCTAACCTTTGTACTCTCCTTCACATTTCTTCCTGTCATTTGAGGATTTTCATATGAACCTCCTGAAATTTCTAACAAGTCTACTCCTTCTTTTTCTAACTGTTTAGCAACATACATCGCTTCTTCCTCAGTAAAACCTGCTTTCATAAAATCAGCAGAATTCATCTTCACACTTATCGGAAACGATCCAGTTTGATTTCTTATTTCTCTATATATTTCTATTAAAAATTTCATTCTACCATCTATATCTCCTCCCCATTCATCATTACGGTGGTTATGTCTTGGAGATAGAAATTGACTAATAAGGTATCCGTGCGCTCCGTGAATTTGCACACCAGTAAACCCTGCTTTTTTTGCTAGCTTAGCACTGTTACCAAACCTACGAATTAAATCATTAATCTCCGAGCCTGTAATTTCCCGAGGGTGAGGGAAAAACCTACTTAAACTTTCATGCAAAGGAATCGCTGATGGAGCAACTGTTTCTTTTACGACACCTTTTGGAGCTTGCTTTCCTGGATGATTCAATTGCATCCATAAGTGTGTATCATTTATTGTTCCTTTTTCTGCCCATTTTTCTAAAAAAGGTAAGATACTTTCATCTTCAACAACGACATTTCTCGTTTCACCTAATGCTTTTCTATCCACCATGACATTACCAGTCACAACTATTCCCGTGCCACCTCGCGCCCACGTTTCATATAAATGATAAATTGCTTCAGTAGGTTGATGATGCTTATTTGCGAGAGCCTCACTCATAGCACCTTTGAAAAATCGGTTTTTTATTTTAATTCCATTGTTTAACGTAAATTCTTTGAAAAGAACTGAATCCACAAATTTCACTCCTTTGGTTTCAATATGTTATGTAAATAATATACGATGACTTATAAACCGTTATAATCAGGTGGATAATGTTTTCCACCTGATTATTTTTATTGTATAAACGGTGTCGCAGAGAATAATCCTTTGTATCTAATCGCTCTTGATTTATGAAAATAAACTAGCTCAGCATATCTATAGTAAGAACTAGAATTACTTGCAAAAGCCATCATCTGACGAGTGTAGTGCTCTGCTAGTGCAGCATGTTGCATAAATAATTGCTGATAATTAGCGATATTCTGAGCTTGTGTAGTGCCCATTTGCTGATACTGCATATATCGTGCAAACCTCCTTTTTCTTACATGCTAATATATTATGTAAAAGAAGTTTGTCACGTCCAAATAAAAGTTAACCATACATTATCACAAGCTAAACGACAGAAATTTTACGAAGTAACAAGTTTTTTACTGCTCTGTATCTAATCGTAATATAGATGTAACTAAAAGTGCAATCAAAAAAGTTGTCAATAGGTCTATCAATGTAATATTTCTCTATGATGTATATATATGGTATCGTAAAATATGTACATAAAGCTTTATGCCTGTGGATCAGCCTTGTTCTCTCAATGTTATATATGTTTTTTTAAAATTCCGTCTTTCAAACTGGGTATTTTAACCAGAAATATGACAAAAAACAGCTGTTATAGTGGATATGTAAGATAAACAACGAGGAGGAATAACAATATGAAAAAAACATTCTTATTATCAACTGCAGCGGCTGTAACGTTATTAATCTCTTCACCTGGAATGAGTTCTGCAGCTAGTAACCCAAATACTAATACTTCTAATTTTAAAATAGATTGTCCAACCCCACAAGAAATCACATTTAATGAAGGTCAAGTGACTCCAAACTTACAAAAAATAATGACGCAAATGACAGAGGGCAATGTAAATATACAAGATATGCTCAATCAAATTGCTGAGAAATATAATATTGATTTAACTGAAGCTAAAAAACTTTTAAATAATGGAAATGTAACTGTTCCTGAACAAGAAATAGCTAAACCAAAACCAGTTGAGCAAAATACTTCTAA
This sequence comes from Cytobacillus sp. IB215316, assembly GCF_033963865.1. Classification (NCBI taxonomy): domain Bacteria; kingdom Bacillati; phylum Bacillota; class Bacilli; order Caryophanales; family Bacillaceae; genus Cytobacillus; species Cytobacillus sp. IB215316. The sequence continues at coordinate 26 of NZ_JAXBMC010000007.1, read as the reverse complement.
ACCTGCTCCACAAACTGAAGTTAAAG
>NZ_JAXBMC010000006.1:0-237482 GCF_033963865.1 Cytobacillus sp. IB215316 | reverse complement strand
GTTCACTTCTTAAGGCTTTTCGTTCTGAAACGTCTGACGTATCTTCAATTTGTTTATCATACTTGGTTACGACATCGTCTACTTTTCGAACCAATTGAGCGAGCTCATCCAATGATAACTGTTCAGCCGTTTCACGTTGAATTTCAGGTATGATTTCATTCTTAAGTAGCTCATTGTACAGTTGGTTTGACTTTTCAATTAAACTCTCATGATAGTTCTCTATGGATTTCTTCCAGACGAACGTAAATTTATTCGCATTTGCTTCGATTTTTGTACCATCAATAAAAATCGCTTCTTGATCAATAAGTTTCTCTTCGATCAATTGGCAACGGAATTGGACGAAACATTCACGAATTAATTCTTTCACTTCTGGTTGAACACGGAATCGGTTGATTGTGCGGTAGCTTGCTTCATATCCTTGAGCTAGCCACATCATACGAATACTATCTTTTAATAGGGCTTCAATTTTGCGCCCAGAAAAGACAGATTGCGTGTAGGCACATAGAATTATTTTAAGCATCATGCGTGGATGATAGGCAGGACAGCCTTCATTTCGGAGAAATGGTTCAAACGCTTCCGGAGGGATACTTTCAACTAAATGATGGACATGGAAGGCAATATCGTTCTTTTGTAATTTTACTTCTAGATCTAAAGGCAAAATTAATTGATTCATGATATAATTTTTAAACATAAGGACCCTTCTTTCCGATGAAATTTGGTGTGGTAACTTTATTTTATCAGAAGTGGTCCTTATTTTAATTCCAAAATAAACAAAGCCGGTGAAATTTTACTTCTTGTAAAAATTTCACCGGCTTTTTCATCTCAGAGGTGGGTTTTGTCCCAGCCTCTTTTGAATTTAAACATATAATCTCATAATTTTATTATAATCAACAAAAAGAACCAATTTTTCTATATAATAGTAATAAGATCTACAGGAACTATATCACGATTGTGAAAGGGTATTTATATATGGAACTAATTAACCGAGATGCGAGTGATAAATATAAAGGTTTCAGATATCAAAAACTAAGACTGGGAAAAAAAATGTTAGAGTTAATAAAAGCAAATCCGAAAACAAATATAATTGCTTTTCCTGAATACAGAGAAGATGGTTATTTAATTGGAGAGAATGGTACTCAATTCTTTGAACAAGACAAAGAGTATAGTAAGAATTTTACCTTTAATAGTGAAGAAATAAGAAAATCAATTGTCAACTTTATTGATAATTATTTTGATTTAGACAAAGATCCTTATTTAAATTTTATTTTTTTTACAAATGTAGATTACGGTAAAGAAAGACAAAGTGAATTATTAACTGAGCTGAACTTGAAACCTTTACAGAATCCAATCATTCAGTATTTAATCGAAGAAGATTATAATGAAAGAGTAATAGAGTTTGTCACTAAGGTTATTATTCGAACATATCAAGATCAATACAATATCAAACATAGTGAACCAAATACATATAATAGGTTCTATACTAAGTTAGTTAATATGATACATGAAGATTGGGTGGCGTTTCTTAAGCAAGTGACGTTTCAATTTGGACAAGGTGACTTAGAGCAATTAATAAAAGATTTAGACAGTGAAATAAAAGAATGTACTTTTTACAAAATTGACCATGTTAATAAAGAGATACAAATTAGAAACTATATATTGGAAAAAATAGATGAAAGAATGGCTGAAAAACATATAACACAAAAGATGATGAATATGGAGACAGTAAAAAACATATTTTATGAAGTAAGTAGTATAGGTAATGGACTTGAGATTGATGAATTACATTTATTTTGGGATGAAATAAATAATGAGCTAGAAAGTGAAAAAAATTTTAGAAACTTAAAAGAAAAAATAGATGCAGTTTGTAAAGGTTTTAGTTATAAGACACTGAAAAGGTATAAAAGATACGCAACCACTATTAGAGCCGAAATTAAAAAGTATGATAAAAGACAAATATATGCTTTAAGGTACCGTGTGTATGAAAGTATGGAAAAGTATTTCGATGAAGAGTTTGAATACAAGAATGAATACACATATGAAGAATTAAACTCATATATCAAAGGACTCAAAAAAAGTGTAATAAATGATATAGAAGCATTGAAGCAGGATTTTGATTATGGAGTTAAAAATACAATAACAATAGAAAAAATAGTATTACTACTGATAGATGAATGTTTTTATTCTTTTGAAGAGGAGTAATCTAATGAATAAAGATTTTAACCGAAAACGCCTTATGTATAACAACAGTGAAGATTTGTATTTTATTACATACAATATTATTTTACTTCTATACCACTTAAATTGTATTGGTGAAAATAAGCCATTTAATGATTACAGAAAATTAGTATTCTTAATTCCTATAATTTCAGATGAAAAGAAAACTACAATACTTCTAGATTACTATAAAGGAAATCTAAAACCAAATAGGAATATTCATCGTGAAATTAATAGGCTGTATTATGATTCTATTGAAAATATAACATTAATTAGATATGTGTTAATGATTCTAGAAAGAGAAGAAATTATAAAACTTATAAATGTTGAAAGTAGAACAAACCTATACATTAGTAACATTGAAAAATCCAAAGATATAGCAAGTAATTTAAGGTTTAAAGATGAAAAAGAAAGGATTTTGAAATTAAAGAAAAAAATTAGAATGTTAAGTAGATTAAATTATTTAACGTTTGTTGATTGTTTCTTTAAAAGAAATGGAGTTGCAATATGGGAAAATTATTAATTAACTCAATATATTATAAAGGTGAACAGTTTATCTATGATAATGATAAACTTGATAAAGGAATAAATCTTTTAGTTGGGGATAATGACAATGGAAAATCTACTTTCACATACTTAATTGTCTATGGGTTAGGTTTAAATGTTACTTATTTTAAAAGTGAAGGCGATGAACCTATAAATGAAATTGTAAAAGACAATAATAACTTCGTTCAAATCGAGATAATTATAGATAATAATACATATATGCTTAAAAGAAATATTGGTCATAATGTGATTACAATATATGATAGGAAAAACAATACTCATATTTCATACAGCCTAATTAGAAATGGTTATGTATATAAGAAAGAAGAAAAAACATTTTCAGATTGGATGCTTGAGAAACTTGGCATTGATATTATTGAAATAACACAACACTCGAATACACATAAAGTTAATTTCGATGACATATTGAGGTATATGTATTACGACCAAGTAACAGATAATAGAAAAATTGTAAATGAGTTTGGACTCAAATCTACAGACTTCTATAAGAATAGTAATATAATGAAAAGAAGTATTTTTGAGGTATTAATGTCTGGGTTTAATGAAGAATACTACTCAGTTTACTATAAGTTAAAAGAATTAAATAAACAGCTTCAAGAGGAAAAAGAAAATAGGAAATCATTAGAGATTGTAAAAGAAAATATCTTGAAACATACACAAATTAAAAACATTGATAATATACAAGAAGAATTACTTTTAAATAATAGTAATGTAGAAAGACTAGAACGAATAAGAGATGAAGTCAAAAAAGAAGGCAGTTTTGGGATAGAGGTTTCTGAAAGATTAAGATATCTTCAGAAACAAGTAGTTATTTTAACGCACAAAATAAAAAATATTGAGTTTGATATAAATATTGTTCAAGAGGATCTTCTAAAATCAAAAAGAGTAGGTGAAGATACTAAAAATGAAATTGACCATATTGATAAAATACTGTTTACATCTCAGTATATAGACATTATTAGTGAGGATAAATGCCCCTTTTGCCTAGAAAAACTAGATTTAAAGGTAGGGCATTGCATATGTGGATCAGATAAGCATTTGGATTTCTCTAGGTTCATCTATTCTGATAAAGAGTATATGGAAATAATGAAAGCAAAGATAAAAACCCTAGAAACAATAAATGAAACTATAAGGGATTACCAAAATGAATATCAGATGCTTGAAAATAAATTAGAAAATACAAAAAGTGAACTAAATGATAATATTGCTCAGATAAAAAAAATATCAGAAGATTTAACTTATAATTCAAATGCAAGTGCGGTTGATGAAATTACTAATAAGATAATATACTACAGAGAAAAAGAGCCAGAACTTAGATTATTGATAGAAAAAATTGGTGAAATAAAAAATTCAACAAGGGGACTAAATAGGATTGAAAAAGAAATAACAAAGTACAAACAAATATTAACTCACTTAGAAGAACAAAAGGAAAATGCATTACAAGAAAATGTTGATAAATTTGAAGAGATATACAGTTTCTATATTAATGACTTCTATAATAATGAGGATGAAAAAATAGAGGTGAAATTAGATAGAAATTACATGCCTATTATTGGAGAATACAAACATCAGAGTTTTAATGTTCCTAAAAGGTTATTCTATTATTTAACAATGTTAAAAATGTCATTAATTAATGAAACAAAAATTAATTTTCCAAGCATACTAATTATTGATACATTGAAGGATGAGGGGATAGAGATAGAAAGATTAAAGAAGTTGTTTAATTATATTGAAGAATTTAGAGATGAAGATTGTCAAATAATAATAACGAGTGGATATGATGAATACACAAAAGATTTGGAGTCGTATTTAATTGATTGGTTAAGCGATAAGAATAAATTATTAAAAGAATATAAAAATAATTAATTTGATTCTTAATAGTTGGATATTTATAACCAATATTTAAAAGATGAAATTTTGTAAATGAACCATCTATTTACTTTAGTAGTTTTGGTTATTTTGCTTGAGAATAATGTGCCAATTAGTAATTATGGAATATAAATTGACAGGTTGTGATTCAATTATTAGCGATGCTTTAAAATAGCATAATATCAATGGCTGAAGATTTCTGACAATTTGTGACGACTATCCGAAGACCATCGTAAGAGGGGATGGTCAGGTTGTTGTAGTAAGTTTCAAAAGTATAAATAAGATTGTTGAGGTATGTCCATGCTTTGAGAGAACGGATGGAGCTTTTGACTATCCAGACTCTAACCATGGTGGTTCGTGGAAGAAAACAGATCCCATGCCTGAAATCGAAGAGAGTAAAAAAGGCTACCCAAGAAACAAATTCTAATTATAAAAATATATGCAATTTAATAAGAGCTTGGAAAAACAACTATGGCTTTAAATTTGGTGGTTTGCTAATTGATACATTAATCTACGATTTTTTTGAAGAAAATGAAGACTACTATGATGCAACTTATGATTCATACCTTTCATTATTAAAAGATGTCTTCTATTTTTTAAAAACTCGTAACAAAGAACAGAAGTATTGGTATGCACTTGGGAGTAATCAAAAAGTTTACAATAAAGACGGGAAATTCGTTAGAAAAGCCAATAATGTCTATGATAAAATAAAAGATCTTACAGAAGATAGTCAAGATTTATACAATGTATTTCAAGATATTTTTGGAACTGCTTTTCCTGTACCAGAAGAAGTTCAAGAGTCTAACACAATTGAAAAGAGTTCTTTGTTTGGACGTAGTGTGAGACAAACAGAGGAATATATTGAGAAAAAATTTGATGTTGATATTAGATACCAGTTAAAGATAGAATGCCTGGTCAAACAAAGTGGATTTAGAAATATGCTATTAAGAAAAATCTTACGTGATCGACTTCCCTTAAAGTTAAGTAAAACTCTTGAATTCTATATAGAATTCAATGAATTTGATAATTTGTCAAAAGATGAAGATGATAATTTTTATTATGAGGTCTATTGGAAGGTTCTGAATAGAGGACAAGAAGCAATCCGTAAAGATTGTATTAGGGGTCAAATTGTAAGAGATAAAGGAAGTCACAGGAAGACAGAAACTACAAATTTTAAGGGCGATCACTATGTTGAATGCTATATAGTTTACAAGAATGTTTGTGTGGCAAGAGATAGAATAAAAGTACCTATACAAACAAATTGATTCTGGTCAATATAAGGGAGAAAGAGATGAATTATTTTAATCTTAACGCATATTACTCATATATAAAGGGAAGTCCAATAGATAATCAGAAACATGTTGATTATTTACAAAGTAGAAAATTTGATTATATTAATCTAAAAGAATATGAATATATAGAAACAAAACGATATGAAGATGGTTATATTATTCCAATGGATCAAGTAATAAATATCTATCGATCAAATGATAAAGATACTGATGGATGGAGTCTTTATGAATTATTGAAAAATGGACATCGATTCAAACATAAATCATTACATGAGTTTTTTGAAAGAACTAATGCTACTTCCCTTCAGACTTCAATAAATTGGTTGGCAAGTAAAGAGTGTGCTTTTTCGGATTCTTCTGCTACTAATGGATCTCCTGGTGAATTGCCAAGTGCAAATTATTATGAGGATGTTGGTAAGTTTTTTATAAATACTGGTCAAAATCGTGCCTTTGCAGGGCTTCTTATTGGTGCAAAAGAGTATAGAGTAGAGAACATCTCATACTATCGCCGACCGAGAGTTGAAAAAGAGTCTGAGGTATTGGAACAACCAATGAAACACGTATTAGATAATAGTGATAAAAGTATATTGAGTAAATTAAAAAAATGGTTTAGTTATAAATAACAACCTTATTGAAAAAGAAGGCATTAGTATTTTACTAACGCCTTCTTTTTGCCTCTTAAATAACCACGATGAACCTTACCACAAATAGATGCAGTTTTTTATTTTGGATGGAAATAAAAAAGGTGATTTTTACCTATTAAATACATGTTGTTAAAGTTTAATCACATGAATAATCATTCCCACTTTAAAAATAATCATCACAACACCATTTTTATTTTTGAACAGGATTTTAGGACAAAAAGTATAATGTTAATCATCAGCAGGTACAGAATAGAATTCAGTATAACGAAAAAAGCCGTATCCACCGTAGAGAAAGGGCTTTAACTATGCATTTTTCAATAAAAAGTATTTTTTAAATAATAAAGATGAAATCATATCGGGAATCCTGCTAGATATTTATTATTTTGCAAATTTTACTGTAATGATATCATATCCTGTATCATATAAATTAATCATCTACCATTACTTATGTAAATATCAAAAGGTATAGTTTGAAAGAGGTGAAATTATGAAGCATTGTAATGGTAGAATCTTATTAAGGATCCCTCCCGAGCTCCATGAACTAGCTGCTGAACATGCAAAAATTAAGGAGCAATCATTAAATGAATATATTAAGGAGTCGATCCAAAATAAAATTAATGAAGAAAGGGTTGGTTTTAAAGTGGCGACGAATTTATCATTTTCGAAAGTAAGTATTGGTGATAAAAGAAGATCTGAGTTAAGAGAAGCTGTGATAGTTACACAGCATCCTTGGTACATGGAATTGTTGCGTAAACACCAAATATACTTCTTTAATCCAAAATTAGGGAGAGTAACTCCAATGTCATACCTTCTGTTCTATGAAACAACTAAGCAAGAGGAAGATGGTACGAAAAATCAACACCCTCGAACAATTGCGAGTTATGGAAAAGTAGATCAGATCATATTTGATATTAATCCTAATGATTACAAATTTATTCCAGAGCTCAATTCATTAATTGACGATGAAGAGTTTTGGCCTAGAATTAGCAAGTGGGGTAGTACAAATATAGTGATTTTAAGTGATATAGGAGAAATTAATAATACATTATCATTAAAAAATGGATTGGAAGCAAGATACTTGGTAAATAAAACGACCAGCTTACCTCAGCTTGTAAATGCAAAATATATCGAAGACCTATATAAATAGGAAGGTTTGTATATGGCCAAAATTCGACTTGCAACATTTAATCCCTTATGTTTCAATTCTTTGGGAAGAAAAGTGCTTAGTGATAATAAACAATTGGATCCTTATAGAGATGGTTCAATTAGACCTGAGCCTAGCTTTGAACATGATTATCCTGGAATATCATCTTTATGTAGAAAGTCAAAACTTGCTCCTAAGCTAAACAAAGGTGATATCGTTATATACTTGTCTAAGAAGGGGTACTATGATAAAAAAATAAAACACTGGAAGTTAGTGGCGGTGCTTTTAGTTGAAGAAACTATGGTTAGCCATGAGGAAGCTGCTACATGGTACACAAATAATAATTTTCAATTACCAAAGAATATTGTTGTAAATAGAAATGCTCCACTTACATTCAACCTTTCGAACTTTAATAAAAAGCATGCAAAGATGGCTTCTATTGATTATAATTCAAGAGCATCTAAGTATCCGCAATATAATATATGTGAAGTAGTTTATAGGAACACAAAGAATCCTCCACCTATTTATGAACAGGATCTATTTCAAATATATGAAAGAATACCTGGAACACAAAACCCCTGCAATTCTCCAAAGAGCAATAAAAAGACAACCTATACAAACTTAAAACTATTAGTGTCTTTGATTATTTAGTGGATGGCCGAATAAGAAGACTTTGCAAAACAGCAAAAATGTATCAATTAGTGCATTTTTGTTGTTTTTTATGTTTTGTGTATCATTTAAGTAAGAATAGAAACTAAAGAGGCGAAAGTAATTTGAGCCATTCGGAGGGGGAAACCAAGAAGTACACAAATTTCACTAAAGAAGAAATTAACGAGGACTTACGAAGTTTTAAACAATTGATCAATGAAGGAAAATATACAATTGTAAAGAAGTATTGACATGAAATAATGAACTTATAGAGGACTATAAAATTAATTCTGATAAAGAAAAGGAAATTTTACTAAGTCTCGAATGTACGGATTTCTGATATGCCGTTGATAATGAAAATGAAAGAAGTTGCACATGAAAAACTATATGTCTTTTGTAAATTCCAAGAGCTAGATAATTGGGGGGACCTAGAAGTTGATGATATTTATATTAAAACAAACATGACCAAAACAAGGAAAGGAAGCGACTTTCTTATTGTTGTTTCCTTTCACAAAAGAAATAAATCAATTAGGTACCTTTTTGTTAATTAAACATAAACAGATATAGATAATATGAAGGAGGACATCAAATGTAAGCTTTCTGTGAAGGTTGCCATGATGTTGTTGAATACTATGTTAAGGACGTACCCTACGAAAGCACATAGTCGAAAACTGGCATTCCATTCGATAGGCAAGTTTCGAGGATACATATGAGCCAATGCATGTCGGAAGAGTTGAAATCCCGAAGCCTGATGGCGATATTCAATTATTAGGTATTCTAACTGTGACAGACCGTTTGATTCAACAAGCAATCGCCCTAGTTATATCGAAGATATATACTTTTTTGATTTTGGACAATAATCAAGAATTCAACTGTATCTCCAATAGGAAAATTTTGAACTTTTCCATTTCAGTGGTTTTAATTAAAGTTGCTCCAGTAAAAGAGGGAATAATATCCCAAATCATTTAGAAATATTTATTAATACATCCTCCCGTTTTCGCCTTATTTCATTTCTAAATATACGAACTAGTGATGAATAGGCTCCTTTGGCCTTACTGTTTGATACAGCTGTTTCAACAAATTTCCCATATATATCTTCATCTGAATCCTGTACACCTCTATAGTCACTTAGGTGTCTTTGTAGTACCTTTTGAATGAAAACTATACGTTCCTCTTCTTTTGATGGATCAATGAGTTCATCAATAGCTTTAGCTTGATGAATGTCTTGTATGAGTTGTTCATACACAGCTGTTTCTTCTTCAGTTAAATGACATAAGGTAGTTGAAGCCTTTTTTCTAGTGCAACTTGGTTATCATATTGATCAGATGTTATGTCTGTTATCTCAACTATTTCCTCCTTTGAAAGACCATGTTGAATAAGCCTTTCTACTGTCCTTTGAAGAGGGAGGATATTTTTATTCCTTTCATTAATTGTACCATTCATTTTTTCCAAGAGCTTGTCATGGGTTTTAATAAGTTGTTGCATTTCTTTTATGTATATATTCATTTTATTATCATTAAAATCCACTAAAGTAACCTCCTATGTTTTGTTCGTTATAATTCACCTTATTTGTTTAAATAAATGACCATCGATTTGACTTTCAGTATCAAGTTAAAAAAATTAGGTAAACACCACTACATCCTTTTATCTGCGATCACCACTTAAGCCATGTAGGGGCAGTCGCAGTCTTAACGCTGTAGATGAAGGGTTGTAAACAATATTTTTTGTGTTTGACCACATTTTGACCATATTATTGTTTTGCATTTTGTAGGGCATCTCCAAATTTATTAGCAGCTTGTTCCTGCATATCTGGAGTAACATGACTGTATGTATCTAGCGTTGTTTTAATTGAAGAATGTCCTAATCGTTCTTGAACTACTTTAGGGTTTTTACCTAATTTTAATAATAAAGTTGCGTGAGTGTGTCTAAGGTCATGAAATCTAATTATAGGCACACTTGCATCTTTAAATACTATTAAAGAAAGCTGTTAAAGTTCTAGGGTGTATAGGCTCACCGTTCTCTTTGCAAAATAAAAGCCCTAAATCTGTATACTCTTTACCTGTGAAAAGCTTTATTTCATTTTGATATGATTTGTATTTTTTTAAATCGTGGACTAGAGAATCATGTATAGTTATTAACCTTCTTGAACTTGAATTCTTTAAATCTCCAAAGAGGTATCCTTCTTCTTCATATATTAAAGATTGAACAATACTTATTTTACCTGTAGTTAAGTCTATATCATTCCATCTTAACCCTAAAACTTCACCTTTTCTCATACCAGTATGAATAGCAGTCAAGAATAAATAGTGGTAAAAAGGACTTTTGAGTTTTGAAAATCTTCAGAAACAGTCTACCTTCTCAATTGTCCATGTTTATCCTTCTCTTTTTTACCTCTTGGAATTTCTACATGCTGAAATGGGTTTTTATATAAAAGTTCCCATTTGACGGCTTGTCCAAAGCTCCCTTTATAATAGCGAAAACATATTTAATATAACTATTAGATAATCCTTGTTCTATTAAATCTTTAATAAAGCCTTGTCCGTGTATAGCGTAATTTCATTTAACTTTAAATTACCAAGTATTGGGATTGTTCTATACTCAATAACGTTTATATAATTCTTAAACATGGTTTCTTTAAATTTTTGTTTTCCATGTAATTCTAACCAAGAGTATAAATAATCACGAAAAAGTTGGTCTTTAGTTATTATGTTTACACCTTTGTTCATGTTATTTATAAGCTCAGAACAAGCATTTTGAGCTTCCTTTTTTGTTTTAAAACAAGATACAGTCTTTTGTTGTCTTTTTCCAGTTTGAGGGTTTGTTCCTATATCTACAGTGAATGACCACTTATTTCCACGTTTTCTAAAGTGTCCTTTCAAAGTAATGACCACCTTTATATATATTTGTTATTTAATGGATCTGGGCTAATCGGATAAATTTCCAGAATTAAAGTAAGCATATTCGCTGTCGATTTCCTTACTAGTGTTTGGGACTGTAAGCGTGTATTGATTTACTTCTAATTTTAATTTTTCCACAATAGGTGTAACAATTTCTCTCTTTAAAAAGCTTGACTGATAGCCGGAAGGTACTATGGATAGTTTTGAGTATATGTTATACGGAACGTTACAGGATGAAATAGTCACATTGAAACTAAAGAATGAAGAGCTAGAAAGTCAAAACACAAATCTAATGCTTGGTATTGCTGAAACAGCGGAGGCTAACGAGCAGGAAAACACCAATACACAACTAGCGGTTGCAGAATTAGCTGAAGTCGTTATGGGAGGTGTTGAATGATGGCTAAAATTTATGTGAGTCTGATAAATAAAGGATTGCGTACAGTAGCAGAAGTGCCAACAAGGTGGCGTGGTGAAGTTCAAACATTGATTGATGAAGCTAATGCAGTAGAAGAATAAAGCACAAAGAACACACCAACAAAGGTGTATTTTTTATGTGCATTTTTAGTAAACAAAATACCCAATATGGTTACTAAATAAAAATCAAAGTCCTTGTGATAGGGCTTTTTATAATGGAAAGGAGAAAAATCATGGACTATATTAGCTCAATTTTTATAGGAATAACATTTTTAGTAGGCTCGTTCGTTTCATATTTAGTGGGAGGATGGGATTGGCAGTTACTATTTTGCTAGGGATGATGGTTATTGATAATGCAACTGGTTTAATTGTTGGTTTTATAGAAAAGAATCTTAGCAGCAAAATGGGCATCAAATGGTTAATGAGGAAGGTATATATTCTGTTGCTCATTGGTGGCGTTTATATGATAGAAACACTAATGTTTGAAACTGGATATATTGCAGATGGCGTAGCAATTGCATTTATAGTTACTGAGTTTATAAGTATCACCGAAAACGGAGCAAAGTTAGGCGTACCAATACCACAACAGGTTAGGGATCTGTGAAGGTTCAGGATCAATTATTAAGAGAAACTGGTCGAAAGAACAGAGGGGTTAAAACAGCAGATTTTCACATACTTAGAAAATCAAACATGACAGCAATTCTGCCTGAGTGTGGATTTATGAGCAATAGGGAAGAAGCTCACTTACTAAAATCTGAATCTTATCGTAGGAAATGTGCTCGAGCAATTGTAAACGGTTTGGTAGAAAACTGTAAGCTGAAGAAAAAAGCTTCAAAACCTAAACCAAGTACCCCAAGTGAATACGCTCATGAACTTGTATAAGCTGTGAAATGGGCAAAAGAAAACAACATTTCAAATGGTGAACAGTTGAACGTGTCTTGTACAAGGGCGCAAATGTTACTTATGCTATATCGTGCTTTAAAAATACAACATATGGATTAAACATAATATAAACTACAGCAAGATTTATACCCCACAAAAAAACAGCCCTGCTTAGTAGGCTGTTTTTTGTTTTGATATTCCAGAATTTGTTATAATAATACTTAAGGAATAACGATAATTTCCGGATTGTTGGAGTCTACTTTTCCTGCGAAGATTATTTCGCTTATAATATAAAAAGAAGTAATAGGTTCAATTGTTAATTTTGTTTTATTATTTCCATCTTTATCATAAGAATAAATGTTATATGTGTATTGATCATTTTCTACACCGAGATATTCAAGAGCTATTACTTTGTCTTCGTATAAGAAGAAGTGGTATGTTTGATCTATTATCTTTTTAAAATCAGATCCATCTTTTTTCATTTTATAAACATTCTCTTCTTCGTTTTGAAAATATAGGTACTCTTCATCGCTCAACATAGCATAAGCAAATGTATTATTTTTTAGTAATTTTTCATTTTTTCCTTCTGTACTAATACTATAAATATCAAATGAGTCATTGTCATTTCTTTTCGTAAAATATATCGTATTATTTTCAATATAAAAACTGTCTACAGTATCTACAATTGTTTGGGGATTTTTTCCTTCTAAGTCTGTTTTAATTATTCCTGAATTTATATCATCAGAAGTATAAAAAATGTTCTCATCTTGTACGTACAATTCAAATAAACTTTCATCGATTATTTTCTTAAGCTGTGTGCCATCCTTTTTCACTTTATAACCAGCGTAGTCAGACATACTTATAAAATAAACATAATCACCTACAGCATTAATCCAACTTGCAGTGTCGTTAGATAACGTTACTTCTCCATCTTTATCAAACAAAGTAAGTCCATCATGGCCCACATAAATTGTGTCTGTATCTGAAAAAACAAAACCTCCCATCCAGAAATTACTCCATTTATAAGAATGTTCAAATAAAGAGGTTTCGAGAGAATCCTTTGTTTCATCGAGATTTTCATCCAGATTGTTCTCAACATCGGTACCATTTGAATCATCAATCTCTTCATTATCTTGGGCTGTGCTTTTTATTATCCTAGTCATAAAAACTGAAAATTGAGCTCTAGTGACTAAACCATCAGGGTTAAATGTTGTTTCAGTGACACCAGTTGTTATTTTATTGGCAGCCAAACCTTGTACATAACTATATGCCCAATGAGTTGAAGGTACATCTTGAAAATCAACTTCACTTTTACCTTCTAATTGATATGCTACTGACAAAATTGAAGACATTTCTGCTCGAGTAACTTTTTTATATGGATCAAAAATATTACCTTTAACTACATCATCAAATAATCCATGTTTCGAAACGGCAGATACTACATTCTTGTATTCCTGAGGTACATCATTAAATGTATGCGTTTCTTCATCAAAGTCATAATTTTTATCCCTATTAATCATTAAAGCAATTTGAATTCGTGTTAAATTATCATCTGGACCGAAGAGGCCATTAGCATACCCGTTAATAATTCCTTTATTAGCTAAAAATTCAATTTCATTCTTTGCCCAATGATTTTCTCCTACATCAGTGAACGTATTTTCAGCATAAATATTTACTGGAAATAAGCTTACGATTAATACCACACTTGTTATTAAAATTAAAAGTTGTTTTCTCAATTAATCTCTACCTCTCTGTTTAATAGATTTAGTATATAAAAAATATAATTCGTAGAATAGTTTACCATACAAACCAAATGCAGGAAAAATATTTTTTATATGAATAAACTATATTAATAAAGAAAGTTTATAGAAAATAAGTCAACTGTGTAAGGGGAGATTTGTTTATTAACCATAATAGACATTGTGTTGATTTCATAGATATATTCACTCCTTTTTCTCGTTTGTCACAAAACTACATATCTTCTAGAAAAATAAGTAATATTGTAGTAATGCATTTTTTAAATGTTTAATTTTACTAAAATAAAGACAATACGTAGGAGGATTTATTGCATGAAATCAACGAAGAAATTTCTAGGGTTTTTGATTTGTTCTTTATTTGCATTACTGTTGCCGTAAGTAGGGACTCCAAATGCAGCAAGTGCTGGGGTAGGAGATGTATTAGAAAGTCCTGAAGATGGATGGAAAAGATTCGAAGATACAAATAGGAATATTTCACATTACGGATCTGTTGGCATGTATATAGGGCTTTTATATTCGGGAGATTCATACTCTCTTACTAAAAAAGGCGCAGAGGATACCTTGCTAAGGTATAAATTCACAGGCGAACAGATTAGGTTATTATATCCTGATTTGAACACTGAAATAAACCTGACAATAAAAATTGATGATCAGTCTTATACAATTTCGGAATCTGGAATAGGTGGATTTCTGCCAACTGTATTCTTTGAAAAATTAGATTTAGAAGATAAAGAACATATTGTTGAAGTTTCTGGTGAGAAAATATATTTAGATGCTATAGATATAGAGAAAGGTGCTGAGCTCTTACCATATGTTGAAGATGGATGGAAAAGATATGATGATCAAAATCAAAATATACAAAGCGATGGATTAATGAGAGTGACAGATACTATTTATAAGTTTAATAATACGGCTACTAAAAGTGGTCCAAAAAATGGTTTTGATAAAAAAATAAAGTTTAATTTTACGGGGACGAAAATTAGATTAATAGAGTCGTTTCAGGCATTTTATGCAATTAACTCAACAATAAAAATTGATGACCAAATATATAATTTTCCACAATATGATATATCAGATCCAAAACGATATAACCCAGTGTTTTTCGAGAAATTAGGTTTAGAGAATAAGGAGCATACGGTTGAAATTACTGTAAGTGACCGTGATGATTATTTTTTTGTTCTTGACGCAATCGACATAGATGCAGACGGTGAACTATTACCGTATAATGAAAATGTTTTTTCCCTAATAGCAACTCCTGATGACTCTGAAGTTGTTCTTACTTGGGATGAAATACCAGATGCTTCTTTCTATGTATTAAGGTCAACGACTCCAGGAGGCCCGTATACTACACTTACTAAAGGTTACTCTGGTACAACATTTACTGATACAGGAGTAGAAGATGGAGTAACATACTATTATGTAGTTAATGGAAGCACATACGATAGTGTAAATGATGAATTTGAGTATTATAATTCAAATGAAGCTTCTGTCATTCTTGAAGCTACACCATTGGAATAGTTGAAAAATGTTTAAAGCCTCAGATTTTGGGCTTTTTTTATTAAACACAAGTGATATTATGTATCGTATCTTCATAAACCAGATAACTAATTTTAATAAAGCGAAATGTCGATTTTCTTAAATATAATTGTTGAAATGATGAGAGATACTGGTCCTTCACATATATTTTGTTCGCCCATAAGCTGAAAGTATGAGGTGATGAATATGTTATTACGGAATCAAATGGACTCAGTTGCGTATCATCAAAATATTTTCGTCCATCAAGTTTACCAACTTTAAATTTAAGATTTCAAACTTCGGAGTTCTTCAAGCCCTTATATAAAAAAACACATGATCAAATTCAGGTACCCCCAGAGTTGATTAAAACAAAGGAAGCCTAATCTTAAACCATATAATAAAACATAGCATAGCAATTAATAATAGATAACTAGACATCAATAATTACCTCCTCATTTTCAACATGACCTTATATTATAATAACTTCCAATTATTCATTATATATGTAAAAATAATACCTTGTCATTATCCATCGTATTAAAAGAAGAAAATGTAACTCAAAGGATTACTCTTAATACTGAAACTAGTAACCTTTTTGGAAATTATGATTACAATGAATTCTTTATATATTATAGCTTCAATAGATACATAGAGTAGCAAGGTTATTTATGTTATAATCATGCAGTAATTCCAATTATTATTAGATTTTATCTTAATCTTTTAAAATATAGGGGGAATTTACATGTCTACCATTAATATAAAAACAAATGAAGTGAACAATACAGTACCTGACTTAGTAAAAAATAAAAGAGAGTTATCTAATATGGGAAACAGATTATCTACGGTGAAATACCAAATAGATGGAAAAATCATATCTCGTACAAACGTTAGCTCTCAAATAAGTCAAGTCTGTATTTCTATAAATAAAATAGAAGAATTACTACAAGAAATAGAGAAGTTTATTGTTCAATCAGTTGATAGATATAATAAGGCTGAAGATTATCTAGTAAAAGAAGCAATGTCTATAGTGGATGGAAAGAATGTTAACAATAATTTAAATATGGGCATTGATTGGAAAGTAATTATGAACACGTTTATTACAGGTGAGTCGGCATTTTTAAAAAGGAATAACCTGAAAGCTATTCCTGGATACACTTTTAAAATGTTTAAAAAAGACGGGAATGTATTTATAAAAGTGGTTGGAGATATGATGAGTGGAAACCGGTTAAACCATAGTGATTTTATGAAATATAGACAAATGTTATCAACTGAGTTAGGGGGAACATGGAAATGGGGAAGAAAATTTGTTAATGAACTTGTCAACAGTGGGGTTCAACTGTATGAAAAAGATGGTAACACATTTTACAATAAAAATATAAATAAATTTAAAAATACTCAATTCGATGATTTAAATTATTACATAAACAGTGTTGGTCAGCCTCCAACAAAAGTTTGGACAAGTACTTTTAAAGAAGGTATGAAATTTTGGGACGATTTCATAGGTTGGAAGAGTGTTTCGAATATGAAAAGACTTGGAAAAGGATTATCAATATTGGGGTACGGTTTAACAGTGCGAGATAACATAAACGCTAATTTAAGAGATGAATCCGGTGAATTTTCTTTTACTTTTGACAAATCTGTAGATTTTTTTGTGGATACAACTGTTGATATAGGCTTTGGTAGTGCGGCTATAGCGGTAGGGACAGCAACTGTATCAGCAATTGGTACTGCTACAGCTGGTGGAACAATCGGATCTTTTTTGTTACCTCCAGTTGGTACTGTAGTGGGCATTGTAGCAGGAGCAGGAGTGTTTTATGCTCTTAATACAAAAATACCTTATATTAATAAAAGTGTTGTAGAAGCAACAAAAGATATAGCAAATTTTGTAGTAGATGAAGCAATAGAGTTTGGAAAAGACATTAAAGATGAAGTAATAGAGCTTGGAAATGACATTAAAGATGAAGTAATAGATTTCGCAGATAATGTTGTGAGTGGGATAGGAAAACAACTAGGTAAAATTTTCTAGGGCTAACATATGTAAAGGGGCTCAATTATGAACAAAACAAGAAATAAAAAACAAAAGAAAAAAGTCAGAAGCAAAAATCAAAAGAACGAAAAAACAATAAATGTGTATTTGTTAAAACCACTTCAATATATCATCTTTTTCTTTACATCAACCATAATCAATCCTGCCTCAATCTATGGTTTTACTGAAGGGGAAATTAAGGAAACCTCCCATATATTGTCTATTATACCTTATGCTTTAATAATGTATATAATTCTTAAATGGATAAGCAAATATCCTGTTTCTGTTTTTGGAAGGATTTTTGTAAATACTATCCTAATTTGTAGTACCATACTAGCGATTTTAACATACATCACAACTATTTTTTTACGAGATTTAAGTATGGATAATATTATAATAGATGTGTTATTAACTATTATTTGTGTTGGCGTTTCAGCTTTTTGGTTAATCTTAAACCCATTAGCAAGGTGGCAAAAAGTATACGAGTAAAGTTCGACTTTTGATGACTATAGAACACAAGTGTTATTGTGTTTCGTAATATATCCATTGAATAAACAAAAAGAGGGAGTGTAGAATTGGGGATAGTCCATATTAACATTTTTATACTTACCATCGGTGTGATAATGTTAAATTTAGGATTTGACATCAAAAAAAGATGGATCATTAATCTATCCATTTTTTTTCTTGCTATATCAATTGGATTCTTAGGAATAGGATTTTTGTGGGTATTGTCTATAATGCCCAGTGATTGATTTGTCAGTTAATCGGGAAAAATAAAGTCCATAATAAGGTTATATGAAACAGAATAGAAATTATGGTGAACATCCAGAGTATATGTAAGCCCTCCCTGATGGTTCATGAATGGAGGAGACATCAGGGAGGGAGAGTGATAATAAAGGGTGTACTTTATGGTATATAATAATTTAATTGATCTTGTATTAATGTGATAGGTCAAATTAATCAATTTTATGCAACACAATGATTATTGAGGTTATTAAAGGGCTGCAGTCAGTCCTTTTTTGTTTGTCTGCGTCAATATGGGCAACTATGGTATAATTGGAATACAATAGCGAATTTCTAAGGGTGGTCGGCTTCATTCCCTGAAAGGGGGTGAGGCGTATGACGGTATTTGAAGCGTTGATGTTGGCAATTGCATTTTGCGGGCTGATCATTTCAGTACTGTCTTTTAACAAAAACGACAAATAGACCACCCTTTGTATCCTGATAAGATGAGGGTGGTCTATTTCACATGATTTAGCCGACTCCTGAAGGAATCGTTATTGTTAGGCCGTAGGTGTTGCTGCACCTTCGGTCTTTCTTATTGTATGCAGTTACTGCTTGTCTATGATTAGAATATCATAATTGTTGGAAAATGTAAAAAGAAGTTAAAAAAACCTCAAACAATAAACTAATAGGAAAGTAAATAGTGAACTAATTGCAAAAAACTTTTTATGTTTGTTTTCTTCTTGCCTATCACTAGATATAAAATTTATATATTTCTTTAGTAATTTACCTATAATCATTACGATTATAATAAGTCCTATTGTATAAATTAAAATAGTTCCAGAAGGAGATTCACTCGTAGCCATAATCATAGTTTTATTTAAAAAAAGTATCAATACAGTTGTCATAGTTATGACATAAATAAATGCAATAAAGTATTTGTTCAATAGAGCGTTCATTTATCCTCACTCCTTTTTTTTATTCTATAGATAGCATTGTTAAATTGTCAACGCTATTTGATAACAAAAAAACGAGGTTAAATGGATTAACCTCGTTCACAATATTTTAAAAAGGATAGTAAGGTGTAATTTGATTAAAGTAAGTTCTGCAATCATCTGCAACTCTCCAAGCATTATAGAGTAAGATAGTGTTGCAACAACGACACCTAAAGATTCTATAATTGCTACAGCTGTAGTATATGGTTTAGGTACAAAGAAATAAGTTAGAATAAGCACCATTATTTCTACAGTCATAGCAGCCTCTAATTCTATTTGAGTCCCTTTTAAATCTAGCACTGGATTTCTAAAATCATTTAATGTGTTACCATAAATTTGTCTGGATAATCAGATTTTGAAGGCATAAAACGGATGAATGGTTCGGGGGATTTTTGCTATCACTTGTTATCAACCTGATAGAACTTAAATAATTTATCCTAGCAGGGGTCGGGCACCAAAAAAGAAAAAGCTCTGAGCAGAAAATCTACTCAGAACTCAAAGATTATTTCAATTTATTACCGTCGATATACACTTTAATTTTATCAATTTTACCTTCACGATTGAAAATAGTTTGACTTGTTACAAGATCTAAAGTATCCACATCTTCAAAAATGCTTTCTGTACCATCTTTATAACAAACGATGATTTTCTTGTTGCCTTCTAGGTAATAAATTACCGGAACTGCACAGAATGTAAATCCTAAGGAATTCTCATCTAACTGGATTGTTTCAGTTTCGGTAGCATTACTATTCCTAGGTAGGGACCAGGATTTCATTTCTTTTAAAAACTCAGACTTTGCTAATAACTCCGGTTTGAAACGAATACGCCCCTCCTCTACCTTTACTCCTAACTCACCTAGTCTAGAGATAAAGTCTTCTTTTACCTGTCCGGTCATACCAGGT
Source organism: Cytobacillus sp. IB215316 (assembly GCF_033963865.1). NCBI lineage: Bacteria > Bacillati > Bacillota > Bacilli > Caryophanales > Bacillaceae > Cytobacillus > Cytobacillus sp. IB215316. Next base: position 216,993 of record NZ_JAXBMC010000006.1, on the reverse strand, counting down.
TGTTGTACTCCCGCAAAGCTCGGAGTATGGGAATAAGCATCTGTTGGAAATGCGCCGTATTGTTCCGGTGATTTTTCTAATCCTATTCCTGTCTTAATAGCTTCATACTCAGTCATAAGCGCCTTAGTTTCTTCATTCATACCACTTTGACAATATATATCATTGAAGCTTTCTTGTGTCGCCAAAACTAGCTTTGATACCATGTGCCAATAGATAGATCCTAACCCTTCATACTTATAAAAGGTACCGGAGCGTCCTGTGAAAGCATGATGGTCAAAAAGGTTTGAGAAGATTTCTTCAACAATTTTAATATCCTCATCGTTATACTCTTTTGTGGCTTTTAGTGCTTCTCGAATCTCTTCACCGTTTCTGAACTGACCGTTAAAGTGGTACTTCCCATTCACATCTTTTTCTATAAACCGTGTGTGATTCTGATTCAGTTCTGCTTTTAAAACAGTTGATGACATAACTTGTTCATCAGGAATCACATTTTTCTCTAAGAACTTTGGCAATTCACGGTTTGGATAGAGCATATAGCTGTCTTGGTCTTCGCGATAAATAGAACTATTTCTAAGTGCCTCTAGTACATTAATGGCTTCTTTTCCATCTAAAGCTTTTGAACTTAGAACGGCAACCTGACCTTCTAACATCTCATAAAGATTTGATATGCTACAGTTTTCGTTATCAAATCGGATGAGATTGTATGAGTGGTATAGACCGTCTTCTCGTTTATTCTTTTTAATTGAATCTTTTAAATGAATCATTGAAACCTCAATAAATTCTTTAAAGGAATCTATAGAAAGTGCCGCTTTTTCGCCTACAAAACCATTGTCATATATAGAATTTCTATATGTTTCGCCAATCTTACCTAACGCTTTTACAATATTAAAACGAGTGTTGTCGGACATATTATCGCCAAGATATTGTTGACTTTCCTTTAATACCTCCATTGTATCATTGAACATCTGAAGCACTTCAACTGAAACCTCAACAGAGTCCTCTTTAATTTCATTAACTATTTGACTCATATAAGCTTGGAAACGATGTAAATAATAAAGGGTAACCATTGACATTCCATTCCCAACAAGAGCGTTGTTAGCATCGTTCCACTCTGGACGTTGAGTATTCATCCAAATACCACCCTCTGGCACATAGTTAGAGAACTTAGCAAGCATAGTAACCAAAAGTTTTTCCATTAAATTAACTTTGTAGATTCCGTCCCTGTTGTAAACTAACTTACCATCTGATCCAAGACTTGCAACTTTGTTGTCAATATGTTGTTCACTCTCTTCACTATAAACAATACTGTTTCTTGGGTCGTCTACTAATGCATCAAATCCTTTAATTCTATAGGGCACATTCGCATATACAAAAATGTCTTTATGAAGAAGGTCCAGTAGCTTTTCAGGATTATAAGACTTTGATAATTCCATTAGCTTTAAAAGATAAATAATTTGATGATCTCCCCAGTATCCAATATTTGACCACGGATCTTCAGGGTCAAGCTTCTCCCAGTCAATTCCGTCTTTCGTAATTCGATATGGGTTATACCCGTCTGCTGTTGATGCATTTACGAATTTAGCAATTATACTCTCTGTAAATGCAGGGTAGGAAATGGATAAGGCTTCCCAGTTTTGAAATATATCACGCCAGTTCCCTTCAAACTTTAGCTCCTTGCTTCCATCCTCTTTGGTAATCTCTATATTAAATTTATTCCATGGACGACTTGGATCTCCATGTCGCCTACTGAATGTAAGTGGTAAGTACTCTAATACTAAACGTTCAAAATCCTTACAATTAAGCTGTCCTACCATAGCAATCAGTTCATTATAGTTAATTGTTTCAGGTAATCGGCTCATAAAATCCAGTTGCTTCGTATATACTTCTTTATTCCAATTCCCTACAAATGCTTTGAAATCCTCTCTATCAATCTCATAGCCATCTACATATATGCCACCTCGCATAATATTGTAAAGGGTATTTGAAAAATGTCTATAACCCTCTTTCTCATTTGAAGTACATTGGAATCCATCTGCATTAAACACTAGTTTTTTAAGATTGTACTCACTCTTTGAAACATCAACTTCAATCTCTTCAAGAATCGATTGATTGTTCATAACGTCTTTAATAAGTTTCTCAACTTTCGAAGCGCTTTGATTAAGCTCAGCTACTATATACCAATTTTTAGATTCATTACCATTAAGATGGATAGAATCTACAACATAGTAAGAACCTCTTCTACCCTTAATATCAACTTCTGTTTGAATCTCTTCGTTTTGTGAGAACGCTCTAATCTGTTGTTCTGACAGAAGGTAGCTAGGATTCTCAAGTCCCTTTGACCAAACCGTCGTTGCTTTCAATGATTCACTTGGCTCAGCTTTATCTGTTATGATCGAACTAAGTGTGTAAATACCAAGCCCTGCTTTTTCTACTAATTCACATCGTTTATATCCATCGACAAGCGTACTTTTTGTGGTTTGTAAAAGCGTATTGACACCATATGGTAGTAAGTTACGAATTCCGTCTAGGACTCTAATATCTACTTCCTTATCAGCCATGTTAACTATTCTAGATTCTTTAATAAATCCAAATAAATCACTACTCTTCCATGTATAGGTATAACTAACCTCTAGGTCATGGTTGATCTCTTCAAACATAACTTTATTGCCTATAGTGTTTTTATATAGGTTTCTTGTAATCTTATATACATTGTCATTATGAAAAGAGAAAGGTTTCCACAGGAAGTTCCTATCGTCTTTATTGACGATTAGGACTGTATGTGATCCGGTTGTCTCAATACTGTCATGGATTTTATCATCTGTATAATACGGAAATAAAGCTGTCTCTGCATTTTTACGACCGCAAGTCAGCCCGCCAGTACTTGATATAAACATCCAAAGGTCAACATCACTTACTACTGTCATAAAGAATGGATTCATTTGATTGTAGTTTTCAATCTTAAAATATGTGTCCTTATTCATAGTTACCGTTTCAAGCGAAACCGCTTTCGTTTCAGCGTGCAAAGATGCATTTCCTAAGTACAAATTTGGTGTTTTCTTCATTATATGTTCCTTTCTGAATCAGATTTTAAAATTTATCTCGTCACTAAATATTATAATGTGATAAGGCTAAAAGTACAATAAACTTCAGAACTGGAGAGGAATTTTAAGAATTAAAAATGGTAGATTCTAGAGCTGAAGATTTAAAAAAGAGGTACTTAAAGAAGATGTATTCACGATAGAACAGTGAATATAGAAAGAGAGGCTTGGGGTAAAGATGATGAAGGAAAAGAGGATGAATCACTACTTCGCAAACAGATTGAGAAGGGGCTATATACGAAACAATTTCGTAAAATATGATGAAAAAAAGACTTGAAACGATTTGGCAACGTATGTAGTAATTCTCCTTTTACTCTAGCAAGTTGTTCTTTCAAATAGGTAAAGAGAGCGTCCTTTTCTTCTTTCCCACCTCTAAGTGCAATTTCCCAATCGTGATCGGATTCATAAATGGGGAGAAGGTTACATTTTAAAAATTTCTCTTGTGCTTCTGTACATATATTCCACATCATAGCACCTCATTGTAGTTGTTGAAACTAGTATACTATCATTTTTTTAAACAATTGATTTTAATCCTATGGTAAACAGAGTTATCGATGAAGGGACACTATTGTAAAAAGTTGGTTTTTCTAATAGACTAAAATAAAAATAAACTAGGAAATGTTTGGAGGAAAAAATTAAGGCTCATACTCTGTTATTACTTGACTAACATCGTGGAAGAAGAGTAGTTAGAGATTTCTATTTGACACCTTAATTTAAGATTATAGGGAGTATCTGCAACAAATGTGTATTCTTAACTAAAGATGGAATTAATGAAAATCTATTTTGGGGATTAATAATAAAGTTATCTAGCAGCTTAACTATACAAATAATCAAGAATAATAAATGAAAATATCAAATAAGATAGATATAAAAAATACATGCTAGAATCTAGGAGGTATATAGTATGCTAAAAGAAGAGTTAAGGAAACGAGCCTTGTCGATAGTCGAAATTCCAGCTAATTTTCAACCTATCATAGAGGAGTATGCTGGGGGAGAGAATGGAGCAGGTCAGGCAATGTTTTCATGGGCGAATGAAAAAAGAGATAAAGGGGTTATTATCAATCTTGATTTGTCCGGTAATTTGACAAGTTTAACAATTGACATGGGTGATGGTGGAAATTCCAATACGGTTCTTTCAGATGTAGAGGAAAGAAAAGAACGAGCGGAGCAATTTTTACTTAGTCATTACCCTGACGCTTTAAATGATTTAACTTTCTCTGAAATGAGAAAGCTGGATCATGCATATCGCTTTAACTATGAACTGGTCGTCATGGACTTACCACTTAAGTCTACAGGCTGTATTATTGACGTAGACCATATGGGTAATATTGTGAAATTTTCTTATAAAGTTGCGAATCAGATACCCGAAATACCAACAACTTTGATTTCAAAAGAGAAACTAATTGAACACGTAAAAAATAACCTGAATTTTGAGCAAACTATTACAAACCTATATACTATTAATCATAATGTAGCGGATGATGGACTAAGCCTTGTTTATGAACTAGAGCCATCTTCCATGAAGTTCAAAGCAGATGTATTGACCCCAACCTTGAGCATTATACCTGATGAAGATATTCCAGAAACCTACGTTCTACTGCCAGCTCCTTTAAATACAACCACACAAAAAGATTTATCTATTGAAGAGGTCATTGGAATACCAGATGAATTTGGAGTTATTAGGGAAGTAGATATGGGGGAAGAAATAGGCATTGTATGGCGGAACCGGAACTGGAAGATGGAGGAGCAGGACTTATCTTTTGAAGGCTTTTTGAAGAGACATACAGAAGGTACAGTTAAAGCCTTCATATCAAAGAAAACAGGAAAAGTTAGAAGTTTTGTGTGGTTCAATGAACGAAGTGGCGATCTCAGACTTACTCGTGAAGAATGTTTTCAACATGCGACCCGTTTTCTTGAAGGGGTCATTCCAAATTATCATAAATATATACAATTGGTTGTTCGAGAGAATGGGGAAGAGGTGAAAGATACGAGAAAAAAAGAAACATTTTCTTTCCGTATTCATAATGGTAATGGCATACCAGTTCAGTTAGAAAAAGTAGTAGTTACAGTTAATTGTGAAACAGGACAAATTGATCATTATAGTGGGCCGAGCTTTGACATAGAACAATTGAGTCAAATCCCTGCAGAGCCTACAATTTCAAAAGAAGAAGCGAGAGATATATTTTTCAATCATTTGGACTTTGAATTGGCTTGGAACAAAAATTATGGTGGTGAAACAGAATCCTATATTCTTGTCTACCAAGCATGTGACCGGTATTCCAAAACTTCCATTAAGTACATTGATGCTATGACTGGGGTCGTTATTTCAGCAAAAGAAAAATAGCATATGGTGCTAAAATCAATTGCATTCCTTGACAAATAGGGTGTTCAGAGTGATTACTAGTCTACTATTTGTGATGGAGTGATGTGAAAGTTGTAATAGAAATACCATAAAGCCAACAAAAAGCAGCTTTTTTAAGCTGCTTTTCCTTACCCAAAAGTTTTCTTTATTATTAGTTTCTACCGAAGACCCTTTTAATATCGAATCCAGTTTTTATTTTCAGTAATTGTTCTATGTCAACTCTCTTTTCTGAATGTTATGACTTTATATTGCGTTATCCAATAGATTACTGATTATTCTAAAAATATCATAACGATTGAGGTTTCACTGTGATTATAATTGCTTATACATCAACATATTCTATATTCATAGAATGACCAAAGAATTTATTAAAGAACGTAGCTTGTTCAAAATAATGTTTTGTATAATCTTTGTTTTCATTCAATTGAAATAAACATATTGCTACTTGAAAGAAGAGGTTGCCTAGAATAGACATGTCTTCAATTTTTTTAGAGAAATTAATTCCTTTGTTCGCGATGTCTATTGCTAAGCGATATTCTTCGATTTCTGTGTATAACTTCGATAAGTTGTAATAAATTATTAATTTAAATTTGTGATATTCATATATTTCAATATCATATTCTAGTAATTCCTGATAGATTTTCTTTGCTTTTTCCTCTTGTTTATTTTCTGCTAACACGTTTGCAATAACATTTTTGATACGTAAGTCTTGGAATAAAGGAATTTCTTTTGTTTGCTGATTAGTTAATTGATTTAGTTGTTCGACACATTTTTTCCATGAAATTTTGCCGAGGTATTGAGCAGAGCGCCAGTATTGCCAGTTAATATATTGAATATACTTTTGAGAAAACAAACTAGAGTTTAGAATTTTTCTCTCTCTTAAAGTTAACTCGAAAATGTCATCATATTTTTTTTCTTTAATTAACTTTTCGATTAACATAATCGTGTCACTTGTATACATATTTTGCTCTTTCTCCAGTATATGAAAGAAGTAATCAACAGTAACTCCTAGGCGTGAAGCAATATAATACATAATGTCAATTCTAGGAGAGGCTTTTCCTTTTTCTAAATAACTAATCGTCGTTTGACAACAAATCCCACTAGCAAGTTCTTTTTGTGTAATATTCCTTTCTTTGCGGATTTTCTTTATGATTGCCCCTAAATCCTCATTACTTATCAAAATATCACCCCACCAAAAAATATGAAAAAATTCTTATTTTTTATAAAAAAGGCAGCTATAACTAGTATTCTCTCCCTAACTAATGTTATATAAGCTCATATCATAGGAGGTTAGATTTCGTTTATTGGAAAATATTTATTACTATTATATCAAAATATAACAAATATTGGAGGTGGCGAAACGTAGGAGTTTACCAATAATTATCCCCCTAACTTTATCAGCTACTCTTTTCAACTACCATTCCTGGCAGTACTAACAATATTTAAATGTAACTCTTAACTATTCAAGCGCTTAATCGGATTAATAGAGATTATTTGTAATATATAAAATTATATGAAAGTGTAAGTGAGGTGTAGAGGTTTTGATGCTGGAAATAGTAGATATTAAGAAAAAATACAGGAAAAAAGAAGTATTAAAAGGTGTTTCCTTTACAGTTGAAAAAGGTGACTTTTTAGCAATCATCGGTAAAAACGGTGTAGGCAAAACTACACTTACAAATATTATTTGTAAACTTGTTAATCAAGATAGTGGAAACATAACTTACGGATTTAATGAGAATGAAATATACACAAAAATTGGTGTTCAAACTCAATCAGGTGACTTTGACGATCGTTTAAAAGTAGATGATATGTGTACACTTTGGAGAAAAATATATAAGGTAGAAAAGTCCGTAGTCGAGGCATTACTCGAAAGGTTGGACTTAACAGAAGTCAGAAAGCAATACATTAAAACACTTTCAGGTGGGCAAAAACAAAAATTAAACATTTTATTAAGTTTATTAAATGATCCAGAGCTTTTAATATTGGATGAGCTAACGACCTCACTTGATGCAATTAGCAGATATGAAATGAGGAAATATTTAAAGCAACTGAATGAGCAAGGTAAAACAATTATTATGATTAGTCACTATATGGATGAGGTGGAGGATCTTTGTAATAAAGTCGTTGTGTTAAAGGATGGAAAAGTTGAACAAACGACTACCCCAAAAGCTTTACTAGGTAACAAATATAATAGCTTACAAGATTATTTTGTAGAGTGTGTTTAAATGGGAGGAAAATATGAATACAGTTAATGCTCTATTTCAATTAGAAGTAAAAAAGCTGCTAAGGACATGGATTATTTTGGGGTTTGGGGTCATTGCTCCAATTATATTTCTTGTCATGCAAACAGAGGTTAGTAATAATTCTATAGAAATATACGGTATGGAAATTGCGCCAATTGATTTTGTATTTCCGATGTTTGCGTTTCTAAGTGTAGTCGTACTTGCAATTGGTAACGTTGGAATTGGCTTTTCTTATATGAGAAGTATATACTTCTTTAGAAGATTAAGACTAGCATCAGTTAAAAGCACCCACTTTATTTTTGCCAACTTTCTTGTACAGTTATTATGTGCTATTTTCACCGTTGTATTATTAGTAGTTGTTGCGGCGACTAGATACTCATTAACTTTAGAAGGAAAAAGCTATCTTACATTTGGATCTCTATTGTTACTTTCCTTTATCATGTGTTACTTTATTGGTGTATTTATAGGGAACTTAACAACAGACCCGAAAACCTCCCAAACTTTATCAATGATCATTTATTTTGTTATTATTTTTTTTGGTGGGGTAACATACCCAATTGAATTAATGCCAGATTTTATGCAAAAAGTTGCTTACATACTTCCGACAACACATGCTGTGAAAATACTTCAAATCTCTTGGAATGGCGGAGATATATGGCAGTCATATCATTTAGTATTTGTTTTGGCAATTACAATCATCGCAGGAATATTGTCGTTGCGGTTTTTTAAATATGATTAATTGCTGGAACGAATAGAGAAGGATAGTAACCAATCTATAGAGATGTCATAAATAGAAAACATATTGAAGTTGTTTTTAGAAAAGCAAAACAACAACTTTATACTATAAATCAGGTCATAGGAATTAAAACATGTTCATAAGGACACCGGCAAACGTTCTTCAAATAAAAAGATTTGAAGGTTTAATTTAAACAGTTTATTTGAGGTAGGAAGTATATACTTTTTTGAGGGAAGTTAACCTCCTCTTTTTTGTGAATTAGTATCATCTTCTTGCAATAACATGTAAACTCCAACAGTTATTATCTGCTTTGGATTAGAAGGAAAATATCAACCTTAGTGGATGGACATCCTCTTAGCGTTATTCTTTTTACAAGGCTCTTTTCGTTAAATTTGTTGCTATTGTTCCTAACTGGGAACATAAAGGTGTTGTTATACAGTCATCGGTTTAAAAAAAGAAAAATGCCACGATAGCTAGTTGTATTCGTTTTGAACGAAAAACAATAGTTTTTGCGAAAGCAGCTTTTTACAAAAGTCGATTATCATATAAAACCCCTCCTATTATGTTTTGTATTGAAAAAAAGAACTAGATAGATGTAACATTAGCAATAATAAGGAGGGGTTATATGATATTGGAAGCGGTTATGCTACAAGTTAGGAAAGGTATGGAGGAGGAGTATGAGGAGGCTTTTCGTCAGGCATCAGAAATCATTTCCTCAATGAAAGGGTACATTAATCACGAATTACAGCGTTGTATAGAAGTAGAAGGAAAGTATCTACTATTAGTGAAATGGGAAACGTTAGAAGACCATACGGTTGGCTTTAGGCAATCAAAAGAGTACCAGGAATGGAAAAAGAAATTGCATCATTTCTATGATCCATTTCCAACAGTTGAGCATTTTAACAAAGTTCCTTTATCATAAATCTCTGCTCTAAAAACATTTCACTACATATTAATTACTTAGTGGAGAATGCTCTAAAATAACTTTTTTACAATGTGTAATATCTTAGAGGTTTGACAGGTACAGTTTATATCCTACCTATGACCAGAAGCTACCGAAATTGACATTAATGAAATTTCACATCTAATGTATGTAAAATAGTATAATTAAGAAGAGGCTGGGACATAAGTGGAAAACTAACTGGTTTTTATACATTAAGCAAAAATAAAACCGCACGAAATCAAGGTTTATAAATATGATTTCGTGCGGTTTTTTCATTTTAATTGGGTTTTGTCCCAGCCTCTTCAAGCTATCCGAACTATTTAGATCTATCCGCAGCCAAAAACTCCTCTTTCAATATAGAATACATTTTTAAATCTTGGTGTTTGCCTTTTGCGAGCATTCCTTTTCGAATGATGCCTTCAAAGGTCATGCCTAATTTTTGCATTACTCGTTCTGAACCGATGTTTTCTATGAAGCATCTTGCTTGAATACGGACTAAATCCATATGGTTAAAACCGAATGTTATAATTTCTTTTGCAGCTTCAGTTACTATGCCTTTTCCCCAATACGCTGGAGAAAGGACATAGCCAACCTCAGCTCGATTATGGTTTGGTTGCCATAAAATAAAATCTGCCGTTCCGATTAATTTACCGTCTTCCTTATATTCGATACCCCAAGGAGCTACATTTTTATTTTCATATTGGCATAGTGCAAAGTCTACAAATGCTTTAGTGTCAGATAATGTTTTATGTGCGTCCCAAGTCACGTATTTAGCTACTTCTTCATTAAAACCGTATGAATAAATGTCATCAACATCATCTAGTGTGATTTTTCTCAGAATAAGACGCTCTGTCTCCAATGTTGGTAAATCACCGTATATTTCTTCAATTTCCATAAGCTCACCTCCAAATCATATGAAATATGATCTAATATTTTGTTTGCAGAATCACCAGAAAATTTAATAAATAATAATTATTTGTAAGATTATATATTATATTTTTTAAGGTGTCTATGGATTAAATAACAATTAACAGTGCTACAGGTTGTTTACACTTCTAATTGTTAATTATGGATGGACATGTAAATGCTAGGATGAACGTATGGGTAGAAACTATGAGAAGTTATAAAGATAAATTGGCGAAGTGTGGTTTTTTACTAAAATAGCTATTATGAAAGAAACAGGGATTCTTAAACAGCCTGTTTCTTTCCTTTGAGGAATAGGATAAGGAAATATAGTATTTATTTCTTCTAAAAATACCAATAAAGAAACAGTTTTTTTGAGGTAAAGGATTAGGAATTCTATATTTTTTAGTGATGAAGTGACTACTAATAGTACAATAATACAGTTATGATACTATATGGGTATGTGACATGATATATAAATGAAATTATGGAGGTGATTTTATGATGGATGTTAATTTAGGCGACTTAATATTTCAATTATTTACTTTTGGAAGTCTAATATTAGCTATCATTCTAATTGTGCTATTCATTCGTTCTATTTCAAAACGAAGAAATCAACTTGATAGTATAGAGAAGAAGGTAGATGCCATAAATGAACGTATAAATAAAAATAACGATTAACATGAGTCTACATAATAGTTATATTTCTAGTTTGTTGTTATCAAATAGGGAGGAAGCGATGAAGAAGAACATTCATGTGGTTGGAGCTGTAATTATTAAAGATGAGAAAATTCTGTGTGCACAAAGAGGTAAAGGAAGAGTTTTACCCTTCAAATGGGAGTTTCCGGGTGGGAAAATAGAAGAAGGGGAATCACCTCAACAAGCATTGAAACGAGAAATTTATGAAGAATTGCAATGTGAGATAGAGGTAGGAGATCAAATTGAACTTACTGTGCATGAATATGATTTTGGCATTGTTCATTTAAGGACTTTTTATTGTAAGTTGGTTGAAGGGGAGCCAATTTTAACTGAGCATGTAATAATAAAATGGTTACACTGTGACGAGTTAGAGAATTTAGACTGGGCTCCAGCAGATCTTCCTACAATTGAAAAACTAACAAGTACAGCTCAGTTAGAATATTAACAACGGATTAGCACTTTTCTAGAATGTTTGTGCTTTAGGGGGTTACATACTTTGTCGGCAATCATTATTATTGCAATTATATTTTTCTATTTTTTTAGACCTAAAGAGATCTTTCCTACAAATCACAGGATTGATTATGACCAGGTTGCTGAATTTTTGAAACGCCATAACGAACATACTAATGCTCATTTAATATTTTTAAAGGATAAGAGCGTGTTCTGGGCACAAGAAGGCAATGCAATCATTTCTTATAAAAAAATTATGAATAAATTAGTCGTTTTAGGTGACCCAATTGGAAAGAATGAATATATTAAAGATGCTCTTCTAGAATTTGAACAATTTGCTCATCGTTATGGATGTAAGCCTGTTTTTTACCAAATTAGTTGTAAATACTTATCTTTGTACGAATTTGAGAAGTATCAATTTGTAAAATTAGGGGAAGAAGCCGTAGTTGATCTTGTAGGTTATTCATTGGTAGGAAAAAAGGGTGCAAAGCTACGTTCAAGCAGGAATAAATTTCAACGACAAGGCTATAGTTTTACGGTAACTGCCCCACCTTTCTCAAATGACTTTCTTGCAGAATTAGAAAGTGTCTCAAATTCATGGCTTGGAGATCGTAAGGAAAAAGGCTTTTCTGTAGGATTTTATAGTAATAAATATGTTTCTCACTTTCCTGTAGCGACCATAAGAGATGAAGATGAGCGAGTAATTGCTTTTGCTACTTTAGCTTCTACTAACAGTGAAGAAAAGCATGGTATTATAATCGATTTAATGCGTTATTACCCAACTTGTCCGAACGGGACGATGGATGTATTATTTACATCGATATTTTACTGGGGGCACGAGCAAGGTTATCAATCTTGTAGTCTAGGAATGTCACCACTTGCTAATGTAGGGAATACAAAGGATGCAAAAACTATTGAAAAAATATCGAAGCTAGTTTTCAATTCTAATAAGTTTTCCTATCGATTTAAAGGTTTAATGGAATTTAAAGCGAAATTCACACATACATGGAACGGGAAATATTTAGCTTATAAAAAAACATTCTTACCAATCGTGATCATTCAACTTATATTGTTAATTCGTACAAATAAGATAGAGAAAGAATTGCCCTATGCAAGTAACAAATTAGGCAGAAGGATTGTAGGGTAAAAAGCTTGTTTTTCTAAGGCTGTTTTCGCATTGATTGTTACTTTTCGTTCAAAGATATAGGCACGTATACATCTAGCGTTCGTGGCATCTTTTCTACTTATACAATTATTGAGCTCTCATAAAAATCGTAATATAATCCATTTTTCAAAAAAATAGTAACAAAGTTAACGAAAAGAGTCCTTTCTAATACCGAAAGCCTTCTCAAGTGAGTTTGTTGTACTTGGCAGAAAAATTTTAGTATCGTGTCCAATTTTAGTGAGTATATGCTGTGATATTTCAAAAATCATAATAAGGGTTTGTTAAAATAAAAGCCTAAATTCTCGTTATTAACATGAGAGTTTAGGTCGGATTTTTTATCTATATATGTAATGGCTGGAGTACTTTTGTTTTAGCGAAAACTGGTTTATGATAGTAGTGCATTATAATATACTCATCATAATATACAAAAATAGGAAGTTATAACATTCACTATTCAACATATAAAACGTTCATGCTAGGTAGTTCTAAACAATTAAGTCTGCGACCGTAAGCGCATCCACCATCAATTCCGATAATGTTATTTTTGCCAAAAAAAACATCAGGACGCTTATGTAAATAGTTTGTAGGTGTGTGTCCGAAGATTACGGTTTTGTCCCCTGTATAGCCCTGATGAAATTCTTCTCGAATCCACACTAATGTGTATGGATCTGTATCATGTATAGGTGTTTCGGGATGAACTCCAGCATGTACAAAAATATAGTCTTCAGTTTCATAATAATAGGGAAGGTCCTTTAAAAACTCAATGTGTGGGTGAATTTCATCATTGATTGCTATAGGATCTGGGAATTCAGCCGTTGTATACCAATATTTAGCATCATCTCTTTTGATCTCATACCCATAATTTTGAAGCGTCTTAATACCCCCGTTGTAATACCATCTTTTTAGGTTCATTGGATCATCTTGGTTAGCAAATGCATCTATCATCATCTTGTCATGGTTACCAAGTAAAGCAATGGCACCGTCATTCTTCAATTGAATAATTTTATCAATGACTGCTCTTGAATGTGGACCTCTATCGACATAATCTCCTAATAAAAGTAATTGATCTTGTTCTTTATTATATTTAACTAATGTTAAAAGTCTCTCAAACTTTTCTATATCTCCATGAATATCACTTACAGCAAGCATGCGCTTCAATTTAGTCACGTCCTGTCTCTTTCCTTTTAGCTGTTTTCACATTGATTGTTGTTTTTCGTTTAACGATTAACTACGTACACAACCCAATTATGTGGCGTTTTTCCCTTATAATAAGTTAGCTGTTACGTAAAACGATAGTTATTTCTTTTGCATATAGGAACAATGGCAACAAAGTTTTTCAAAAGTAGGATTTCTTTTTCACTACCTACGTATATTTTACCATATTTTTCATCTTAACGTCTGTTGAAAATGGAGGAGCTACATTCTTTAATACAATAATGTGATGGGGGTAGGTAGCCCAATGCTTAATATCACTGGGCTACTGACCTCCTATATGACATTTATCATAGTTTGTATATGATACCTGCTACTAACATTATTATTTCATTGCTCTATAATATAAATTATCTACGTTACGGAAGGGAATTCGACGGATATGACCTTACAAAAGAGCATGAAAAATTTGAGAAAACAAGTTTCTCCTTTTGAGAAGTCGACTACAGCAAAAAGTGTGTGGCAGATAATAAATACAATCGGACCATTTTTTATCTTATGGTACCTTGCATATATAAGTCTTTCAGTATCTTATTTGTTAGCACTCGTTCCTATTGTGCTAGCTGCTGGATTTTTAGTAAGGGTTTTCATTATTTTCCATGATTGTACACACCATTCGTTTTTTAAAAATCGACGTGTCAATCGCTTGGTTGGGACAATCACAGGAGTCATCACGTTATTTCCGTTTGATAAATGGGGGCATGAGCATTCCGTTCATCACGCTACAAGTGGTAATTTAGACAAACGTGGGACAGGGGATATATGGACCCTTACAATAGATGAATATGTAGCAGCACCATTTAGAACTCGTTTAGCTTATCGTCTATTTAGAAATCCGTTCGTTATGTTTATATTAGGTCCAATTTACGTTTTCTTTTTGACAAATAGATTTAACCGCAAGGGTGCGAAAAAGAAAGAGCGCATGAATACTTATTTAACAAATGTTCTTATCGCTGCTCTGATAGGATTGTTATGCTGGGGAATAGGCTGGCAATCATTTCTAATCATACATGGTTCCATTTTCATGATCTCAGGTTCAGCAGGTATATGGCTCTTTTATGTACAACATACATTTGAACAATCGTATTTTGAAAAAGATCAAGAATGGGAATATGTACTTGCAGCAGTAGAGGGCAGCTCATTTTATAAACTACCAAAAATTTTACAATTCCTTACTGGTAATATTGGCTACCATCACGTGCACCATCTAAGTCCAAGAGTACCAAACTATGAATTAGAGAAGGCACACAACAATACTAAGCCTTTAGAAAATGTACCAACAATAACAATGGCGAAAAGTTTACAGTCTTTAAAGTATCGTTTATGGGATGAACAAGGTAAGGATTTTGTTACTTTCAAAGAAGCAAAACAGTTATTGAAAAAAAGCATGGCTGTTCAAGTAAAACCTGAACATTAAGTCTCGTCGGTCTAAATGTAAAAGCATGTTAATAAACGATGAAATTCAGAATGGCTCTTTTCTAAACTTTGTTGCCGCGGTTTCTAAAATACAAGAAAAGATGCCCCAAAACTTGGCTTTATGCGTGTTTATTTATTGTACGAAAAGTAACGCGAAAACAGCCTTAGTAATAAATATAGCACTCAACAAGCGCTCGGAAATTTTTCCGAGCGCTTTTCTTTTTTTAAGGCTCGTTTTGTTAACATTGTTGTACAAAATAAAAGATGCCAAGAATTCTAGTTGTGTACGTGTTTACTTCCTAATACGAAAAACAACCCATTACATGCTAAAAGAAGTATGGTTTTAGGAGCTGTTGTTCACTTTTTTGTATTTTAATTATGGGAGTTGATAGCACTACACGTAATATTTATCCGACTTATGCTCTTGCTAAAAAATTACGATCGGTGAATTTTATTAATCGAATTGAAGTTGTGGTAGCTGGTGTTTAAGCGCTATAAAACATTGAACAGGTAGTGTAGACGTTGTATAAAAAGGAATTACCATTAAAACAACGAATTATTACATAAGTTCTTTTAGTGGAGGATATCTAGGTGTTATTTCAAAACAACAAGTTAATAGTTCGTCAACTAGAATTAAAAGATAATATATTATTAGCTAAATGGCTTTCTAACCCTATCGTTCTCAAATATTATGAAGGCAGAGATAACCCATTTAATGTTGAAAAAGTAAATATGGAGTTTTATAACAGACTGAACGGTGTAACAGGTTGTATCGTTGAGTATGAAGGAGTTGAGATTGGCTACATTCAATTTTATGAATTAGATGATGCAACAAGAAAAGCTTACGATTATGTGAAAATTCCTGAACGTGTATACGGTATCGATCAGTTTATTGGAGAAGTAGAATATTGGAATAAAGGTATTGGTACGCTTCTCGTACGGTCTATGGTGAAGTTTTTATGTGAAAAAAAGCAAGCAGATAGAGTAGTAATGGATCCTCAAACGTGGAATGACAGAGCCATTCGCTGTTATGAAAAGTGTGGTTTTAACAAAGTGAAAATGTTACCTAAACATGAATTCCATGAAGGCGAGCATCGAGACTGCTGGCTAATTGAATATAAGCATGATTAATATTAGTAGGCTCTTTTCATTAACTGTAGTGCTATTTTTAGTAAAGGCTCATTTCATAGACTCTGTTGCTATTGTTATCGAATGAGTACCATAAAAAGTGGTTTTACATGTCAATCATCGTTGTACAGAAGAAAAGATGAATGCTAGAGTATGTGTGTTTATATCTAATGACGAAATACCACAATCAATGTGAAAACAGCCTATTATTAAGGGCCATTTATGTGTTTTCAGTGTCGTTATAATGACTCAATTAAAAACAGCGAAGGGTAGTTAAATAAGATTGTGGTCTTATAGATGGAAGTGAAGATGTTTCAAAATCTAAAGGTCGGGGTATTTGTAGCATCTGGGAGAAAAAGAGTATAACATGTTAGACGAATAATATTGCAATAGAATTTAATAAATGCGATCGCAAACGGAGGAAGGACATGTCTATTACTTATCTAGGTATTTTAGCAGGTATATTAACGAGTTGTGCATTTATTCCACAGGCTATTAAAGTATTGGTAACAAATAGAACACAAGATATATCAATTTTAATGTACAGTTCTTTTACTTTGGGAGTGTTTATTTGGGCAATATATGGTTTCATCATAGGAGATTTAGCAATTATATTAACAAACATTGTCACGTTCATTCCAGCTGTACTCATTTTAGTACTTACGGTTAAGAATAACCGTAAGAAAACTAGCAACTAATTGTAAATAATAGTGCGGTTATTTTTTATCCCAAGATGATTTTGCTGAGTAGCAGCAAAGTTAACGAAAAAAGCCAAAAAAAAATAAAGATGGGAGCAGTTGTAATGAGTGAAATGAATCCTTTACTGGAAGCTTATAAAGAAACAACATATCAAATAGCAGGTCATAGCAAACGAGATATCCGAGTTTTAAAGGAATCTTTTAAAGATATTGCCGAAGGGCTTGAGAGTGATATTTATGGTAAGGGTAAAATAATTGAAAATTTCGAAGTGAAAATGGCAGAGTTTTTAGGGAAAGAATCAGCTGTGTTTTTTCCAAGTGGAACGATGGCACAGCAGATCGCATTAAGAATATGGTGTGAACATAAAGGACTAAAAAAAGTTGGTTATCATCCATTATGTCATTTAGAAATTCATGAAGAGGATGGGTTGAAAGAATTACACCATATTGAACCTGTGTTATTAGCGGATAAAGATAGACTCATTACTTTGGAGGATATTGTAAGTATTGATGAGGATGTGGCTTGCATATTATTAGAGCTACCTCAACGTGAGATTGGGGGGCAATTGCCAGATTATAAAACACTAAAATCTATTTCTCTATACTGTAGAGATAAGGGGATTAAGCTACATTTGGACGGAGCTAGATTATTTGAAATTCTTCCGTACTACGAGAAGACTGCAGCTGAAGTTTGTAGCCTTTTTGATAGTGTTTATGTGTCTCTTTATAAAGGGATTGGTGGGATTGCTGGAGCGATTCTTGCTGGTGATAACAAATTTACTGATGATTCGAAAGTCTGGAAAAGACGTCACGGTGGTGACTTAATTAGCTTATATCCTTATATCATTAGTGCTGATTATTATTTTAATGAACGGATACATAGAATGGGAGAGTATTTTGATGCCACAAAGAAGCTTGCAGGAATGATTAATGAATGCGACTTTATATCAACTAGACCACTCAATCCGGTTTCTAATATGTTCCATGTGCATGTTGATGCGCCAAAAGATGTAATTATACCAATACTAGTCTCAATATATCGTGAGACGCAAGTTGGTTTAACGAGCTATGTAAAAGAGTCACTAAACAATACATGTTATTTCGAGGTAAGCATTGGAGATAGGTATAACAATATACCAGAAGAGAAGGTGGAAAAAGCATTTCGGATGCTTGATGAACAAAGTCAGACTGTACAAGGTTAGAATTAGTAATTGTCCAGTGAGGGAAGACTCACTAGTCATTTACTTAATGCAGGTTATTTAGTTGTGGCTGATGAACGCTTTCGGGATGCTTACATCTATTGAATGCCGGAAAAAAGTTAGGATGTAAACGCTTCATTCTACAATTGTTTTAAATATCCAATAAATTGTTAAGACTTATGAGCAAATCTATATATAAAAATAATAGGTAGGAGGTATATACTAGAAGCATAGATTTCTAGGAGTGAGTGATTAACATGTCTCAGATTATAAATCACCAACGAAAAGCTTCAGAAGTAAATATTATAAAAAGTTTAGCTTTCTTAGCTGTCGTTTTCCAAAGTTCTTTGATCTTTGCTGTAGATCAAGGAAATATTTCACCAGAAGAGACAGTGATGATTGGTATGTTATTTAACTTCGTAAAATTTTCTGCACCTGTCTTTATTTTCGTAACTGGATTTCACTTAATATATCATCATAAACAGCAAGTGAAGTATGCACCTTACATTACTCAAAAGTGGTCTGAGTTAATAGTGCCATATTTATTTTGGTCGGCTATATATGTGATTTTCTTCACAAACTTTACGAGTACTTCAACTCTTACATTAAGTGAAATGATAAAATCGATATTTACAGGGTCAGCTGCTCCGCATTTATGGTATGTAGTGATGGTGTTTCAATTTCATCTAGTATTTCCGCTGCTCTTTGTGATATTTAAATGGCTGGATAAGAAATTCACATCTGCTAAGCACATTGCTTATACGGTTGGTTGCGTAGCAGTAAGTTATTTATTGCTTATGTGGTTGTCATCTCGATTTATATTTAATGGTAATTTGTTAACAGACGTGGCGTGGTTAAAGTATACAGACAGAAGTTTGTTATTCTATTCTTTTTATTTCTTCCTAGGTGGATTAGTTGCATTAAAACTGACCGCATGGAGAAAATTTGTTTCAAAATATGTAGCATTAAACACTTTTATTTTTTTAGGTTTATTTATTGTAGTAGGTTATGAATTAGTAGCATTTAATGGTGTTACACAAATAGATTTACAAGCATCAACATATTTAAAGCCATCTATGTTTTTGTATGTCGTTTCTGAAATTATTTTATTATATGGATTGTCTATGATCATTGTTCAAACGAGAACATTTTTATACAAATTGTTAGCATTTATAGGAAAGTTTACTTATGGTTCGTATTTAGCTCATTTGTTTTTCCTTCAACTAGTCGTTACATTTATTGAGAATAATCATATTACAGGCCATTATATTTCTTTAAGTATAGCAATTTTTATTATAACAACAGTTTTATCTATAGGATTTTCTTTTATCTTTAGTCACTTGCCATTTGCAACGTCAATTATCGGACCATTTGAAAAGGTGAATTGGAGTTTGCCCGCATTAATTGGTCAGCTATTACCGAAAGAAAAAGCTGTTTATAGTAAAAGTCTTAAAGGGAGAGACTAGGGGAGAATGCTATTTATTTCATTAATCCTTTAATCGGGTTTTATCTAATCAATAAAAAAAGGGGGGGCTCGCATAGAGCTACCCCCAACCTTGATATATTTTCACTTTCTGATTTTTTTCTATATACTTTTAGGACTAACAGAATCGCATGTTATTTCCCTGTGTTGCACAATTAGCTATCAACCTCTTCCTTTTATTCGAAATTCCAATGCAAACCATTATGCAAAACGCTCTCTTTCTTCATAGTTCTTTTTCTTAAAATCATGTGATATATTTTCAACGTGGTGTCCTAGTTCATGGAACAATACATCTTTTAAAGTTGCTGTTTTCGAATTAATTGTTGCTTTCCGTAACACGAGCTAAACACGAATTTAACAAACGTTCGCGGCATCATTTCTTCGCTAAAGACAAAAAAATTATATCAAACAACCTCAGTTTCTGAAATGTAAGTGAAAGAACAACAAAGTTTACAAAAAGAGCCTTTAAATAAAGGTTAGTAAATTTTTGTTCACTCCAAGCACTATTTCGTAACCCGTTAGAAAACGCTCGGATTTTATGCATAAAAAATTCCCCAAATTATCATAATCATTTATAAGGGTCTTTTATCTAGGCTGTTTTCGCATTGATTGTTGTTTTTCGTTCAAATGTATAGTCATGTATACACCCAGTGTTCGTGGCATCTTTTCTACTTATACAATTAGTGAGCTCTCATAAAGCTCGTCATACTGTCGAATCTTAGTGAAAATAGCAACAAAGTTTACGAAAAGAGCCTTTATTTAAAATGTGATTTTAAGTAATTTAAGGATATGTTTTCATGTTGTAAATTAATGTTAATAGAAAGGAAAAATTTTAGCTCAAGTTTTGTTGACAAACATTTATCCTAATGTTAGGATAAAAACATCCTAAAGATAGGATAAATAATTATAGGATAACTTATACATGATTTAACTCGTTATAAAGAGAAAGCAATAAAGGAGTCACATATTCACGTTGTTCTTGTGTTGATTAATTTATCCCAATGATAAAAGGAGATGAAAATCATGTTTCAAGGAGATGATCAAAGTGAACTTGATCTAAGGTTGTTTCGCGTTTGGATGAAATCCTTTAATACTGTCTTCAAAAACATTAGCTTAGATATAGACAGTTACGGAATTAGTCATGAACAATTTATGATTCTTGAGCTTCTGTATAGTAAAGGTCCACATCCTGTTCAAAAGATTAGCGAAACTTTTTCTATTCCAAGTGGGAGTATCACATATGTTGTAGATAAGCTTGAAAAGAAAGACATGGTCAAAAGAGAACCAATTCCTTCAGATAGAAGAGCGTTCAATGTTACCCTAACAGAAAAAGGAAAGGAATTATTTGATACGATATTTCCGAAACACGTTGAAACAATTTCTCAAAATCTATCGTTTGTTACGAACGATGAGAAACAACAGTTAATTGAATTATTAAAGAAAATTGGTTTCGGTGCACAAAAATTATAAAAAACAAAGGGAGAGTGTAAATATATGAAATGGGTTACTCGTATTATTCAAGGATTACTTGCAGTTGCATTTATTTTATCTGGTGTAATGAAATTTGTAGGTGGTACAGAACAACTTGAAATGATGGCAGGGGGATTCGGGTATGCTGTTGGGTTTATGTACTTTATAGCCGCTTGTGAAATCTTAGGAGGGATTGGGCTAATTGTTGGATACTGGAAATCAACAATTGCTTTACTTGCTTCAACAGGATTAGTCATTCTTATGGGAGGGGCTGTATTTTCACACTTGAATGCGGGCCAAGGTATGGGCGCAGCAATGCCTTCTTTAGTTCTCTTTATTTTAGGATTAGTTGTACTTATCGGTAAGGTGAAAAAATAAATACAATAGAAAACACACGACATAATTAACATGTCGTGTGTTTGTTTATCTAAGGCTATTGTCATTCGAATTTATGCACTATTTTTTTCTCTAATGACTTAAACACATAATATATATCGTTGACTCATACGAAAAGAGCTAAAGAATAGCAACAAGGCTAGTTTAATTAATACTTACAGACTATAAATATTTATTAAAAAACTCGCATATTGCTCTGTATACTATTACCTCATTTTCTTTTTTGGAAAACCCATGCCCCTCGTCTTCTAAAACGAGGTATTCAACTTCACGACCTTTTTCTTTTAAAACAGCGACAATTTTATCAGATTCCTCCTTGACTACTCGTGGGTCGTTAGCTCCTTGAATGACCAACATCGGCTTAGACATATTTTCTAAATAAGTGATCGGTGAAAACTCGATTAGCTTTTCTTTATCTTTTTCTGGGTGCCCAACCCACTGGGTCAACATTGGTTTCCAATGCTCTGGTACTGACTCAACGAAGGAGAATAGATCACTAGGTCCACAAATATCGACAACCGCTTTAAAATATTGTGAATGTCTACCGTGAAGTAATAGGGACATGTAACCACCGTAGCTTCCGCCCATAAGAAATACTTTGTCACGGGCAGCGAGCCCATTTTTAAATAAAAATTCTAGACCTTCAATGTTATCAAGTCTTGGTCCGTGTCCCCAGTCGCCTTCAACCATCTTTGTAAATGCTAAACCATATCCGGTAGAACCACGGAAGTTAGGTGCAAAAATACTATATCCTTCATTTAAAAGGCACTGAAAAACTCCGTTAAATACTTTGCGCTCAGCATGCTGAGGACCTCCATGTGGCCATAATATAACGTGACCGTTACTAGTCACAGGATTTGCTTTAAAGTAAAGCGCTTCTATGTCAAGGCCATCAAATGATTGATAAGATAAGACAGTTGGATCAATAAGCTCGTCTTCATGTACACCCATAACACGGTTATTCGTAAGTTGTTCCCAACGATGTTTGTTAGCTTGTTTTCTAAACATATTTGAAGGTTTTGTAGCAGATGTACCAACGAGGTATACATTTCCTTGGGCAGTCACTTCTAGTTTGTCGATACTTTTAATAGGACTCTCAAGTTCTGTCAATTTGTTTGTAATAATATCATAAGAGTATAGCTGATCCTCTACACCTTTCTCACTCACAAAATATAAAAGGTGATGTTTTTCATCGAACTTAATCATTTTAAAGCCCTCACGTGGAAGTGAAACGACTTTACTAAATTCTTTTTCAGCTAAGTCAAATTTCGCAATATATGAAAAATCTGCTCCATAATTAGTAATGAAATAGATGTCTGAGTCTGAGGCATAAACACCATTTGTAACTATGTGCTGCTCATCTGATTCTGGTGTTAGGGGAATCACTTCATTATCTACTTTTACATAAGCTAGCATATGTGTAGTAGAGAAATACTTTATAAAAAGAAAACTATCTTCACTTGGGCTAATATCATATAAATATGTAGCGCCACCATCCCCTTCTATGATTATTTCTTCTTCCTTTGTGTCTATGTGATAGCAATAGCTTTTCAGAAAGGTTGGATCCTCCTTATTAGAAGTGTAATATAGGCGCTTTCCATCATCTGATAAGATAGGCGATACATGCTGGAACCCTTCAGCAATTCTAATAGGCTGAAGCTGCCCCCCCTCTGGTGGTAGCATGTATAGCTGTGAATTTTCATCACCATCATGGTCAAATGCTGTAATGATAAATCTACCTGCCATATCGTAGCAAAGTCCATGACAGCTCTGATTATTAAATGTGAGTGGATACGGAAATTGACTTGGTAAATCCATTCCCCATAAATTATAGTTTCCACTAATATTCGTACTGAAAACGAGCTGTCTTTCATCATTACTTACGACAAAATCTTGAATTGTGTAGGCACGTAAAAATTGCTCAACATCCGGTTTTTTATACATTTCCACTCAAAATTCCCCCTTTAATTGAATGAGAAGCTGTCAAAAAAATCATGAAAAAACTGCTGTTCTATGATGAACAATGGGCGCTTTATAGTTGATTATTGTTTATCAATGGCTGTTTTCGCATTGGATTGATATTGTACGGACTTATTCAATTAGTTTTCGTGGTGCCAAGGCTTTTTCATAAACGATGCAAGTTGCATATGACTTAACGCGTTGTTCTTTGTTATTTGCATAACAACAAAGCATAAATAGTACCAAATCTATGAAAAGAGCTTAGTCAAAACAGCAGGTAATACATGGTCCCAAAGGTTTTCACTATTAACTTTTATGAACACGCACTAATATTCTATTACCGATAAATGATAAGTATTCTATGCTGTAAGTTGGATTTTCTTTACGTCTCGCGTCGGATTGAGAGTGAAATGTTCCCAAAAAAATCAATAAGTTAGAAAAATTTTGTAAAAACCTCTTGAATATCGACATTGATGTCGTTATAATAATAAAAAACGACATCAATGTCTATTATAGGGAAGCAGGGGGGAAAGTTTAAATGAAAAGTTTAATGAAAAATAAAGGTTATGTAACATTAATGGTCGCTCAGGCTATATCAAGTATTGGGGATTGGTTAAGTATTGTCGCTATCATAACTCTCGTTGGTTTAAAGTGGAATGCTACACCGATGGAAGTATCCCTTATCTTTTTGTGTTTGGCTGTTCCAATGGCGCTGTTAGGTCCAGTAGCAGGAGTTGTGGCAGATAGGCTTAATAGAAAGACGTTAATGATAGTATCCGATGTTGTACGTGCAGGACTCATCCTTATATTGACGATTGCTGATGCTATATGGATGGTATATATTTGTTTGTTTATAATTGGTGTGTTTTCGGCGGTGTTTGTTCCTGCGAAAAACGGTAAGTTAAAAGAACTAGTACCTCAAGATGATATGAAGGGTGCCATGTCAATTACATCTATGATTGATTCAACTACGAAGGTAATCGGGCCATTATTAAGTGGGTTATTAGTTGCAGCGGTTGGTGCAAAACTAGTATTTTATATCGATTCAGCAACTTTCATCGTGTCAGCTCTAATCATTTTGTTTTTACCAAATGCGGTAAATTCGTTACAAGATGAAAATAATGAAGAAGAAAACGTTAAATCGTCATTTAAAGCTGATTTTGTTTTGGGGATGTCGTTTATTAAATCTAATAGATTTATGCTTGTAGGAATGTTCTTTTTAGGTTTTAGTCTATTGATATTACAGTTATCTGATTCTCAAATTATTGTGTTAATTAGAGAGTTAACGACAGCATCTCCTGATTTGTTTGGGTATGTAGTTGCAGCAGCTGGCGTAGGGACGTTTTTTTCCGGATTACTATTAGCGAAAAAAACTGAATATAATGCTTTTCCGTTAATGTTAATAGGTGTTTGTGGAATCGGTCTTAGTTTTGGTATGATGTCCGTATTAACTTATGTTGATTTAGACTATTCGATTATATGGGGTATTGTACTTGGATTTTTTGCAGGGTTTGCAGCGGGTGTTGTTTTTGTACCATTTTATGCCACTGCACAGGTTGAAACACCTGGTCATATGACAGGAAGGGTATTTGGGGTCATTAATAGTGTTACAACAACAGCAACGATTATTGGGCCGCTACTAGGTGGATGGCTTGCAACGTCAATAGGAGTTATTCCAACGTTTATGATTACTGCCTCACTCTTGATTATGGTATCATTCATAGGGTTTTTCGCAAAAAACAGCATAGAGAGGGGAAAGGATAATGTGTCCGAAAGTAAGCCAGGAGCATCTACAGAAGCGCCGAGCTAAAATTATAAAGGCAGCAGTACAAGTGTTTATAAAACATGGGTACGAAAGAGCTACGATGAAGCACGTGATGGAGGAAGCTGAAGTAAGTAGGGGTGGATTGTATCAATATTTCTCAAATAAAGAAGATTTATATGAAACGATTTTAAAGGAAGCCTTAGTAAAAGAAGTTTCAGAAAACAAAGAATTGTTGGAAGGAAGCGTAGACTCATACTGGGAGTTACTATTAACGAGCATGCATGGTAAAGCAATGGAGCCTAGTGATGAAATGGATAAATTTGTTCCAAGTAATTTAGAGTTCTTTATCACAGGTAGAAATGATGAGCGTCGAATAAAATATGGCAGAGACCGGTATTATAATGTTTTTGAAATATATGACTCTGTCATTAAAGCGGGACAAAATAGTGGTGAGTTTAGTAAGAAGTATAATAGTGAAATTATCGCAAGATCGATTGTCGCTTTTAATGATGGCATAGCGCTCCATTCTATTTTACCAAAGGAAGATATTAAGATAAAGGAACAGTCTATTATGTTTATTGAATATTTAAAAATGGCATTGGGAGTAGATAATCCTTAGTAAGGATTTCTTATCATGCCATTCCTTCAATGAACTGTTTATTTCGATGATAAATGTTCTGAAAGCAAAGAGAACAAAGAGGAGCAATTTGTTACAAATAGTGAATATAAATCGTAGAGTTGTTTTTATTGGTATCTAAGGTCTATGACATGTGAGTCTAATTGTAAAGTTAGGCTCTAGTATTTATTTAAGGCTGCTCTCGCATAGATTGTTGTTTTCGTTCTAAAAAATAAACACGTATACAATTAGATTACGTGGCAACTTTTCTTCTGTAAAACAGTGCCTGTTGTATAAAGCGACATCTTTATCTCAAAGTTTTCGAACGATAGCAATAAAGTTTCCGAAAAAAGAGTCTTTTTTAAACAAACGTTTGTTTAATGTGTCATTCCAGCTTGCTAATTCTGGTTCGTATACCCTCGTACTAATTAATATTCCTAGCATTCTGTCTTCAGAACATGCTCTTTTTGTAAACTTTATTGTTTTGTAACTAAAAATAGATAGTAGATAGTGTGCTATCCGAGCGCCATCTAACGTAGCATAGTTACCATGTGCATTAGATGTATACTCTTTAATATTTCTAGGACGAAGTATAACAATATATGAGTAAACAGCAACAATACGTAATAGGATAAAGCGTGATGTAGCTGACCTATGTTAACAAGTAGAAAAAGAACTAGGGTAACTTATATAGATTAATAGAATAGTAGATAAGAGAGGGTTTTTACATGATAACAATAGGGCTTATAAGGCATGGAGTTACTGAATGGAATGATTTAAACAAAGCTCAAGGTATATCAGATATCCCTTTAAATGAAGAAGGCAGGAAACAAGCTTTAGCTGTCGCGAATCGCTTATTTGAGGAAGAGAATTGGGACGTACTTATTACAAGTGACCTACAAAGAGCAATAGAAACGGGACAAATTATTGGTGAGAAATTAAAATTACCTATTGCTTTTGTCGATGAAAGAATACGTGAAATTAACTGTGGCGAAATTGAAGGTACAACTGAAGAGGAAAGAGTAGAAAGATGGGGTAGCAAATGGTTTGAGATGGACCTTGGCATGGAAACATTTGACGATGTTGCAAAGAGAGGTTCCGAGTTTATAGAAGAAATAGCACATAAGTATCAACATAAAAGAGTGCTATTAATAAGCCATGGCGCTTTAATCGGTCTCACTTTGAAGCACTTACTTCCTGATAAATTTCAGAAAGTATATTTACATAATACGTCAGTTACCATATTAAATAATATAGAAGGTAAGTGGGCTTGTAACCTTTATAATTGTACGAAACATCTGAGCTAGTTTAACTCTTTTTTCAACCTTTTGGAGTAGAGCTTCTAAATCTAATTATTGATGAAAAATATATACCTTTCTCCGACGTTAACAACGTCGCTTTTTTTTATGATTAAAGTAACACTAGACAAAGGAGAGAGGGACAGATGAAGAATAAAGTTGTGATGATAACTGGAGCGTCTAAAGGGTTAGGTAAGGCATTAGCGATAGCTTTTGCAAAGGAAGGTGCAAATTTAGCCATTTGTGCAAGGGGTAAGATAGCCTTACAGGAAGTGGAGCAAGAGTTACTTTCATATGGTGTAAAGGTGTTAGCAATGAAGGCTGATGCATCTGAGCCTAGAGATGTGGAAAGGTTTGTGGCAATAACGGAAGATACTTTTGGTCATATTGATGTGCTAATTAATAACGCTTCAATGCTAGGTCCAAGTCCGATGCCATATTTACTTGATTATCCTGAAGAGGATTTTCAGCAAGTTTTAAAAGTTAATACAGTTGGTCCGTTTCTTGTAACTCGACGCGTCATTAGTAGTATGCTTCAACGAAATAAAGGGTCAATTATTAATGTTACTTCTGAAGCTGGTCATGTTGGTTATGCTGGATGGGGTGCTTATGGTATTTCAAAATTTGCATTAGAAGGATTAACAGAAACGTGGGCAGATGAGGTTGCTGAAACAGGAGTACGAGTAAATATGGTTGACCCGGGAGAGATGGACACTGAAATGCATGATCTTGCTGTTCCAGATTGCGATTATCCTCTTGCAAATCCAAACGATTTAACAGATGTTTTTCTCTATTTAGCTTCTGATAAAGCTAGTAAGGTTAATGGACAAAGGTTAAATGCACAAACATACCTTGAAGACAAGGAGGGTTTATGATGCAGACTGCTTTGAACTTTGAACTACCTGATCAACTCAATGCATCATCCCCTCCAGAAAGGCGAGGGCTTCGAAGGGATTTTGTGAGAATGCTGGTACTGAATCGTACGAATGGCGCAGTAAATCATTCAACATTTTTTCACTTAGACAAATTTTTAGGAGCAGGAGATGTACTCGTTTTAAATAATAGTCGAACAGTCCCTGCCATTTTATATGGTGAGCAACTTCGGGGTCATAATGAAGTAAAGAAACGAGTTGAAATACGTTTAGCACATCGACTAACAGAGAGTAGTTGGGAAGCATTAGTTGTGAATGATGATGTTATGGCCGGTGATCGCTTGATGATTTCACCTACATTATGTGCTACCGTGAAGGAGAGAGCAGACAGAGAGCCTTTCTTTTTACTACAGTTCTCGTTAAAAGGCTCAGAGCTTTATGAGCAAATTTATTCCCTAGGTGAGCCCATTCGATACGAATATATAACAGAGCCGTGGGGCCTAGATTATTATCAAACTGTCTATGCAGCACAGCCAGGATCTGTTGAAATGCCATCTGCAGGGCGTGCATTTAGTTGGGAGCTTTTATTAAAGCTTCAGCGAAAGGGAATTAAAGTAGCATTTATTCAGCTTCATACAGGATTAAGTTATTTATTGGATGATAAATACCATCAGCAACCATCTGAAAATAATGAATCATATGATGTACCTCCAGAAACAGTTAAGATAATTAGAGAAGCGAAACGAAATGGTAATAGAGTAATAGCTGTCGGTACGACTGTTGTCAGAGCATTGGAAACTGTTGCAAACGAAGGGGATATATTATCATCACAAACAGGGTGGACGAATTTATATATAACAAAAAATTATCCTTTACAAATTGTCGATGGCTTAATTACTGGGTTTCATGAACCTGAAGCTAGTCACCTACAATTATTATCAGCATTTATTAATGAGGGTTACTTAATGGAGGCATATCAGCAAGCCATTGAAGAAGGCTATTTATGGCATGAATTCGGTGATATGAATATGATCTTATGAGCTTAATCAAAGGCTTTCACCATATTGCGCTTGAGGTTCAGCATGTCAACAAGTCCATTCAGTTTTATCGAAAACTGGGCTTTGAAATTGAAAAGACAATCATTGTTGAAGATGAGCCAATCACGTTTCTAATATTTGATCAGTTCCGTCTTGAATTGTATGAAAATGAACGGGCATCTTCTAGTGACGATATTCATTTTGCGTTTGAAGTTGAAAGCATACACAATATTATTGCTTGGCTAAATGAGAATGAAATCAAGATTGTAGAAGGTCCATTGGAATTGGATAATGGATGGCAAACGGTCTTTGTAAGTGGCTTGGACGGTGAATTAATTGAATTTATACAGTGCGAGTAAAATAATGGGATTGGTAGTCAGCCTATAAATGGCATACTTGCTTTTCTGCTATGTAAGGAGGATACCCATATTCACGAGATAGTGATTTTAAAAAACTAGCTTCTACTTTGTAATTATACGAAGTAGAAGCTTTTTTGCTCGCTTAATAATGCATTTATTTAGCTTTTTCTTCAAATGATTTGGCTATTTCTACAATTACATTTGTTGCTTTAAGCATATTTTCCACCGAGATAAACTCATATTTACCGTGGAAGTTTTCACCACCTGTAAAGATATTAGGTGTAGGCAGTCCCATGTATGAGAGTTGCGAACCATCCGTACCACCACGAATTGGTTCTATAATCGGTTTAATTTCAAGCTTTTCCATTGCTTCATGTGCAATGTCAATGATTTCTTTAACGGGTTCAATTTTTTCTCTCATGTTGTAATATTGATCATTCATTTCTAAAACAATATTGTCATTTCCATATTCCGCTTTGAGTTCATCAGTAATCTTTTGAATCATAGCTTTTCTAGCATTAAATTTTTCTCTATCAAAGTCACGGATAATATAATTCAATACAGTGTGCTCAACGTCTCCTTCAATGGAAATGAGATGGTAAAACCCTTCGTATCCATCTGTGTATTCTGGTGCTTCCTCTTTTGGAAGGCGTCGATTAAACTCCATTGCAATCTTAGCTGAATTGACCATTTTTCCTTTGGCAGAGCCTGGATGTATATTGTTTCCTTTTACTTTAACTTTTGCTCCTGCTGCATTAAAGCTTTCGTATTGAAGTTCTCCTAGTGGCCCTCCGTCAATCGTATAAGCATATGTAGCATTAAATGCATCAACATTAAACTTATGAGGTCCTCTACCAATTTCTTCATCAGGTGTAAATGCTACTCGAATTTTACCATGTTTGATTTCTGGGTGCTTAATTAAATAAGCCATTGCGGTCATAATTTCTGCAATACCAGCCTTGTTATCAGCTCCCAATAAAGTCGTACCATCTGTTGTAATGAGTGTATGTCCTTTGTAGTCAGCTAGATAAGGAAAGTCCTTTGGAGAAAGTGTGATATGTAATTTTTCATTTAAAACAATATCGTTTCCATCATAGCTTTCAACAATCTGTGGATTTACACCCGTACCAGTAAAGTCAGTTGCAGTATCAACATGTGCTAAAAAGCCAATCGTTGGGACTTCTTTATCGGTATTGGATGGGAGAGTAGCCATAACATAACCATTTTCATCAATTGAAACTTCCTCCATGCCAATTTCCTTTAGTTCATCTACTAACATATTAGCAAGTGTCAGCTGACCAGGAGTTGAAGGACATGTTTGACTCTCTTCATTGGACTGAGTATCCACTTTTACATAAGAAGTAAATCGTTCGATCATTTCATTCTTCAACATTAACTATCATCCCCTTTTTATGTATATTTTCATCTTACCATAATGACGATTACAAGCACTAATAAGGATCCTTTAACGGGTGTTTTCTTCAAAACAGTAGGCTTATTTTCGTAGAGTTTGTTGAGATTGTAATTAATTTTTGGTTTGAAAATTTATGTTTACAATAACTTGCTGACTTTAGGATGGTTGGTTTTCTATAAAAATAAATGTCGCTTAAGGAACAACTAAACTATACGATAGCTTATCCTCGAAAACATTAGATGACAACATCTATAACTTCTTCTATATGTAACTATTACACATCACCGGATTAACGCAATTGAGGTAAGACCGCAAATTTGATTTAATTGTTTATAAGTGTTAGAGTTTTATTATTGTTTAGGTGTAAGATGAATATTTCGATAAAAAATTGCTCTCGTTCTTGGGTTTGTTGCGACAACAATCTTGATAAAGGGAGTATCTTTTTTTGGTTATAAATCGTTATAAGTTTTGGGGGAGGGATGAAGTGATGAAAGCTAAAGAGCCTTTATGGACTAAATCGTATATTATGCTTATGTTAGGTAACTTATTTGTTTTCATGTCGTTTCAAATGTTGATTCCAACGTTACCTCCATATATTAAGTCAATAGGTGCGTCAGGATTAGAAATTGGCTTAGTTACAGCGTTGTTTTCAATAGGTGCTGTATTGAGTCGTCCGTTTATTGGGTATATGCTTGAATATAAGGAAAGAAAGTCACTTGTGCTAATAGGTGTCATCTCTTTATTAATAGTTACGTTACTATATCCAGTATCTCAATTAGTTGTCCTTTTTTTGGTTTTTAGGTTTTTACACGGGCTTGCTTGGGGATGGTCTACAACGGTTAATGGAACGGTAGCTTCAGATATTGTACCTAGTTCTCGATTAGGGGAAGGGTTAGGATATTTTGGCCTTTCTATTACGCTTGGAATGATTATCGCTCCAAGTCTAGGAATTTATTTATTTCAAGTTACATCATTTTCTAACCTAATATATATTTCTGCAATACTAGGACTTATCTCTATTTGTTTATTATTTCTCATTCGTTACCAAACTCCAGATACAGTTAAAGCAACAAAAAAAGAAGACTTAAAGTTTTCTTATTTGGGTTCATTAGTTGAAAAATCAAGCTGGTATCCAGCTTTTATAACTATCATCGCAACATTTGGCTACGGTTCTGTTGTAACATTTATCGTCATATTTGGAGAAGAACGTGGTATAGATCAAATTTTTCTATTTTATTTGTTTAATGCGATAATGGCGACTATTTCTCGACCAATTTCTGGAAAATGGTTTGATAAAAATGGTCCAATGGGAATTGTGTTAAGCTGTCTTACGTTAACCTTTATTGGGTTATGGGTACTATCAATGGCTTACTCTAATTTATTTATTATTATTTCAGGTATCTTATTTGGAATTGGTTTTGGATCATTAATTCCAACATTACAATCGTGGACGTTATCTAAAACACCTCCTAACCGTCGAGGTGTAGCGAATGGAATGCTGTTTTCAGCTATTGACCTTGGTATTGGTTTAGGTGGATTAGTATTTGGTATATTAGCAACGTTTTTTGATATAGCTACATTGTTCCAGTTATCCAGTATCTTTCTAGTAATAGCGATAATAGCTACATTATTTGAAGGTCGAAAAAATAAAATTGCTCAGCAGCATTCAGTATCATCTTAGGGGCAATAATTTTAAAGGAATATTAAAAGAAACTTCTCATTTATATTGGGAAGTTTCTTTTTGCATTAAGTACTTTTCATAATAAGAGCTGAGCATGAATGTAAATATTCGTCGGTGCATCTTTTCGTCTCTAATGACTATTAACATTTAGTTGCTCAAATGTAAGTGCAAAAAAGACAAAGCTTAAGAAAATAGCCTTTGAATGTTCTACATTTTAAAATAGATAATGAAGGGTGTATAATTTAAGTTAAGAATAATTGTCTATTTTTAGTGATTTGAGTCGAATTTTTTATGGGTTGAAAGGACTGATTATCATGTTTTTGGATTGGTTTAGTTCATTAAATCCAACGGTACAAGCGTTATTAGGTGGCATACTTACATGGGGGTTAACTGCGCTAGGAGCAGCGACAGTTTTCTTTTTTAGAAAAATTGATAAGCATATTTTAAATATGATGTTAGGTTTTGCAGCGGGTGTAATGATTGCTGCGTCTTTTTGGTCGCTATTAGCTCCATCGATTGAATTTAGTGAACAGAATGGTCAAATTCCTTGGTTAGCACCAGCCATTGGTTTTTTACTAGGTGGATTGTTTATACGGCTACTAGACTTTATCGTACCACATTTGCATTTAGGTGAGAAAAAAGAAAAAGCAGAAGGACCCGAAACGAAGTTTCAGAAATCTACACTGTTATTTTTAGCTATAATGTTACATAACATCCCTGAAGGTCTTGCGATAGGTGTAGCTTTTGGTGCTGCTTCGTTGGGGATTGGTGAAGCATCTTTAATTGGTGCGATTGGTCTTGCAATAGGAATTGGTATTCAAAATATGCCGGAAGGAGCTGCTCTTTCAGTTCCATTAAGAGGGGAAGGGATGTCTAGGGCACGAGCATTTCATTACGGACAGCTCTCAGCAATTGTTGAGCCGATTGCAGCTGTCATTGGTGCAGCAGCTGTTTTACTCGTTCAACCTATTCTTCCATATGCGTTAGCTTTTGCAGCAGGTGCGATGATTTTTGTTGTCGTTGAAGAACTTATTCCAGAATCTCAATCATCTGGCAGCACAGATTTGGCTACACTTGGACTAATGGGTGGCTTTGTTGTCATGATGATTTTGGACGTAGCGTTAGGGTAACAGAGGTGAGAAGCAAATCCCGATAGGGTCTGCTGTTTTGTTTTTAAAATTAATTTTAGTATGATGTTGATTTTATGTATGTTTTTCATTTAAACTTGAAAAACAAATGATGATACTTACGTGTAAACAGTATTATTATGTATAAATTTAACGATACAAGATACGATATTTAGTTCGGGCACGTTCCACTCGGGGGGACTTCACCAATTCCAGCGCATGCAGGTGTAATGTGATTATAGGGCATTACTGGGGAGAGGCAGGATGGCAACATACCACCGTTGTCATCAGAGGACGAGGTCTCGTATTTAGGTGGAATTGAAGGTGCTTACGCTTCTTTTATTGGAGAGAATGGAAATGAATAATCAAATAAATGAGACGTATGACATTATGGAAGTATGTCTACTTGCAGGAAAAATAATGTTACAAAGTGGTGCTGAAACTTATCGGGTTGAAGATACGATGACGCGTATCGCAAGAGCTTTTGATGTGAAGGAATCACATAGCTTTGTTACTCCAACTGTCATCATTTTATCAATTGAAGGGGTAGATCCGACTAAGACTAAACTAGTTAGAATTTCTGAAAGAACGACAGATTTGCATAAAGTTACTTTAGTTAATAGTATTTCAAGGCAAATTAGCAGTGGTGAATTAACTATTGAGCAGGCATATCAATCATTAAGAGAAATAGAACAGTCCAATGTAGCTTTTCCATTTTTTGTGCAAATTTTAGCTGCAGCTTTTACCAGCGGTTGCTTTTTAATTATGTTTGACGGAGAGTGGCGAGATTTCATACCAGCATTTATTGCTGGTGGTGTGGGCTTGTTTTTTGTGATTTATTTACATAGGATAGTCCCTATAAAGTTTTTTGCTGAGTTCACATCTTCAGTCATTATTGGTTTGTTAGCTTTATTGTTTGTGCAAATTGAGCTTGGGTATGAACTTGATAAAATTATTATAGGTTCAGTTATGCCATTAGTTCCTGGTTTGCTCTTAACGAATGCTGTAAGAGATTTAATGGCTGGTCACCTCATGTCAGGCTTAGCAAAAAGTGCAGAAGCCTTATTAACTGCATTTGCAATTGGTTCGGGAATAGCAGTGGTGTTTATGATCTTTTAGAAAGGGGCTGTAAGAATGATTATAGAACAACTTGTAACAAGTTTTGTTGCAGCAGCAGCCTTTGGTATTATGTTTAATGTTCCAAGAAAATCGTTGATTAAGTGTGGCTTTGTTGGGATGTTAGGATGGATCATTTATGTCTTGTTAACGGATAATGATATCGATTCAGTATTTTCAACAGTTGTAGCATCGTTTGTAGTTGCTGTAATGAGTCAGATTTTTTCCAGAATGTATAAAACACCAATTATTGTTTTTATCGTATCTGGAATTATCCCTTTAGTACCAGGTGGGTTAGCCTATGATGCAATGAGGAATTTTGTTCAAAATGATTATAATACTGCAATAAATTTAGCAGCTAAGGCATTTATGATTTCAGGTGCTATTGCCATTGGTCTTGTGTTTTCGGAAGTGATCAATCAAGTAATTAGAAAATCAAAACTTACATTAAATAGATCAGGCTACTCAAAATAGTAGCTATGGAATAAATATAAAATGTCACTCGAATTGGTTGTTGTCGTTCTAAGATATAAGCAAGTATACACCAAGCATTTATGGCATTTACTTTTACCATTAATGAGATCCCACATATAACTTTCATAATTTAAAATAGCAACAGAATTTTAAAAAAGAGACAAAAAAACAGACAGGTTAGTTCTGTTTTTTTTGTATATGAATATATCATTAGGAAGTACGTTTCTTATTCATGTAGTACTAGCGAATTTGTAATTGGCTAAAAAGAGAAAACGTCGAAGCTTTGATAGTAAAAATGCTATCTTGGTAATACAGCTTCATTGAACAAGGATAAATCCCACGTATTATCAATCAGTGTTTTTATCATTTCATAAGAGAATGCTGATTGACAAGGGTTGATAGTATACACGACCATATCTAAATGATATGATAATAAGCAAATATATCCAGTATTGGGGTGGTGAATATAGTGGAAAGTACAATGATTCCGCTTCGTAAATTAGGTAAATCGGACCTGGAGATTTCTGCACTGGGACTTGGTACGTGGCAATTTAGTAAAGGGAATGGCATGGTAGGCCGTTTTTGGCCAGTGCTAGAAAAAGAAGAGATTCAAGAAATCGTAAAAATAAGTTTAGAGGGCGGTATTAATTGGTTTGACACTGCAGAGGTGTATGGGAAAGGGAAGTCAGAGGAAGGGCTTGCTGATGCATTGAATGGTCTTGGGGACAAGGCGAATGATGCATTGATTGCTACAAAATGGTGGCCTGCTATGCGTACTGCAAAATCAATTACAAAAACAATTGATGAGAGGCTGAAGGCGTTAAAAGGAAGAAAGATAGATTTATATATGGTTCATCAACCATTTTCTTTTTCCAGTGTTAAGGCTGAAATGGATGAAATGGCTGAGTTGCTGAAAAGTGGGAAAATCCGTCATGCGGGTGTAAGTAATTTTAATGAGGAGAAAATGCGGGAAGCACATAAAGTATTGGATCAACATGGTTTTCCACTGGTTTCTAATCAAGTGAAATATAGCTTATTAGACAGGAGAATTGAGAAGAACGGTATATTAGATGCTGCTAAGGAACTCGGTATCACACTTATTGCGTATTCTCCTTTAGAGCAAGGGTTACTCACAGGGAAATTTCATAAAAATCCAGATTTAATTAAAAATATGTCGGGGCCACGTAAACACTTTTCTTCTTTCAAAACATCTACACTTGAAAGAACGAAACCACTGATTGATTTACTTGACAACTTGGCTGATGAATACAATGTTTCACCAAGTCAAGTTGCTTTAAATTGGCTCATCCACTTTCATGGGGAAACAATCGTTGCCATTCCTGGTGCAACAAAAAACCATCATGCACAAGAAAATATTGGCGCACTAACATTTAAATTGTCACAAAACCATCTTGATGAATTAGATATGGTGTCTAGAGATGTTTCTGTGAAATGATTGAAATACATATATAAAGTAGCCAATTTTAGAATTCAACGAGTTGTAATCAAGTTTCAACCTCGTTGAATTCTTATTATATAAAGCTTTGTTCCAGCTTGTTTGATTTTTAAATAGATTTCTAATGTGCGGAAGTATAAATGGCTTCCAATAGCTAAGTGTTTAGCTACTCCAAAAATAAAACACCTTTCCTTATCCCTTCAATCTATCGAACTACCCGTTTATAATAAACTAGTGTTAAGTTATCGTTTATTTTTTTGTGTAAACCTATCTTTGTATAGCCCATTTTTTCATATAAGTAACAATTACGCTTTTCCTCTAGGATCGTTAATAATTCCCAACTCTTTGCTTGAGGGTACATTTGCTCAATTAATTGTAATGTTTTTTGAGCTAGCCCATTTCCCTGATAAGATGGGAGAATAAACATAGGGCTAATCCAAAATCGTGTTTCTTCTTTCGAATATATACATATCCCACCAATTAGTGTTTGATTGACAATGATTTTATAAAATTTTCTGTTAGGGTCGGTAATTCTTGTAATTACTCGATCAATTTTTTCGTTTGCAGGGTTTGTTTCATAATCTTTATACTTCTGTAATAAGGGTGTAAATGCAGCTACTTGTATATCAAAAATAGCTTGTGCATCAGCTTTTGTTGCTATAACTAATTTGGGTTCCATCATCTTCACTCCAATATATTGACGATTAGCTTTACAATTATAAGAGAAGCTAATCGTATGGATAATATTTATTTTAACGGCTACTTCCACATCTACATTGTAGAAAGTTCATTGCCTTGTGCCTCTTAATGACTGGTGACCACTCATTGTTTACCAATAGTAACATAGAACAAAAGGAATCTTAACAGCTCCCTTGTTATCTACATTATTTCAATTCGAGTTCTAATCCAAAATAATTTAAAAATTAAGATAGAAAAGGTATGATAGAACTTAATATAAAATCGGATTAGTAATGTATGGAGGATTATTTATGCCAAGAGTGCTATCATTTCTTAAACCGTACCGTCTCCCAGTTGTTATTGCACTGTTGCTTATGCTTATTGAATTAATAGTAGAGCTGTGGCAACCGTTGTTAATGGCGAAAATTATTGATGATGGAATTCAACAACAGGATATGACCGTCGTGTTGAAGTGGGGCGGTTTAATGATTGGTTTATCGTTTATCGCTTTTATATCAGGAATTATTAATACGTTCTATGCTGCGCATGTGGGTCAGAGCTTCGGCTACGATGTGAGGCAGGAATTGTTTAAAAAAGTTCAATCTTTTTCATTTGCTAACTTTAATAAGTTTCCGACATCATCACTCGTTACCCGTACGACAAATGATGTAACACAAGTGCAAAATACAGTGTTTATGAGCTTGCGAATTATGCTACGTGCACCGTTATTAATTATCGGTGGAACGATTATGGCACTTGTAGTGAATGTGAAGCTAGCTCTTATTTTTTTAGCAAGTGTGCCGGTATTGTTCATCTTTCTTCTTTGGGTTATGAGAAGAGGGTGGCACTTATTTCAGTCTGTGCAGAAAAAGCTAGACACTGTAAATAGAGTAATGAGGGAAAATTTAGCTGGCATGAGATTGATTAAAGCGTATGTACGAAAGGATTACGAGTCAAATCGATTCTCAACTGCTAGCGCTGAGTTAAGAGGCCAGACAACATCAGTGTTTAGGTTGCTAGAAATAACTGTGCCAATCTTACTTTTAGTTATGAATATTAGTGTAATTGCTGTTCTTTGGTATGGGAATACAGGTGTAATTGCAGGAGATGTAGCAGTCGGGGAAGTTGTTGCAATTGTTAACTATGCGACTCGAATTACAGCTGCTCTATCGGTATTCTCGTTTATCATTATGGCTTTCTCACGTGCCAGTGCATCTGCTGAACGTATTACAGATGTGCTTCAAACAGATATTGATGTAATAAATTCATCTGATACGAATTCGTCCTTGCAGATCAGGGCAGGAAAGGTAGCTTTTCGCAATGTTTCGTTTCAATATCCAGAAAAGCAAGAACCGGTTATACAGAATATATCCTTTGAAGTAAACCCTGGAGAAACAGTCGCCATTTTAGGGGCAACTGGCTCAGGTAAAACATCTATTGTTCAACTTATTCCTCGTCTTTACGATGTGAGTAAGGGCAGTATTTTTATAGATGATCACGATATAAAAACGATGAGGCTTGAACATCTCCGCAGAAGCATAGGATTCGTTCCTCAAGAAGTATTATTATTCACAGGTTCAATTAAAGAAAATATACGCTGGGGGAAAGAAGATGCTTCTATGGAAGAAATCATTGAAGCCGCTAAACACGCTCAAATTCATGAAACGATATGGGAGCTTCCGAATAAGTATGAAACAGAGCTAGGTCAAAAAGGAATAAACTTATCAGGTGGCCAAAAACAACGGATTTCGATTGCAAGAGCACTTGTGAGGAAACCGAAAATGCTGTTATTAGACGATAGTACGAGTGCGCTGGATGTACATACTGAGTCAAAATTATTAAGAGCGTTAAAAACGTATGCTTGCACTACATTTGTTATTACTCAAAAAATTAGTACTGCTAAACAAGCAGATAAGATCTTACTAATAGATGAACAGGGTAACATACAAGAGGGGGATCATAAGTATTTACTAACTTATTCAGATCTTTATAACAGAATTGTTCATTCACAGCTTGGAAAGGAGGCACTTTATGATGCTCAAGCAACTAACTAAGCCTTTCCAATATAAAAGAATTGTTGAACACGATGACAAAGTAACTCAAGTTCAATCATCTAAAAAGAAGCCACAACAGTGGTTAACAACATTAAATAGGATTTGGATGTACTTATCTTATAAAAAGAGCTTGCTGTCGTTAGTATTATTTATGGTTGTTGTAAGCTCAGGCCTTGCAATTATAGGGCCATTTTTAGTAGGAGTAGCGATTGATGATTACATAAATACGTCAAATACTGAAGGTTTTATAAAGCTATTAATCAGCTTAGCGGTTATATATGTATTACGCTCTTTAGCACTATTATTACAAAACTATTGGATGATTGGTATCGCGCAACAAACAGTTTTTAGGATGAGAAATCAACTTTTTGAACACCTCCATAAGCTTCCAATCCCATATTTTGATAAACGTCAGCATGGTGAGCTTATGAGTAGGGTAACGAATGACATTGAAAATGTGAGCTCAACGTTAAATAGTTCAGTTATTCAAATTTCATCGAGTATACTTACGTTAATCGGAACTGTTTCAGTTATGCTATGGCTGAGTCCATTGCTTACGTTGATCACGATGACAATTATCCCTTTGTTAATTTTTGGGATGAAGTGGATTACAAAGAGAACGAGAAGAGTGTTTAAAGAGCAGCAACGAAATCTAGGAGATTTAAATGGATACATTGAAGAAATCATATCTGGCCAAAGAATCGTTAAGTCTTTTTCTCAAGAAGAACGAGTCATCTCTGAATTTTTGGTTAAAAACGAGAGATTAAAAGGGACAGCGTTTTGGTCGCAAACTTATTCAGGCTTTATTCCTAAAGTAATGAATGTCCTAAATAATCTAAGCTTCGCCTTGATTGCAGGAATCGGTGGTTTATTTGCATTAAATGGTATGATTTCTATCGGTACAATTGTTATTTTTACGGAGTATTCAAGACAATTTACTCGCCCCTTAAATGACTTAGCAAACCAATTTAATACACTATTATCAGCTGTTGCGGGTGCAGAGAGAGTGTTTGAGGTATTAGACGAAGATGAAGAAGAAGTCAAAGGAACTAATTTGACTCACCTTCAGGCTATTCAGGGTAAAGTGGATTTTTGTAATGTTTCTTTTTCGTATGAAGAAGCTGAAAGCACGATAACTGATGTCAGCTTTACTGTCACTCCTGGTGAAACAGTTGCCCTTGTCGGTCCTACAGGTGCTGGAAAATCAACAATTATTAATTTACTATCAAGATTTTATGATGTGGATAAGGGCAAGATTTTAATTGATGATCGAGATGTAACGACTGTAAATAGAGCGAGCTTGCGACGTAATATGGGCTTTGTATTACAGGATCCATTCTTATTTGAAGGAACAATAAGAGAAAATATTCGTTATGGAAGGCTAACTGCAACTGATGAAGAAGTTGAACAGGCTGCAGCTTTAGCAAATGCTCATTCGTTTATTCAACGATTACCACAACAATATGAGACAGTATTAACACAGGACGGTTCTGGAATAAGTCAAGGGCAAAAACAGTTATTATCTATTGCACGAGCGATTCTAGCAGATCCATCTATCCTCATTTTAGATGAAGCGACAAGTAGCATCGATACGATTACAGAAATTAAAATACAAGAAGCACTACAGCGATTAATGAACGGTAGAACAAGCTTTATTATTGCTCATCGACTGAACACAATTCGTAAGGCTGATCAAATTTTGGTATTAAATAATGGTCGTATCCAAGAAAGAGGAACACATGAAACACTACTAGAGAAAAAAGGGTTTTATAAAAAATTGGCAGGAATTTCTGTTAATTTGTCGAATGCAACAATGGGGGATTAATATATACATTTTCATACGTTAAACAAGGGGAATAATAGAAGGTGGCTCATGGTTACAATGACACAAATCCAACAATAGCTAAGAGGGTTTGGAAAATTGTTACTAGAGTCACCTTTTAATTAAAGTGAATACTTATTTATGCTAACTTCCCAACAATGGTTCTTCAGGGAAATTTTATTACTCTTGGTATCAGATGTTAGCCAGGCTTTAGTAAGGAATGTTATATATTTAGTAGTAAACATTTATTAGTTTTATAGCTAAGGAGAGGTTCTGTCAACCAAACCGTTACCATATGCTACAAATAGTAACCTAGCAACAAAGTGACAGAAGCGGTACGTTTGAATGTTTCAAATTCTAGTGCACGCATTTAGCGTTGGTAATACTGGTGAGATCTTTCCTTAATGAACAATATAATAGTAGATTCAACATTTATGATCATATTTAGTGTGGTTCTTATTATCATGGTACAGGACGCCTATAAGAAAAGGTTTTATATTGAGATTATCAAACAGTTTAAATGCTAAGTTTTAGGTGGTGAACGATGAATATTCAGCTTTTTTTTGTGACCATTGTTGGTGCGAAATATTATGAAAAATCTGAGTATATTACTGTGGGAGAAATTGTAGTACTTATAAAAGATTATAATAATCCATATGATGATGAAGCGGTTGAAGTGTATATGCCGAATGTAGGGAAAATAGGTTATATTGCAAATAGCACTCGTACTGTAGCAAGGGGTACGAGGAGTGCAGGTAGGATATATGATACTTTTGGTG
Source organism: Cytobacillus sp. IB215316 (assembly GCF_033963865.1). Lineage (NCBI taxonomy): Bacteria > Bacillati > Bacillota > Bacilli > Caryophanales > Bacillaceae > Cytobacillus > Cytobacillus sp. IB215316. The sequence continues at coordinate 174,885 of NZ_JAXBMC010000006.1, read as the reverse complement.
AATACTGTTTGGCAAAAATCATGTTTGTTTTACAAGGAAGTGCAATTGCAGAAATAGTCGATTTATTTCCTGCTAACAATAACCCAATAGTTAAAATTACTTCAGTAAATGAATAATCGTAAATTAAACCTCTTGAAATATCCTCTTAGAGAAAAGGGAGTTATTATATAAGCCTCATTTGTATGGCTATATTCACATAACAATTATTTTTAGTACCAAACGTATAAAATTGTGTTTGAGATATCTTCATCAAAGTGACAACGCCTCCATTCTGCTGTTATTGTTGTTTAATTAATAATGATATTATCGTGTATAAATTTATTTGGAAAATTATATAAGAAAAATGAAACGCTTTGACTGTTTGGCACGTATATGAGATGTATTATGAATATACTGTTGGAGGTTGGTTCAATGAATGATTCGGTGCTATTCATAATTATTATGGCTACATTATTACTTATAATTAATGTTGTAATGATTCCAATTCAGTATGCTTATTTCAAAAAGATTGAGGAGGAAAAGAAAAATAAACAACTTTCTCAAGGAGAATTTTTTGATGCAATGGAATTCCAAGAGCAATTACTCCATTTCAATGCACATTCTAGCATATTTATTTTCCCAGCAAACTTCATTGCATATTCAATCTATAAGAAAAGAGTTCGTAGAATGCTCGCATAGGTAATTTAAACAAACGTTTGATTAAACTGAAAAGATTAGATCACATAAAACCAAGCACTAATTGCAACTATATCATTATAATTAGTGCTTGGTGTATGTGGTCTTTTTTAATAGAAATTGTTCAGTTCTGTATTGATAAACCTCTTAGATCGCTTTTTTATTGAAATATGTTAAACCGCTAACGAAAAAGGCTAGAAAGCTACCTAATATAACGAATAACAACGTTATTAAGGAGAAGTTTAATACACCAAATGTAGTATCACCGCTCGGTAACATTGCCAAAATAGGTTGTGCCCAAGGGTAATAAGGTCCGTATTTTGATTGAATGATTAAAATATTTGGTATTGTAAAAATAACATTGATTGCCAATGGAGCAGCAAAGCTGGCCCATGCAATAGATACAAATATTTGTAAAGCAGCTAAGGGGAATGTTGCGATCCAACCACCAAGTACCCCACGCAACAATATACCCCAAGGAATCGCTTGATCAAAACCTCTTATTTGACCGACAGCGAGTATTGCTATTAAAAATAACAGCTGTGTAACGAGCAGTATAATCATTACTAATAGAAGCTTTGACATATATACGTTAGTCCGAGAAACGGGCAAGGCTAACAGTTGCTTCCAACTACCACCAACATGCTCATAACGACAAACGAACGCTGCAAATATGCCAGTTAATAACGGTAGAAATAACAATGCATGAACGATCGTCATCACACTAAGTGTATATAACCAGTCTGCGCCTGGAATTTCTAACGGTGCTAATAAGCCTGTAATAAAGGCAAGTGCAGGACTTACAAAAATAAGTAACCAAATCGGTGATTTTCTAAGCTTTAACCATTCTGAGCGTAGAATATTATTAAATGCTTTCACTTAATTCACGTCCCTTCGCCCAAAATCAATAAGACTAAGCATAAAAATAATCATACCTACTAATATACCTGCTAAAACAGTGTATTCTACCTTACTCCAATCATTAATAAGCATGGGCCATTTCCAAAAAATCCAGTCTGGTAGCATGATAGAATACATTGATAGTACGCCACCTAAAATGCCGATAGTTAAAGGGATTGCTTGATTTTTGAATACAATTGACAACCAAATCTGTAAAGTTAAGATTGGTAGTGCTGCGAAAAATGGATAAAAGGATACTTTTAAGAGTTGTATATAAGGTATGCTAACTCCAAATTTAAATATGAAACCAAGAATGATTGAGCCGATGCCTAATAGTAAACAAGACAGGAATAAGAGCATGGCTGATAAATATAACTTTGAAGAAAAAACGGTAATTCTTGAAACAGGTAAAGCTAAAAGCTGCTTCCATGAATTCACTTGATGCTCTATATTAGCTATCATAGACGTAATAATAGCAATTCCGAGCACTAGTGTAGGCGTAGCTAATTGTTGGATATTTTCTAGGAGCCCTCCCCATAAATCAGCGGCATAATAATTTGTAAGATAGTCATAGCGCACCCCAAAGTTTACCGCTTGTAAGGCTATAACACCAAACGGACCTAAAAAGATGAGAAACCATATCATTTTTTTGCGTACTTTTAACAGGTCTGAAGATAATACTTTTGCGATCATAGGCTACCAGCCTCCCCAACGAGTTCGAGGAAGATATCTTCTAATGATTTTTTTATTTCCTCTACACGATAAATGGACACATTTTCATGTACGAGCGTTTTAATGATATGTGCAACTTGAAAATCTGTTATGTTGTCAAATAATAGTGCTGACTCATTTTGTTCAACTGTATATCCATTTGCTAGCATCGTGCGGTAAGCTATATTAGCGTCACTAACTGCAACGTGCACTTTACTTTTTGCTCGTTGTCTTAATGTTTCAATGGAATTTTGAAAAATCATTGATCCTTTTGAAATGACACCAACTTGTGTTGCCATTTGGTCAATTTCACTAAGTAGGTGGCTAGATACGAGAACGGTGATACCATGTTCTTTCGGCATATTTTTGATTAACTCGCGAATTTCTAAAATACCAGACGGATCAAGACCGTTAGTAGGTTCATCCAAAATAAGTAATTCGGGATTTCCTAATAATGCAGTAGCAATCCCTAATCGTTGCTTCATTCCAAGAGAGTAGCCTTTCACAGCCCTTTTTGCATCCTTTGTTAAACGTACAATTGAAAGGACTTCGTTAATTCTCTTTTTAGGTACGTCAAGAATTTTTCGCACAGCTTCCAAATTTTCATAGCCAGTTAAATGGCCATAGTAAGATGGAGATTCAACGAGAGAACCGGTCTTTCTAAGGATTGAAAGCTTATCTTGTTTTAGTTGTCGTCCGAATATAAAAATTGCCCCTGAAGATGGCTTCATCAATCCTAAGAGCATTCGGATGGTAGTTGTTTTTCCTGCACCATTTGGACCTAAAAACCCATAAATCTCTCCAGATTTTATTTCTAAATTTACACGATCAACTGCGATTCTTCCTTTGAATCGTTTCGTTAAATTTGTCGTTTGAATAATATATTCACTCATTATGATCACCTCGTCTTTCATCCTACACATCGTAGGTTAAAACGAGAGGAACTGTTAGTTTAAATTTTGTTTAAACTGTACAAATCGAGGGGGAAGTCGTCAGTTGTACAAACTGGACTTGGTTTTCTACACCTTGGTTCTGGAAAAAAATCATACAGAAATTAAGTTTGAAATTGATTCATGAAACGGCGGTCAATCCAATTCTTTGCATGCCATGTCCACTTCCCTGAGGTAGCAAACGTACCATAAATTAACAGTGCATGATGATTGCCAATAGATATTAGTGCTAAATAATTTTTTTGAGGTTGATATTCAAGTAAATCTTTCTTCTGTACTATTCGGTTAAGATTTTTCCATAATACTGGACCCTGTCTAACAGCGGTTACACCATTTTTAGGTATATTTAGGTCTGATTCGATAGAAATACAGTCACCTGCTCCAAATATATGAGGATATCTAATGTTCTGTAATGTACTTTTTATGAGCATGAAGCCGTGTGAATCTGTCGGTAAGGATGAATTTCTAAATAATGGAGAAGCTTGAGGTCCCCCTAAATATATTAAGTGAGAGTAATTGATTCTAATTCCTTTTTGTGTAATTAAATTTTCCTTTGTTACTGTGGCTACAGTTTCTTTACTAACTACATTTAATCCGGATTTATGTGCCAATTGCGTTATGATTTTTGATGACCTTATCCCTGTAGAATGAAGTAGAGGAGATGAATGAACTAACGTGACTTCACTGTCATTAGGGGTATGCTTTTTTTTCCATGCTAACAATGACAGAGCCATTTCAATCCCAGATGCTCCACCTCCGACAATAACTGGGTGCTTACTACAGCGTAGATCATTTATATGTTTCGGGAAAAGATGATTCGGTTTAACTGCAATGCTATTGTTAGCTAAATTTGGTATGTTGGGATCAATATTTAAGGAGCCAATATCAAAGGAAACATAATCAAAAGAGATCGTTTGCCCACTTGCTGAGTAAAGAGTATTGTTAATAGGATCAATAGAGCTTATTGTTAATTCTATAAATTGAATACCCACCCATTTCGATAATTGTAATAAATCAATTCTTATGTCTGACTCTTCATATAATCCTTCTACAAAACCTGAAAACATACCTGAATAATATTGATATCTAGAGCTAGAAACTAGAACCCATTCAATATCGGGTTGTTTATTTGCCTTTAGTTTTTTCACACAGTGGAGATGGCTATGACCTCCACCAACGAGTACAATCCTTTTCATATTTAAGTCAGCCCTTTTAGTAGTTTGTTCTTATCATACTCTTATAGACGAGGAAGGAAAAAGAATATGCTTAATGTAAACAGAGTATCAGTTGACATAAATAATCGCCTATAAAACTTAAGAAATTCTTTATATTTATATAAAACAAAATTTAAGAATTGCTGGTTACAATAAAAAAACGTGAAAAAGAAAATTAAAGTGTAGTATACGTTGTACCCATGCTGTAACAGGATTAAAAAGTAAAAGGTATCTACTTTAAAATATACTAAGGCTCTTTTCGTAAACTTTGTTGCTCTTGCTATCAAATTAGTAACTTAAAAAAGTGGTTTTATGTTGTTAGCTATCATTGTACAGAACAAAAGATGCCACGAACGCTAGTTGTGTGGATGTTTACTTCTTAATACGAAAAACAACAATCACTGCGAAAACAGCCTATACCTAAAAATGATATTTAAGAGGGGGAAGAGATATATGAGTAATAAAGTTTCAACTTCATTATCTCCAACTATGAAGCTTTCAATAATCGCAGCAATATTTATGTTAATTTCTGCAATATTAATACGTCCACCAGTAAATAATCTTGCAATATTTGAAGAAGGGATGTACCATCCATATCCTATGATTAAAGATTCTCTTAAGACTATTGAAATAAATGATGATATTAGCTTAAACATTGTCACTGATACTACAGGAAATGTTTATTTCTATACACTAAAAGATGAAGAGCTGTTAACAAGTGGGCTCATTGCAAATAAAAATGACTTAGAAGGAGAAATGTACTGGGTGTTAAAACAGCCTGCAACCATAATAGATGCAACTGAAGAAGATATTCGAAGTGAACGTGAACGTCAACTATTTATCGGTATGATTACGAATGCACAAATAGACAACATAGCAGTTAATGGTATAAATAGCGACATACAATATTTCGATTATAAAGGCTATAAATTTTTTTATACGACTGAACAAATAGATGAGTATGCTATATTAGAAGGTTTTTCAAGCGAGAATGATTTAGTATATCAAAATGAGGTTGTTGACTCCATTTCCGACTAGACAATAATTTCTATATGCTTTTTTCAATTACATTATACAAATGGAAAAAGGCGAAAGGTAAGCAGTTTTAAAGGATTGAAGGGAGTTAAAGAAATGAATATTTCAACTTTAATGAATGTGACAGATGTATTCTTATTGATAAGCGAAATCGGTTATCATGGGGCAATAGGATCATTCATAGCCTATTTAATATGCCGAAAGAAAGAACTGTCAAGAAGAAAAATGATGACTCTACTATTATTTGGATTTATAGCTGGACTTACACCAGATTTAACATTACTAACATCAATCTTCTTTTCTATCATTCCTACTGAAGTAAACTATGCAAATAACCTATACATGTTAGGTCATTCTATTTTGGTAGCTCCTAGCTTAAGCTTAGGGTTGGCTATTATTGCAAGACGCTTCTTTCGTTCTGAACTAACGCTAGGTTTACTATGGATAACAATGTTGTCATCATTAGTTATTGGACACTTGCTAATGGATTTTCTCGATAATGGCTTAAGTTTGTTTTATCCTATTAATGAATCAGCTGATATTGGGTTAAATATATTCACAGGAAATGACGGTTTTATTGTTTATCCTTTTATTTTGTTGGTGTTATTAGTATTTTTATTTCATAACAAAACAAATAAGAAATACCAAGTCACCCTACTTATAATTGGGATATCCTTATTCATATCCTTTGCTAGTTTAAAAGGATTTTCAAAGATTCAAATACAAGAAGAATTATTAAAAGAATACCCTTATGCAGAGGTTACTCTCGAACCCGTCAGTGGTAACCCATTTTCAAAAACACAGTGGAACTACGTCGTGAACGCTGAGAATCTAAATGTAGAGGGTGAAGCATCATTTTTTGAAGTGAATGAGCTAAAACGTAATGTTAATACTCACAGTGGACTTAAGCATTTATTACAAAAAATGAATATAAATAATGATGAATATTATATTACTACAAATTATATTTTTGATAACTCTGTGAATATTGATCTACTTGAAGAAAATATTCAATATGAATATGTTTATGTCTTTAAGCTCAATCCAAAAACTCAGAATTTAGAAGAGTTGGTTGATGAGGAAAAAGATGAGATACTGGACACGTATTACCCGTTCTAAATGAGAATATGATACTAAATTTATTTATCCAAACAGAGAGAATACTATCGGACAATTATTCTATTTGTGTTTTTAAATCATGCTTTTAATCTTCGCGTGTTTGAAAAGTATTTGCGAACTGGATAATTATCTATAAAAATTCAATAATAATCTTAAATGTACAACTTGTCATTTTTTTTCTAGGTTGTTGGGTGTGCGGTACCCTTGATCATCTATAGGATTAAAAGAGGACAAGTTTTTTTATAAAACCTCTTATATGAATGACTTACTTTGGGTGAAAGTTTTGATAATACCATCTATTACAGGAGATGAAAGAATGGAACATATATCAATTTTAATAGCTGAAGATGAGCAAGAAATCGCTGATCTAATCTCAATCCATTTGGAAAAAGAAGGTTATAAAGTTATGAAAGCTACTGATGGGGAAGAGGCTATCAAAGTTATTCACAAACAACCAGTGGACTTACTCATTTTAGATATTATGATGCCGAAAATAGACGGATATGAAGTTGCCCGCCAAATTCGTAGTGAAGATTATAATATACCAATCATTTTTTTGAGTGCCAAAAACTCTGATTTCGATAAAGTACATGGGTTAGTGATTGGGGCAGATGATTATATGACGAAACCATTTACTCCTATTGAATTGGTTGCTCGGGTAAACGCACAGCTTCGCCGTTTTACTAAATTAAACAAATCTACAAAAAAAGAAGATATCCCTATTCTAGAGTTCGGTGGCTTAATTATTTCTCCAGAACAACGGGAAGTTACACTATATGGTGAAGACATCGATTTAACACCAAAAGAATATGAGATATTACTTTTACTAGCAAGGAATCCCAAAAAAGTATTTAATGTAGAGAACATCTTTCAGCATGTATGGAAAGAAGCCTATTTTGAAGGTGGAAACACAGTTATGGTTCATATACGTACGTTACGTAAGAAGCTCGCAGAAGATAATAGAAAGAATAAGTTTATTAAAACGGTGTGGGGAGTAGGGTATGCATTCAATGGTTAAAATCTTACAAAGTTTTCGTTTGAAAATGATTGTATTATTTTACTTTAGTATGCTTGTATCTACTCTCATATCTTTTTTGTTCTTTAAGTTATTTCAGGCACTTTATCGGACAATGGTTAATCTTGGGAATGACTTACTTCTTCCGTTGTATTCATTTATAACAGAAATTGGTGAAATTACTTTTTTTCTAGTAATATTTATTCCACTTTCAATATTCTTTTTCTTTTTATTTACTAAACCTTATGAGAATCATTTAAATGAGATTTCGAAAGGGATTCATTATCTTGCCCGAGGTGATTTTGCACATCGTGTAGAAATTTATTCAAACGATGAGTTTAGGGTAATCGCACAGGATATTAATTTGGCAAGTAATAAATTAAAAGAAGCGACAGAGAGAGGGGATTTAACTGAAAGCAGTAAGGATCAATTAGTCGTAAATTTAGCTCATGATTTGCGTACACCGCTGACTTCTATATTAGGTTATTTAGACCTGATCATTAATGACAAACATTTAACTGATGAGCAGAGGGAGCATTTTTTAACGATTGCTTTTACTAAATCTCAGCGATTAGAGAAACTCATTGATGAATTATTCGAAATTACACAAATGAACTATGGTATGTTAACAATTGATAACACACAGGTTAACCTAAGTGAATTATTGATACAATTAAACGAAGAAATGTATCCCGTCTTTGAGAAAAATTATTTAGCTGCTAGATTAGATATTTCACCCAATTTACTTATTATAGGTGATGGTGAGTTGTTAGCACGTGTGTTTGAAAACCTTCTAACTAATGCAAATCGATATGGATATGATGGGAAGTATGTAGATATTAACGGATTCGTTGATAGAGGAGAAGTCGTAATTCAGATTGTAAACTATGGAGATTATATTCCTGAAGATGAGCTACCGTATCTCTTTGATATGTTTTATACGGGTGATAAAGCTCGAACGCATAAAAAAGGTAGCACCGGTCTAGGCTTATTCATTGCAAAGAATATTGTGGAGCAACATAATGGAACGATTAGTGTTGAAAGTAGCTTGGAACGAACGCTATTCGAAGTACGCTTGCCACGGGTAGATATATCAACAGATGAGGTGTGAAGAATAAGCATAAATGTTTAAGAAAAATTTAAAATTTATCCTACTCTTCTTTTAAATAGTTTCTCCTATGATATATGTAAGTTAGATCAAGGGGGTACTGAAAATGAAAAAGCTGGGGTTTTTCTTTTTTATAGCATTGTGCTTCGGTATTGCAGTTAATATAGCAGCAGCACCATATTACGAAGATAAAGTAAAAGAACAAAATATTGTTGTAGATGTAAAGAAAGATGAAGAAAAAGCGATAAAAATGAAGAAAATTGAAATTGCCAAAAAACAAATTTTTGAAGGGAATTTATTATTGGTAAACAATGAATATCCTGTTCTTCAAGAGAGTGTGAAATTAGATATTGTCAATTTATACACACACAAAGAACTAACAGATGGATATGGGCTGATGAATACTGAAATATATTTATCAACAGCAGTTGCAAACAATTTTTCCGACATGATAGCTGCAGCTAACAAAGAAGGAGTTAGTCATTTTATTATTAGTAGTGGCTATCGGGGATTCGATGAACAAAATAGCTTGTATGAAGAACTGGGCTCTGATTTTGCACTACCTGCAGGTTCCAGCGAGCATAATCTAGGGCTATCCCTTGATGTGGGCTCTACTCAAATGAAGATGAGTGAAGCACCTGAAGGAAAGTGGTTAGAGCAAAATGCATGGAAGTATGGCTTTATCGTACGCTATCCAAAGGATAAAATAGACATAACAGGAATTCAATATGAACCATGGCATATCCGTTATGTTGGTTTGCCTCACAGTGCTATAATGGAAGAAAAAAATCTAGCATTAGAAGAATATATAGATTATTTAAAAGAAGAAAAGAACATCTTTGCAAATGTGAATGGTGATCAATATACAGTTTCATATTATCCTGTTCCTCAAACGAGTGAAATTCAAGTACCTATTGATAAGCAATACGACATTTCAGGTAACAATATAGATGGAGTCATTGTGACGGTGTATGAAAAAATGTAATATTTAGTGGAAATCAGTTACACAATTATATATAAAGGCTAATGTGAAAAATAGCGATATTAAAATGAAAGTGGACATAAGTTGTGTAGAATAGCAATTTATGTCCACTTGCGTTGATATAAGACTAATACAGGTGCTAATAATAAAAAGCATGAAAGAGATTCAAAAGTGCATAAGTAATAATTGGAACTAAAAGATTGTTATAACGAATAGCAAGATAATAACATCGATCCTGTCAGTTATAGACGGAGAGGGAATGCTAATTTAATAGGGTTGTTGCTATTCTCGAAAATAGACACAGATACAACTAGAGCTTATCGTATCTTGTCTGCTTTATAATAGTAGGTGTTGAGTAAAATCATATTTATCTCTTCTAATGGCTGCTTTCGCATAGATTTTTGTTTTTGTACTTAGGTATATGCATGTCTATACCTACGTTTGTTGCATCCTTTCTACTTTAAAAACCTATGAAGCCTTATCATACTCATCATACTGTTCATGTGAAAATAGCAACAAAGTTTACGAAAAGAGCTTTAATGAGATTATCTTCTAAATCCACCCTCTGAATGGATGATTTGACCTGTAATCCATGCAGCTTCTTCGCTTACGAGAAATTTTATCGTCTTGGCAACATCTGTAGGTTCACCTATTCTTCCGAAAGGAAATGATGGTTTTAGGTCATTCCTAATATTTTCTGTCATCCATCCAGTATCCGTAGGCCCTGGATTAACAGCGTTTACTGTTATTCCTAAGGGGGCGAGTTCTGCTGAGAGAGTAATCGTCAGTGCGTCAACTCCACCTTTCGTCGTTGCATAAGCCAATTCACCAGGCATAGGCCCTTGAAATTGCCCTGAAGTCAAGTTGACAATTCTTCCACCAAATTGTTTATTAAACCTTTGTGCAAACTGAATACTCAATAAAGTTGTCGCGCGAATATTGATCTTATAATGTTGATCTAGTTCTTTTGTGGTTAAATTAGCAAACGTGTTATTCGTAGAGTATGTAGCATTATTAATTAACATATTGGGATACCCAAGTCGCTCAACGACTCGATTTAAGAGTAGCTCGGGGGCATCAGGATTTGATAGGTCCAATTCCATACAAGACACATCAATACCTTTTTGTTGTAGCTCTTCTTTTAGTTTCATTGGTTCATCTAATTCCATGCTCCAAGGCATGCTTTTATCGTAATCTGTCCAATAAGTGAAAAATATATGGCATCCTGTTTCGGCTAATTCTCTACAAATTGCTGCGCCTATTCCTTTAAGTCTACTTGCTCCTGTTATAATAGCAATCTTGCCCTTTAAGTCATGCATAGATATGTCCTCCTTACGAAAAATAATGATCTAGTTATGCCGGTAGATAGATAACTAAAAATAGATAACTAAACAATGTTATGCAGACTGCTTAGATAGGTAGTCATACATGATTATTGGTATAATTTATTCTAGGTTGAACTGTATAACTTCGTTAGCCACTGTATAAATTTAGCAAATAAAAAAGAATTTAACAATAACATTTAGTTAAACAAAGCAGTATGAACTGTATGTGAAAGGAATGAAAACGATATGAATATTAGACTTGCAGAAACAACAGATATTGAACAATTAATTAAGATGAGATGGGATTTTACATTAGAAGATGATGAATGTGGAAAAATACAAGATAGTGAATATAGTAAGTATCACACAGAGTGTGAGTCCTTTTTAATAGAGTCATTAGCAAGTGATGAGTGGTTTATTTGGGTTGTAGAAATTGAAGGGAAAATCGTTTCACATATATATACAGAGCTTGTACAAAAAGTACCTAGACCAGGGAGAGTAACTTATCCATTTGCATTTATGACCAATGTATACACTGTTCCAGGCTATAGAGGAACAGGTATAGGAAGTAAACTATTATCAACGATTAATAAGTGGGCAAAAGAACAAAAATATGAGTTTATTATTGTTTGGCCAAGTGACCAAAGTGTAGATTATTATAGCAGAAATGAATTTGAGCATTGTAAGGGAGCAATGATGAATATGATTAACTAAGACATTGTAAATATGGTGCAAAACCATTTTCTAGACAGATAACTTGGTACTGATTGATATATACACCTTATCTTGTTTTAAACTCTGGCTATTCAATTTAGCCTTATATAGCTTTTCATAAAATTAAGCTGTTTTCACATAGATTGTTATTTTCCGTACTGAAAAATACAACTAGATTTCGTAGCACCTTTTCTTTATAGAACGATGACTTTTATGTGAAATGACATCTTTATCTTCTAGTGTAGTAACAATAAAAAAGAAAGGGTGGAACTATGTGTCCACCCTACAATGTTCTGTGATCCTTAATATAGTCATTTTGTGAAAGATAAAATATTGTACCGTGTTCATCGCTTACTTGTGACACAGAGATTTCCATTTTTTGTAGCATTAAATGGACGATAGACAGTCCAACTTTTGCACCTTTATGCTGAGATTGAGCTTTCATACCGGGACCCTTGTCTTTAATGATGAGCATGTCTTTTCCTTGTTGATTTATGATGCTAATTCCTACATACTTACCTGCTTGTGCATGGCGGTATACATTTTGTAGTAAATTATCAAGTATGCGTGTAAACCATTGTTTATCACCAACCCATTGTACTTGCTGCTCAGGTAAATTTACTTCGATTACAAAATCTTCTTTTTCAAAGATCGGATACCATGAAGCGACCGAAGAACGAACGATACGTAATATATCAATCTTCTCTGGATTGTATGGGTATTTATTAGACGAAATGAGCGTGAATGAGAGGAGATTATCAATTAATTGACTAAGGTAATCTATTTTATCATTAATGATCGTAATAGATTGTTCACCTTCTGTACTGAGCTCTTCTTTATTCAATGAATGTGTATGACCTCTAATTGTAGTAAGTGGTGTCCGTAAATCGTGAGATAGGTTTGCAATTAATTGTTTTCGCAATTGTTCTTCTTCTTTTTCTTTTTCTCGACTTTGTTTCAGTTGGTAAATCATTTGATTGAATGCTTCTTCTAGTTGAGCAATTTCATCTTTTTTTTGAATGAGTATTGGTTCAGGGATACCATCTGCTGTTTGATGCGTCATCACCTGTTGTAGTGAGATAAGTCGTTTGCGAATACTTCTGAAAAAAAGCCATGATACAACAATAAAACCGATCATTAAAATGATTACTGCAAGATAAATAATGTATTCAAATTGATCTCTGTTCTTTTCCCACTCAGTTAACATGAGGTCTCTTTGAATTTGAAATACGATAAATCCTTCTGTAGTGGATTCACCGATAAATGCAATGATCGTAAACGGGTCTTTATCATACGTTTGCTTAATAAATGCTATACTATTTGAGGCTGACCATTGATTTTGAATATCCACATCAATAGGTATTGTCAGCCTGGTTTTTCCTGTTCCATCAACCCAAAACATCGTAGCATCGGGGTAGAGTTTGCTTAACTCGTGTAAGCGGGTGTCAATTGTTTCATCGGAAGCACCAGCAAGTTTAGCTGCTTCTTCATGCCACATATTTTCAAGATTTATACTGTTTGTATAAATGGTCTCATCATTATCAAGTGTACTTGTAAAAGGTAAATTAATGAGAATGATCGTTAAAGGAAAAGCGAAAGGTACGAGCATGATTGCCAAACAAATAATAATGATGTATTTAGCTTGAAGTGAATGACGAAATTTCATTGCTTTATCCTATATCCAATTCCACGGATTGTTTCTATAACCACTGGCTCACTTGGGTTCTGTTCAATCTTTTCTCGAATATAGCGGATATGTACCATTAACGTCTTATCTCCTTCTATATATTGCTCGCCCCAAACCGCTTCAAAGATTTGTTCCTTTGTTAAAATTTGATTTAGATTGTCCAATAAATAAAAGAATATTTTATGCTGTTTTCCTGTCAAAATGATTTCATCATTATTACAAGTATTGATAATACGTGACTCATTAATAAATACATCAAGGTGATGAAGCTTAACCATTTGCTGTGAAGCTTTTCCAAATCTACGAAGTAATACTTCGACTCTAGCATGCAACTCATCAATATGAAAAGGCTTTGTCACATAATCATCTGCAAAAGATAATCCTTGGAGCTTATCTTCTACAGCAGTTCTTGCTGACAACATCATAATTGGCGTATCAGGAAACTTCATTTTTAAACGCTGTCCGACAGTAAATCCATCGAGCCCAGGTAGCATAACATCTGAAATAACAAGATCAATTTGTTCTTCGTAATTTATTGCCTCATCCCCTGATTTCACCCAAGTGATGTCATATCCACACTCTTTCAAGCATGCTGATACCCAAGTGCCGATTTCTAAATCATCTTCTATGTATAGAATTTTTTTAGCCATACAATTGCTCTCCTAATTTACCTTAGTCTATTTTAGTTTTATCCCACAGAGAATCTACGAATTAGGTGGGATAGAGTCTCAACCTAGTTCGTAGGTGATCAAATTTAATTGAACTACTATACTCTTATTGATAGGCTCTTTTCGTAAACTTTGTTGCTATTGACCCTAATAGAACTGCAATAAGTCATCTTATACGGTTGTAATCGTATTGCAAAAGAAAAGATACCATGAATTCTAGACGTCAACTTTGTTTATTTCATAGTATGTAAAACAACGATTGATGCGAAAACAGCCTATTAAATTAATTTTATTTTATCATACATATTCTTACAAGAAGTTAGTGTTTATGAGATTCATTGACAAATAATCAACAAAAGTCTATTGTTAAGACAAATGTTGTTATTTTGGAATGTGGGGTGTATTTTCATGAATGAAAAAGAAAAATATATTTTACATTTGATAAGTAAAAACCCTTATATGTCGCAAAATGAGCTAGCAGAAACGATGAAGTTGTCTAGGTCAGCAATAGCAGGCTATATTTCATCATTGACAAAACAAGGAAAAATTCTTGGAAGAGCGTATGCTTTACCAGAAGCGTCTCGAATAACATGTATAGGTGGAGCGAATGTAGATCGTAAAGCACAATCACAAGAGAGCATACAGTACGGCTCGTCTAATCCAGTTTCCGTTACACAATCTAGTGGTGGTGTAGCAAGAAACATTGCAGAAAATATCGGGCGAATTGGCAGTGCTGTCTCACTTGTATCGGTCGTCGGTGATGATCAAGAAGGTGAATGGCTGATTGGATCAACAAACTTATACGTTGATACAAGTCAAGTTATGAAGCTTCCAAAGATGAACACAGGAACATATACAGCTGTATTAGATCAAGAAGGTGAAATGGTTATTGCCCTTGCTGACATGGCAATATATGATTCAATCAATGATAGTTTTATTGAAAAACGTTGGAGTCACATCACCTCCTCATCGATTGTCTTACTAGACACTAATTTACCTAGTCATTTAATACGAAAAATCATTGAACGATGCCGCCGAGATAACATTAAGCTTTGCGTTGCTCCTGTTTCTGCTCCAAAGATGAAAAAGCTTCCTAATGTCCTTAGTGGAGTTACTTGGCTTATCTGTAATCAACAAGAAGCGATGACATTAGTTGGAGAGTGTAGAAATAATCGTGTTATGTGTGAAAAAATTCAGCAGCTAGGTGTAGAGAATGTCATTATTACACGTGGCGAAAGAGGAATTATCTACCAAACAAATGATAGCGCTTACGGAGAAATTACTGCACCTACTAAAAATTCGATAGATGTTACTGGCGCAGGGGATGCGTTTGTAGCTGGCTTTCTATATGCAATGAATAAAGGAGAAAATTTTAGGAAGTCATGTAAATACGGAATGACCTGTTCAATGCTTACTTTGCAAACGCAAGAAACGGTTAACAGCCAATTGCATGAGCAGTTATTGGTGAAAACATATCAACAATATTTTGAGGAGGATAAGTAAATGAACTTACAAGATGTACTAGTGTATTCAGAGGAAGTGACAAAGGCAATAGAAGAAAAAAAGCCGGTTGTAGCATTAGAATCAACAATCATTTCGCACGGTATGCCTTACCCGCAAAATGTAGAAACAGCAAAAGAAGTAGAAGCATTAATTCGAGATAACGGTGCTGTACCTGCTACAATTGCCATATTAGATGGAAAAATAAAAATTGGATTAAATAATGATGAGCTTGAGCTATTAGCTACGAGTAAGGTAATAGAAAAAGTAAGTAGAAGAGATTTACCGTATATCGTTGCAATGAAAAAGCACGGCGCAACAACGGTGGCAGCTACTATGATCTGTGCGCATCTAGCAGGCATTAAAGTATTTGCCACAGGTGGAATCGGTGGTGTTCACCGTGGAGCAGAGCAGACGATGGATATATCGGCTGACCTTCAAGAGCTTGCTCAAACAAATGTAGCAGTCGTATGTGCGGGTGCCAAGTCAATATTAGATTTAGGACTAACGTTAGAATATCTAGAAACAAACGGTGTTCCAGTTATAGGTCATGGCACAAAAGCATTACCAGCATTTTACTCAAGAACGAGTCAATTTGAAGTAGATTATCAAATAGATTCACCGAAGGAAATAGCTAATTTAATTCAGACGAAGTGGGAGCTGGGATTACAAGGTGGTCTCGTCATTGCTAATCCGATCCCGACTGAAGATGAATTAGATGAAGTGTATATTACATCAATCATTGACAAAGCGCTCGTTGAAGCAGAAGAGAATGGAATTTCAGGAAAAGACGCAACACCTTTTTTACTAGACAAAGTGAAAGCATTAACAGATGGAAAAAGCTTGATAGCAAACATTGCCTTAGTAAAAAATAATGCGATTGTCGCTGCTAAAATAGCATCAAATCTATAGAGAATAGGTACATCTTTAAGCTCAAACAGCACCGGAATATGGTGCTGTTTGACTTTGATTTTACTTAATAAAACACTTCTTCCTATTTTGAAGCTATGAAAGAATAGGCTCATTCAATAGGTACTATAGCTTTCTCCTCGTTAATATTTCTTTCCAGTAATACCACGCTCTTTTATATTCATCAAAATCATTTGGATGATGTTTGATGCATGCTGCTATCCTGAGGTATAAGACAATAAGTACATCCTTATATGAAAAGCAACCACGATCATCAGTTGTTAAATGCAGCATAGCTGAATCTATCGTCTCTACTGTTAACTCTACTGGAGAGGAACAAAAAGCATAAATTAAATCATAGTAGCTTCTTCCTAAAACAGGTGTTGGATCAATGACTCCCTTTAATTCTGCCAAGTCAAAAATAAAGTTGTGCATACCACAATCACCGTGAAGTAAGTACGGGTGAGTCGAAGTAGATGATTCAGGAATTAAATTAAGAACAAAATCATATTCAGCACTGCCTAAATAAGGGGCTATGTGAGTGTTCGCACGAGTGATTTCACTCTTAAGAAAGTCTCTCCATGATTCTGCTGGTTCATCTGCCCATCCCCAATTTTCCTTTGAAGTGACTGTTTGATAATTATTTATTAGCTCTAACACAAGTGTGATAAGTAAGTCTTTTTTACTTTTCAGTGTATAGTTTGTAGTCCCAGGAATATAAGAATAAACGATGTATTTATACGATGGCTCTACAAAAATAAGGTTAGGTATTAAACTGATATTCTTATAATAATTAAGATATTCAGCCTCTGACTTCACAATATTAGTTTCATTAATTTTAATAACATAATGAGAGTTATCCACATTTTTTATTAGGTATAGTTCACTAACAGTACCACCAGTTAATGGTTTATATTCTGGTTTTGATGGGATAATATTATGTTCTATTAATTGGTTAATTATTTTTGTTACACTCATATTTCTCAACCCTTCAAAAAAATTAAGGCTATATGTCTTTTTACATTCGTTCCTCATATAATCTAAAGTTGTATATTTTAAAGCTCATCTATTTTTGTATAGGATATTTTTCATCTAGACGAGGTTCATGTTTTTTTATATATTCGTCTAACTTTCCTTGAGAAGTCTTATTTTTTGTCCAAGCACTTAATGTGTCTCTATCGTTTACGTACTCCATTAAGGGAATAGCAAAACCACAACTAGTTTGAACAGATTCTATATTCACGACAAAAATTTGTCTAGCTGATTCGGGTGGGATATGAGCATAATAATTGTCCATCCATGTAAAATATTCATCAGTATATTTTTTTATAACTTCGCCGTATCCATATGCTCTTAAAATGAGGGGCTTTTGTTCAAAACTACACCACATAAATGTAATCCTCGAATTATCGAGTAAATGATTTGCTGTTTCGTTGCCACTGCCTGCAAAATCCACATAAGAAATAGTATGGTTATTGATGACTTTTATGGAGTCGTACCCTTTTGGTGACAAATTAATTCTTCCATCACCCGTTGGAGCAGTGGCAATGAAAAAGATGTGTTGATCTTGTATGAAGTGTATTTGTTCTTCAGTTAACTCCCTAAATTGTTTTCCCATCTAAATTCTCCTCCTGTTTATAAAATGTAAAGAACTTCAGTCAAAAAGAAGAAGGTCTTCAAAGGTTTTCCAATAGTTGAAGGTATGTGATCAGTGATGAAGTAATGTTAATCATCCTATATTTTGCTAAATGAATTACCGTAATTGTAAGAACTTACAGTATAATATGTCAACTTATTACTTACATCATATTTTTATGAGCATCTCCTAATTAGAACCATTGATGACTTATTTTTAAAAAGTATAAATTGGTAAAAAATTCAATTTGTTGTTACAAAATAACTAGTTGTTAAATTTTATGAAATAAATAGAAAGTAGTATTAAAAATTTGTAATTAATGGCGATATAGTAAGGATAGGGATAATTAATAAATGAGGAGAAAGTTGGCGAAGCAATGTATAAAGTTGTAAGTAGTACATCTCAATTAGATTTGTTTAACAACATTAAGCAATCGTGTTGGCAAGAAAAAGGATTTGAAATGGAACATAATCAACACTCCGATAAATTTTTATTAATAGCTGATAATGGAGAAGCAGGGGGGACTGTTGAATTTTCACCATCTGCACATATGAGCGAATTTACAAGTGAAATATTTAATGACGTTATTAAAGAGGACATGAAAGTCTTTGAAATTGACGGTTATGCCGTTTTACCTCATTATCGAGGTGTGTTAGGAATGAATGGAATTAGGTTGGCTGTTCAATATGCAGAAAGATATAAATACACACATGCTATTGCCTTATGTGATCCCAAAGTTTATCAATATATTGATAAAGTTTACAAGTGTGATATTAAACAAGTAAGTGATAAATTTTTCTATAAAGGAGCAGATGTAATACCTGCAATAATGGATGCAGTAGTTGTTTATGAAAATAAAAACACGTTCAATTGGTGGAAGGAAATGGTCGAAATAAAAGATGTAGTTTCAGTTTAAACAACAGAGAAGGGAAGTAGTTTTTTGCATGGAAAGTAATATGAAATTAATGAATGAAAGAAATAACATAGTCATGATTATTTTTGCTGCAATGGTTACGTTAACTCAAATATTTAACATATTAATAGGTGTGCCTTTAAACGTAGTATTACCTTTATTAGGGTTTATATATTTAGTTTTAGGACCAGTTTATTTCATTTCCAACCGATCTAAATTAAAGAAATATGTGAATATATTTAAATACTTTAATATCATTCTAGCAGGCACTTTCATGATCATGTTACTTGTCTTAGATCCTCATATTGTAAATATCATGTTCTTATTTGTATTAATGACTATAGTGGGAATATATCAAGAAAGAAATATAAACATTGTAGTTTTTATTATTACATTCGTAGTTGTGTTATTAAATCTTGACCAATCTATAGCTGAGATCACGCAACAAGATACAGCATATATTTTAATGTCATTTTTATTTGTTTTCGTTGCAAATGCTGTACAGACGAGATTTAATAATAAATTACGGGAAGAAAATGAAGAACAGAAGGCCGAAGCGATCAAATCTAAAGATAACCTTACACACATTTTAGCTAATATCCATTCCTCAATTGTTTCAGTTAAAGATTATCAAGAGAATTTAAATACTGAAACAAACGATGCAGGTCAACGGTCTGAGGAAATGATGGCTTCAATTGAAAGTATGGTAATTGCTTATGGTGAACAAGCAAGCCTTACAGAGGAATTGTATAGTGAAATGGAATCAACAAATGTACAAATAGAAAATATTACTAAATCCGTTGTAGAAATGAATGAATATGTTGAATCTACAAAACAGGCAACAACAGAAAGCGTGAGCAAAGTCGGAGAATTAGAAAAAGATCTTGAAGAATTTAATTGTGACATTGAACTAACCGTTGATTTAATGGAAGATGTAAAAAACACAACACAAATTATTGAAGACACTTTAAGCACAATATCAGATATAGCGGAACAAACGAATTTATTAGCATTAAACGCAGCGATTGAAGCTGCTAGAGCAGGAGAACACGGTAAAGGATTTTCTGTTGTTGCAGAAGAGGTAAGAAAGCTCGCTGAGTCTTCAAAAGAGTCATCTGAATCAATTGGTGAACATCTTTTAGCTTTTCGAGAGAAAATTAACAAAGCATCGCACACGATAACTGGATCTCAGGAATCCATTAAGAAGAATCGACAAGGAATGAATCATGTAAGAATGATATCTTCAAATGTAAATTCTTACATGGAAAGTTTCCATGATAAAACGATACATTTGCAAGAATTTATAATGGGTGTTCAATCGATGATGCAAGAGGTAGGTTCAAAAGTTGAAGTTAACACAAATATCACTCAGAAAAACACAAATAGTATTGCTGATGTCAAAGAATTAGTCATTAACCAACAACAAAGTATTTCTAGATTGTCAGATGGTTTTTCTAACCTAGGAAAGAAGATTGTTGCATTAGATTCATGAAAGGCTTAATAATGATACGCACGTTTTATAACAGTTAATAGTATAAGAGTATATTGGTAATTTTAGTGTGTATGTTAATATACAAATAAATCTACTTGGAGAAAGGATTCGGTTCTGTTTATGCCAACATCTACTTTGTAATGGACCAACAAATTTGATAGTGCTTCTTTGGAATATGTATATATTTCCTTAGGAGAAGTCTGTCTTTTTATCCCATTACAAAGGAACGGAACGAATATGTGAGTATGCAATATTCTAAGTTCTCTCGCTGTCGGGGGAACTTTTTTATATACAATAATTAAGAAATCGGTCATGCTACAAAATATATCCGAGTAGTTGGTTCGTTTCTTTATCTTGTGAAGAGGTGAAGAAAATGAACGTAAAACACTTTTATTTGAATTTAATTCATATGGAAGATGTGATACAAGATCAACGCTATTGTTCAAATTGTGGTAGAGTCGTTCTCTTTTACGATACATTAATTAGACGCCATAATGCGAATGGAAAAAATATTTATCGATATGCGATTTATAAGTGTGAAAAAAACCATACGTGGAAAAAAAGCTTGAAGCTTATAAAAGCTATACCGATCACATTAGGTTGAATGAAGCTGTCCCAACTGATGACGAAGTTAATACCCCAATTTGTTATAAATCGTTAGTAGTTAATGAGATAGCATGTGTTCAAATATCAATAATTCATGTGATTGGTGATTTTCGAATAGATAAAGTGTTAGCTGATCGCTTAAGTAATATTAGTAGAAACGAAATTGTAAAAAAGTTACAGGACGGTTTAATAACTGTTAATAAACAACATGTTTAGCCAAGTACAAGAATACGTAGTGGAGATAACATTGTTCTATTAATAACTAACACTGAGCATGATGTTTAAGCCATAGTTTTTTATATAGGGATCGGCCGAGAAATTTCTCGGTCTTTTTTTGTTTACATGTCTACATCTTAAGTGTAAATATACAGACACTGTTACCCTAAAGGAGTTATTTTACAACTGATGAATTTCTAAATATTCTTCTTACTCTTTCTGTACATAGCTGCTCGCCAACCTTGAAGTCTTCTATAAGTGTATCGATGATTGTTGAGCTTTTGAGATTATATGCCATTATCATATGGTATGGAATTGCTGCATATAAAGTGAAATGTTGGGCATCACGCTCTTGTAAGTCTCTAAATGCTGGAGGCATCATTTGTAATTGCCAGCCGTAATGTCGAAGAATATGACAGAGCTCGTGAAAAAATTGTTCTCTCTGCTGTAAAGCTTGTACTCTTGAATCAACAGTAATGGATTTAAACTTGCCGTTCTCATAAGAATAGCTCGGTATGGGCCTTCGGAAAAAATAAATATTATTGATTTGACAAATGGCTTCTTCAAGGATATCTGATGGTTGATGGATGTTCATTTTTTTATACCAAACTGAAACCCATGTTTCTAAAAGTGTTGGTTCATATACTACTTCCACAAATTTCACCTCTTACATAAATTATACAAACATATGTTCTTATTTGCAATCATTTAGTAGTGGAAATAGAATTAAATGGAGTTGACTAAAATATTTGTAAGCTATGATTAGTCGTCCTTATTTACTTTTTTAGCGATTGCTCGCAGGTATTTTAAGTGATCATTTAATGCTTGGGCTTCCTCCTCTGTAATACTCTTTTGATCAAAGAAAAATAAGCTTTCTTTATGATCTTCTTGTTTTACTAGAGCTAATGAAACGGGATTGTCTGCTCGTCCTAACAAGTAATCTGTTGATACATTGAAAAAATCTGCAAGGTCCTTGATTGTTTCCGCATCAGGCTTGCGATCACCAGATTCATAACGGGAGAGCTGGACATTAGATACTCCGATCGCATGAGCAACCTCCTTTTGTGAAAATCCCTGACTTAGCCGTAACGATCTGATCCGTTCCCCTAATACCTTCATCGAATATTCTCCTCTACAGTTATTTATGATTATATTTTAGCATTTACCAATTCGGTAAGTAAGTATAATTACCTAAATGGTAAAAAGATGTAGACAATTACTTTTTAGGTAAGTTAATATGATATTATCACAAAAATATGACATATTCATAAGTGGAAGAAATATTTTTTGCCAATATGGCAATTTATTTAAGGAAGGTAGGTGAATCCCGTTACACCTTAAGTAGTGGGGATGATAAATGCGATTGAAAGAAATAGATATCACAGATTCAACGTTTGAAACTAATGTAAATGAACAACAGGCACCTTATGTTGTTATTGTAAGTAACGGGAAAGCAAAGATCTCTCAATTACCTAGTTACGGTGAAACAAAGATTATTACTCATCAAAACGAAGTGACAAGAGTTAAGTTTGATGAAGGTGAAGAGTTTTAACAGAGAAAAATAAATCACGTTCTACCAGTCGACTGGAGGACACCAAGCTTTGGATATCATATCTGAGGTTTGGTGTCCTTTCTTATAAACTTAGTAACTAAAAAATGATGAATTGAGGTGATTTGGTAAAGATTCAACTAAGCTATAAAAAATCATTGTGAAAATTGTAGGTGGTTGTCAAAAGAGTATCTTAGTCCGTTTGATTGGTAAGTAATTAAAAACATTAATAGGAACATGGACTGCCATTACAGTACCATCGTCACGCAGCCTAAGATTCCAAAAGTTAGTCAAAACAAAATAGTGAGAATGGAAAAAATGCAAATTGACTTTAGATAGATGGAATAAAAAAATCTTAGAACAAGTTAAGGTTGAGATAGAATATTTTTGCTGAGAAAGGAGAGCTTGTATGGAATGGGTAGGAATTGGATATGTCATCTCATTTTTAATAGAAGGTGTAGGTCTAGCAATAGCTATACTCCTAGCAATGATGGTTATTGATTGTATTACAGGCTTACTCGTTGGTCTAATGGATAAAAATCTGAATGGTGCAAATGGTTTTAAAGGATTACTGAAAAAAATGTACGTCCTATTATTAATTAGCGCAGTTTATTTACTGGAAAAAATAGTGTTTAGCACAGGTTACATTGGCGACGGGGTAACAATCGCTTATATTATTATTGAGTTTATTAGTATTACAGAAAACGGTGGTAAACTTGGTGTGCCAATTCCCCGACAAATACGTGAAGTAATCAAAGTATTTAATAGTGATGCATCGACGAGAAAATGAAAGACGAGTAAATCATTAAAGGTGTTGATTGACTAGTAAATAGCCCCCATTAAAAGAGGTGAGAGCTGTAATCACCACATACGTACCGAATAACATTTAACTGTCTCTACAATATTGATACATTTTACTGATTCAACCAATATTGTTAAGTTATGCAGTTTATAGTATGATAGATTCCATAATATGAGAATAATTTACAATTATTTAGTGATAAAAGTTGTTTTAGGCTAAACTTTCAAGTAATGTAAAGCAACAATGAAGGGACAAAAAATGAATCGCATAAACCTAATTGTTAAACCATACTTGCCTCTTTTATTGGTACCGATCTTTATGCTTAATTATATGGTTGAAGACGCACCAATTAAATATTTTTATTTATTACTAGCAATTTGGTTTCTATATAACTTTGTCAATGAGAAGGCTAATTTAGCAAATACATATGAAAAAACAGAGAGCCTCATAATAGGGTTACTAGATATTCTAATGTACTCAATCCCTATTATAGCTACATTATGCGTATTCTTTTTTCCTGAGGTGAACTTTTTCTTACTCTTAATATTTTTTCTAATGATTTGTTTTGACTTGTTCTTTAAGCTTTCTAAAAAGAAGTTAAGTAGAAAACAGGAAAATTCAATGGCAAAAAAGGGTGAAGGTGGTTCAAATACTAACTTTCTTTTACCTGCTCTATTAGCAGCTTGTTTAAATCTTGTTGTCGCATTATTTATCATTAACATTTGGCTAACTCCACAAATTTATATCGCTTCTCCTTTTTCGTTAAAAGTTTTTTTATATGGAGTAGCAGGTGCATTCATTCCATTAATATTTATATATTTGGGAGTCAAAATTGATTTGATTACAATCCCATTAAATAAATATACTGAAGGTTTGATTCAGCTTACAAAAGTGCGGTGGGGACCTTTGTTTATCGCATTAAGTGCAGGGATATCGGAGGAGCTTTTATTTCGAGGTGCAATTTTTGAACTATTATTACTTTATTTAGATGTTACAACCTCTATATTGTTGATCAGTATTATTTTTACATTACTTCATATACCGCAATACAAAAATAATGTGGTTTATAATATCGTTGTTTTTGCACTAAGTATAGTATTTTCGGTCATTTATTTATGGACCGAAAATATATGGGCACCAATTTTAGCTCATGCAATCTACAACTATTATGTGTCTAAATGGATTCATTCGGGATTTATCAAAATAACAAATGACATGTAGGGATGATTAAGTAGATTTGAACAAAAAATCTGGATGGTTTTTAAGTAAATGATAAGAACTATCTTGTCTCCGTAACAAACAAAGGTTGAAAGGTGAGGAAAAATGAGGTCGATTCCAACACAAGTACAAGCTGTTTTAGACGCTTACATTTCATTTTTTAATGAACAGTTTCCTAATATGCTTGAAGGCTTATATATTCATGGTTCAATCGCATTAGACGCTTACGTTAACAATTCCAGTGATATTGATTTTATAGCTGTCTTAAATCGTTTATTTACACAAGATGAAATGTTGCTGTTATCTGAACTACATAGTAAAATTGCAAATCAGTATAAATATCCAGAATTGGACGGTGTGTATATAAAGTGGGAGGAACTAGGAAAGCTTGAGTCAAATGACAAAGATAATGTTTACTATAATAATGGGAAGATAAGGTTTGGCCCTTACTTCAACTTTAACCCAATTACTTGGTCTGTTTCTAAATCTGATGGTCTAACTGTGATAGGGCCTGAGGTACAAACGCTGGAATTTGCAGCGTCAAAAGATGATCTTGTTACGTATGTAATGGAAAATATGAAAAATTATTGGACTCCTCGCATACAAAAAATTGAAGGTTCTATACAAAACTTATTGAACCTTTCTACTAAAGAGATTGATACAGAGATTGAGTGGTCCGTTCTCGGCATATTGAGGCAATACTACACATTAAAAGAACATAAGATCATTTCAAAGCATGGAGCTGGTAAATATGCTCTACAGCACATTTCTGAGGAATGGCATAATATTATACTTGAAGCAATTAATATTCGTACGGGTGTTAAAGAGACATTATTTGAGTCAGAGGAGCAGAGAATTGAAACTTTTTTAGCCTTTGCAAGATACCTTCTTAATGAGTGTAAGCAAAAGTGGTTTGAGCGTTGATATATATCTAAAGTTCATATCACCTCTCCTCATTTAAAGTTATATATGTTAAATAAACAAGGGTGACTAATATTTAGTCACTCTTGTTATTTTACACTTCCTGTTCCATTAGTTTGTTTCCTTTACCTTGATAAAATTCTACTGCTTCTGCACTTACTTCACCAATCATTTTTTTCAGCTCAATTGCAAAATCTACATAAGCATGTCCTTGTGCGGTTAGAATATTATTCTCTCTAACTGTAGGTTGATAGCGATAGTAGTCTTCATCAAAACAACCTAAAAAATCTCTTTGTACTTTTGATAAAGTGACGGTATAGTGTTTATGATTTAAAGCTTGCGCTTTTGCCAAAATAAACACACCACTGCATATAGCAGCTGTGGTCTTACCTTTTGCTACAAAATGATTGACCCATTCAAATAAATCATGTGCATCTGCGATCGGTTTTAAATCTCCCCCAGGAATGATGAGTACATCATAATTGTTAATATCAATGTCCTTAATAGTGAGGTCTGGAATTGTTGTTAATCCAGCCTCCGATTTTAATGGAGTTGTTTCAAGTCCAAATGTATGTAACTCATGAGTGTTTTTTAACATAGAAATGGCAGACGCTATTTCGAATTCACAATATCCATCAAAAAGTAATAATAGTGCTTTTTTTCTTGCCATAAATTGCATGCCTCCTCTGATAAATATAAATTCGCCAACAATGTGATAAATCCTATATTTTTAATTGTAAATTTTTGTCGAAAAAAGCGGAAACTTGACCCGAAAGAAAGGAGATTTGACCGATAAACAGTTGAAATAGACCCGAAAGAAAGGAGATTTGACCGATAAACAGTTGGAATAGACCCGAAAGAATAGAGATTTGACCGATAAACAGTTGAAACAGACCCGAAAGAATGGAAAATTGACCGATAAACAGTTGAAATAGACCCGAAAGAATGGAAAATTGACCGATAAACAGTTGAAATAGACCCGAAAGAAAGGAGAATTGACCGATAAACAGTTGAAACAGACCCGAAAGAATAGAGATTTGACCTATAAACAGTTGAAACAGACCAGAAAGTATAGAGATTTGACCGATAAACAGTTGGAACAGACCCGAAAGAATGAAGAATTGACCCATTAACAGTATGAAATGGACAATACCAAATAAAAAAGCATCAAAAGAAACTTGTTTCTTTTGATGCTTAATTGTGCGTGATTTATTGTTTTTTGTTATCCGGGATTGGATCAATAATCGATGCATCTTCTGAGTTAAGTGACACTCTTAGAAAATAAATATAAACACCTAGAGTTGAGAATAGAATGATTAAGAAACCAATTGTCTTTAGCCAAAGAGCCGCCATGCCCATCCCCCCTTTGTACACTACTATGCTAACGTGTACCAAAACATTCATAGGGCATTGAAGCGTGTAAAAACTTCAATGCCCTAATGAAATAATTCTGTAAGCGGGTTAACGGTTTGTATGAGTGTGGGGAATAAATTTCTTTTTTGAAGTCGACTTTCGCTGTACAATCTTCTCTTCTATAAAACGGTGCTGTATGATGCATATTGCGGGAGTGTGGATTTACGGAACAGTATGTAGGGAACAAATAGTAAAGCAATAATTCTGATAGCTTTACTATTTGTTTCAAATGAGCTGTTATTATTAAACCTTTCTCAGGTTACCTAATTCTTCAACGATGGCTTGCATTTCATTAGGGCTGAATGAATTTTTTTTCATGACAAGCTCGTAAATTTCCTTTAGTTCTTCGTACATTTCCTCGTCAAAATGGGATGACTTAATTGCCCCTAAATTAAGTACATTCAATTTTTCTTTAATTTGTTCAATCATATAATTCACATTATCTACTGATTTTTGAGATAAATTCATCATGTCATCCTTTCCAAAATTACTATTATTATTATTGTAACATGTTTAACATAGGTAGGTAGTTTTAATTGTTTTCTGGCTATAGCAATTGCTCTTTCAAATAAATACTGTTCGTACTATAGAACTCTTGACATCTTTTTTTATAAGGCTCTTTTCGTAAACTATGTTTCGCTTTTTATATAGCTGTTTTCGTATTGACTGTTGTTCTTCGTACTAAGATATAAGCACGTATACACATAGCGTTCGTGGCATCTTTTCTTTTGTACAACGATGACTAACAACATTAAATCACTTTTTATAGTACAAATTTGATAACAATAGCAACAATGTTTACGAAAAGAGCCTCCGAATATTAGTAATATCAAACGCCTCTTCATAATCAAATAACCATTGAAAAATATATCATTATAAATACTATGTAAGGAAGAATAATTTAATATGAGCATAATAAATGAAACAAGAGTGACATTTTAAATTCTATCTTACATATCAAATCAAATTTTGCTTATAATGGAGATGGAAAGATAAAGGAGCTGGAAAACATGATTCGAGTTTTATTTGTATGTTTAGGTAATATTTGTCGCTCGCCTATGGCAGAAGCTGTGTTCAGAGAAATAGTTAACAACCAAGGTCTTGGTGATAAAATAACAATAGATTCTGCGGGCACAGGAAATTGGCATATAGGTAAGCCACCTCACGAAGGTACACAAGGGATACTAACAGGTAAGGGGATTCCTTTCGAAGGTATGAAAGCACGGCAAGTTGTTGAAAATGATTTAGAGAATTTTGATTATATTATTGGTATGGATTCTGAAAATATTGGAAACCTCCATAAGATGGCGGGGTACAATAAAACAGGTTTTATTGGAAGACTTCTTGACCTTGTTCCTGAAAGTGATATAGATGATGTGCCAGACCCATACTTTACAGGGAATTTTGAAGAAGTTTATGATTTAGTCGTCAAAGGCTGTGAAAATTTACTACAGATGATAAAAAATAAACATAATATTTGAATGGTGTAATAAAAGGGAGAGGTGAGCATGTCAGCAAATAATTTGTTCAAAGGGATGATGGCAGGCGCTTTCGTAGGTGGAGCAATTGCAATGCTAAACAAGGAAACAAGGAAAGAAGTTGTTACACAAGGAAGAAAAGCAGTGCATACTACGGGAGAATTTCTAAAAGATCCTGCTACATTAGCAGTGAAAATTAAAGATCAAATACATACAGTGAGAACAACGATTGAAGAAATAGAAGAAGATGTATCGTTTGTTACGACTAAAGCCCATGAATTAAAACAATCAACTCCTCAAATGATAGAGGTAGTGAAGGATACGAAAGAGAAAGTTTTTAACGATAAGGAAGGATAAGTGGGTGTTCTAAATGGAGACTAAGCGGAGAATGAGTGTCGTCTTCTTTGTTAAGGAGCTTTTTAGGCGGTTTAATGATGATGATATTATAGGTTTGTCTGCTGAGTTGGCCTATTTTTTCTTGCTTTCATTGTTTCCTTTTTTAATTTTTTTAGTGACCTTACTTGCTTATTTACCTGTTTCACAAGAGGATGTTATGGAAGTATTTCAACAATTTGCTCCAGGTGAAACACTTGAAATGATTGAAGCGAATTTAAAGCTTATCGTCGGTTCACAAAATAGCACACTTCTTTCATTTGGAATTATTGGGACAATATGGACAGCGTCGATAGGGATGAATGCGGTAGTGAGAGCTTTTAACCGTGCGTATGAAGTGAACGAAAGTCGATCACCTCTCGTCGCTAGAGGTGTGTCGATCTTATTAACATTTGCTATGATTTTTGTAATTGTTGTTGCGTTATTACTTCCTGTATTTGGACAAAAAATTGGCTTGTTTATTTCGTCATCATTTGGCTTTTCGATAGAATTTATGAATGCATGGAATGCGGTAAGGTGGATTCTGAGTTCTATTATCTTATTGGTTGTATTTTCATTTCTTTATTTCATTGCACCTAATAAACGCTTGAAAATGAAGGAAGTTACAACAGGGGCTATTTTTGCGACGGTTGGGTGGATTATCGTCTCTGTAGCTTTTTCTTACTACGTTGAAAGTTTTGGAAATTATAGTTCCACGTATGGTAGTCTCGGCGGTATTATTGTATTAATGATATGGTTCTACCTAACTGGGATGACTATTATCGTGGGTGGAGAAATTAATGCGATCATTAATTGTCGTAGAATTGATTGTGACGAGTAATGTTATTGCTTTCTTCTATAATTTACTATTATGCTTAGGGAAAAACTAGCCATATTAATTGATGATAAGTTTCTTATCATTATGAGCTAGGAGGATGAAGCAATGACGAAAAAAACGAAAAAAGATGGAGATACAAAGCAGAAAAATCAACAAGCTGGATCAAACCCTAAACATAAAACAAGCAGCAGTGCTAATGGCACAAACGGTTATCATTAACGAGAAAAGCGGAAGTATCTTGTTGATTCTCGACAAGCAGTGGAGCAAATGCATCTGATTTTTTTATGCCATCGGATGTATTTTTCTAAGTGGTTCTGCAGCTACAAAAAAGAAAAGCAAAAGGGTCTTGAATAAACAACGTCAAGGCCCCTTTTGCTTTTGTTACGCCTTTAGCAGCCGTAGGCCGTTTAAGATAACTAATATTGTGCTTCCTTCGTGCCCAATTACACCAAGTGGTAAATTAACAACTTGGAGGAAGTTTGACAGGATTAATAGGGAAATGACCGCGATTGAAAAAATGATATTGTGCTTTACGATACGATTCATTTTTTGTGATAGCTTGATTGTTTCCGCAATTTTTGACAGGTCGTTTTTCATGAGAACGACGTCTGCTGTTTCTAATGCGACATCTGTCCCTTCTCCCATAGCTACACCAACGTTTGCTGTAGCTAACGCAGGTGCGTCGTTGATTCCATCACCAACCATCGCTACATTGTTATATTTGCTTTTAAGTTGCTTTAAGTGTTCAACTTTCGCTTCTGGTAGACACTCGGCGATATAGTGATTTACCTGACATTCTTCTGCAATGGCCTTTGCCGTTTGTTCTCCATCTCCTGTTAACATAATCGTTTGAATACCAAGTGCTTTAAGGCTTTGAATTGCTTTAATCGATTCCTCACGAACAGCGTCCTTTAGTGCAATAATTGCAGCGATTCCGTTAGAGTCAGCTATAAAAACGACTGTATTGCCTTCGTCAGCCAATTGATTGGCAATTCCACCGTGGAACTGTTCTGCTAATTCGCTGCCGACGAAGTCAGCTTTGCCTATTTTCCACATTTGGTTATTGTACATACCTTGTACTCCCCAACCAGCAACATCCTCTAAGCTATCAGGTTGACTAAGCGTACATTTATAGGTGCTTTTTGCGTAAGATACAATGGCTTGAGCTAGTGGGTGGCTAGAATGACTTTCCAATGAAGCAGCTGCTGTAATGACATCTTCATGAAATAGACCATCTCTCACGAGTACTTTTGTCACAGTAGGTTTACCTCTCGTAAGTGTTCCTGTTTTATCAAAAGCAATTGCCTTGACCTCACTAAGTTTTTCTAAGTGAACGCCACCCTTGAATAAAATACCCTTCTTTGCACCATTTGAAATGGCAGATAATGTAGCGGGCATAATCGATGCAACGAGTGCACATGGCGAAGCCACAACTAATAAGATCATTGCTCTATAAAATGTTTCAGTCCAGCTCCAATTAAATAGATAATGGGGTGCGAACATCATGATTAATACAGTGATTAACACAATTTTCACATAAGTTCCTTCATATTTTTCAATAAAAAGCTGAGAAGGAGATTTTTCACTTTGTGCTGATTGAACAAGTCGGATGATTTTCTGAAATAAAGTATCTTCACTATGTTTGGTCATTTTTACAAGAATGGCACCACGTAAGTTGACTGTCCCAGCAAATACTTCGTCCCCGATATCCTTCGAAACAGGGATCGATTCGCCAGTGATGGTCGCTTGATCAATGGACGTTTGCCCTTTTAGAACCTCTCCGTCAATGGGTATTCTATCACCAGGCTTAATTAAAATCGTATCACCAATTTGTAATTCTGAGATATGAACAGTTTTTTCTGAATCACCCACTAGTAAGATCGCTTCTTCAGGCTGTAAATCCATTAACGACGAAATCTCACGATTACTTCTGTTCATCGTATATGTTTCTAATGCGCCACTAAGAGAGAATATGAAAATTAATACTGCGCCCTCCCACCAATAGCCAATTGAAGCTGATCCGATAGCAGCAAAGACCATGAGCATTTCAACATTCAACTCGCGGTTTTTAATAGTTTCTTCTATTCCCTCTTTAGCTTTCGCAAAACCACCAATAAGAAACGCTAATATATATAAGGAAACTGAGAATGTTGGCATACTGAGTGTATCCATTACCCATGCAAGAAAAATGAGTACACCGGAGCTTAAAGCTGCAATTAATTCTATATGTGTTTGCAGTTTGTTAATAAATGTTTCAGTATGATCAGTTTTACAATTGATGTAAGTTGATTGGGTATTATCTTTTATTACTGCCTTTTCACTTGTTTCCATAAAATCTCTCCTCCTAATTAATCTAATTGAGAAAAGTAATCAAAATCAATATCCCAATAAAATGACGAAAGCTGCCATCTTATAGGGATAGCAGCACTCTTTATAATAATTTTAATTAAATATTTATTATATTTCTTATTTAATACTCTACCATACTATATGCATTAAGGAAAGAATATTGTGCTTAAAAAGCTCAAAATACTTGTATAAAATTTTAGATTGGATTATAACTAGGTAAGTGTACTTTAAAGGATCAAGGAGATGTATTGATTTGACAGCAGAACGCTTTTTTTCTCATAAATTAGGGATGATCGCTGCGGCAGCTGCAGCGACATTTTTGTGGGGGAGTGCTTTCCCATTCATTAAGCTCAGTTATGAAGAATTGAACATTCAACCTAATGAGATTGGTGAACAAATTTTATTCGCTGGTTACCGATTCATTTTGGCTTCATTAATGATTATGGTTTTTTACGTATTTATAAAACGAAATATCTTTTTGAAAAAGAGTACAATTAAGCCACTAGTTCATATAGGTTTGTATCAGACATTTTTCCAATATGTTTTGTTTTATATAGGATTAAGCTATTCAACGGGCATACAAGGATCAATAATCGCAGGGACTACGTCATTATTTCAAATGATTTTTGCACATTTTATGTATAATGATGATTCCTTAAATAGAAAAAAGGTAGTAGGGGTACTAGTTGGGTTTACAGGCGTCATTTTAGTAAATATAACTAGAGGTTCCTTTTCTTTTTCATTCGGCTTAGGTGAATTATTATTACTTCTTGCAATGGTTTCGGGTGCTTTTGGAAATTTAAAAGCGAGAAATGGCAGTTTTAGTATGGATGTTGGCTATTTAACTGCTTATCAAATGTTATTTGGATCCTTTGGTTTATTAGCCGTAGGGATGATAATGGCAGGTATATTTCCTTTTGAGTTTACAGTAAAGTCATTATTCTTATTGCTGTATTTAGCCTTTTTATCTGCAGCAGGTTTTGTGCTTTGGAATAATGTCATGAAATATAATCAGGTCGGCAAGGTATCGATGTTCTTATTTCTTGTCCCTGTATTCGGTGTAATATTATCTAGTATACTATTACAAGAATCGATTCACTTTTTCGTTGTATTTGGATTGTTGTTTGTTACATCAGGGATTATTATTGTGAATCGACCTGATAGGAAGCGGCTAAGAAAGGTGAATGATCAAGTTAGTTAAGCCATGTACTAATTTTTTTGCTGCCAACTATTGAGTGTTATCAAAAGCACGAATATACAAAAATACACCTCGATGTTATGTTATCGAGGTGTATTTTTTATAGTTAGTCATGTTAATGGAATTTCGAATATAAAAGGAATATTGTTAGTGGTTGAACACTTATTAATGAGGTATTGTGTTGAAAAGCAGTAAACTGTTATTCAGCGATTTCTTCAAATTGGTAGTAAGTAGTATTGTAAATATGCTCAATTTCAGCGTCTGTCATGTAGATTAAGTGATCTCGATCCATACCTTTCATTTTCTCAATGAACTCAATCATATTTTTTCTTTCTTGTCTACTCATTTATATCCGCTCCTTTTTTCATCTGTTTTAATACAGTATATTATCTTTGTTTGTATTATATAACAGTTTAATAAAAATGTGCAAATACTTTTTTGATTTTTTTGAAAATATTTTAGTCTACCGAGAGTTATTTCGTAACTGTATAAATGATGTGGTTTCTTTCTATACTTTGCTGCTGTATTTAAGATGCAACAAAAGCTTTGTTACACAACTAGACCTCAACTATAAGTTGAGGTCTAATTTATCTGGGTGATGTCCTACATTATTTTTTTTGATGTAAGATGAATGCAGTAGCACAGAGGCTCGTATTAAATAGTTATTTGCTCAATCTCACAGGTTCACTTTCTTGTATGGTAGGCTGTTTACCAAAAAAAGTGACGATAAAAAATATGCTTAATAACATGATGCTTATAATAGTGAAAAAGCTAATATTTTCGAAGAATTGTATAAATGTACCTCCTAGGATAGGACCTGCTAAACTACCTACACTAAATGCAACACCACTAAGTAAATTTCCTGTTGGAAGTAGATTTTTTGGCATTAGGTCTGTCATATAACTTATACCCATGGAAAAAGTAGATCCTACTAGCATACCTGCTATGAAAATGAACGTCGTTAGTAGAACGATGGATTGTTCGAAAAAGCTGGCAGCTAAAAATGCTACAAAACCTAAGAAAAGAATGCCCATTAAGATATTTCTTCGACCAAATTTATCACTCAGCATGCCTAGTGGTAGTTGGAACACAATACCTCCTATAGCGAAGGCAGTAAGTAAAATAGAAACACTTGCTACCTCTAATCCAATACGTAAACCGTAAACAGGGAAGCTACCGTTTAAAGACGATTCTAGAAATCCGTAGCTTAATGGTGGTAAAAATGCAACCCAACCGTATTTCCAAGCTTGACTAAAACGTTGAATCGTTTCTTTGAAAGAATTTGACTCGATATCTTGTTCAGGATAGTCATTATCAAGCATAAAAATGAATATCCACCCAATGAGACATAACAAAGATGATACTACAAAAGGGAGTGTTTCATTAATTTTTACTAAAGGAGTTAATAATGGGCCAGTCGCAAATCCAAGGCCGAAAAATAAGCCGTATAAAGAAATATTTCGCCCTCTCTTTTTGGCTGAGGAAAACGAAGTTATCCACGTTTGAGTTGCAAAGTGTAGTGCATGATCACCTATGCCAATAAAAAGACGTAAAATAAACCAAAACCAAAATGATTTCCAAAGAGGAAATAGCGCGAGAGATACGATCACTATGAGTCCGCCCATGATAATAACAGATTTATAGCCAAACCTTCTTAAAGGTTGCTCCATAAACGGAGATATAAGAAGTATGCCAATATAAAGCGCAGTTGCGTTTAAGCCATTTAAAGCCGAACTAACCCCGTCATTTTCAAAAATAATTGCTATAAGTGGCAGTAGCATACCTTGTGAAAAACCAGAAATCATAACAATACTAACTAGTATCCAAAATCGAAATTTATTTTTATCCATTGTATAACCTCTATTTCTAACGATGTTAATAAAATGTACCCGATAAAGATCGTACAAATAAATGAAGAGATATACAAGGGTTTTTCAGAAATAACATCATTTGTTATATTTATTTTTTCTAAGCGTTAATACACCCTTAACTGTTTGTATAAATAAGACGAGGAATTAGTTATAATTTCTCAATGCTTAAGTGAAAAATATATGTAGTATTCAATGAGAGTATGGTTAGTAAAACATTCCCTTATTTTACTAATAATAATTATAGCTATAAACAGAAAGGTTTGAGGAAATGAATAAAATATTTTTTCTCCTAGTAGCTACTGGTATCCCACTATCCGTTGTTGGTAGTCTATTGCATTGGTCACCTGTGATAATGTTCGTTATTTACAATATTACAATTATAGCTTTAGCTAGCTACATGGGGAGAGCAACAGAAAGTATTGCTATCGTTAGTGGACCACGTATAGGTGGACTTTTAAATGCCACATTTGGAAATGCAGTTGAGCTAATCATTTCAATCTTTGCTCTAAAAGCTGGTCTTATTGGTGTTGTATTAGCTTCGTTAACTGGATCCGTTATCGGGAACTTACTACTTGTAGGCGGATTATCTTTTTTTGTTGGAGGCTTGAAATTTAAACGTCAAGAATTTAACGCATACGATGCTCGTCACAATGCGGGTCTCCTAATGTTTGCTGTTATTGTTGCGTTTGTAATCCCTGAAGTTTTTTCAATGGAAATGACTGAAAGCCAAACGCTAGCTTTAAGTATTGGGATATCAATTATTTTAATGGCATTATACATAGCTGCACTATATTTTAGGCTTGTCTCACATCGTGGGGTTTATCAGCATAGCTCGGATGAGGTAGAAGAACACGAGGAACCGGAATGGTCGAAAAAGGTAGCCATCACAGTTTTAGCGCTAGCAACTGCAGCAGTTGCTTACGTGTCAGAAAACCTTGTTCACACATTTGAAATAGTAGGTGAAACGTTTGGGTGGAGCGAGTTGTTCATCGGGGTGATCATTGTTGCTATCGTAGGGAATGCGGCTGAACATGCTTCGGCGATTATTATGGCGTACAAAAATAAAATGAATATTGCTGTAGAAATCGCAGTCGGTTCAACCTTACAAATTGCCATGTTTATTGCACCACTACTTGTACTTATTTCTTTATTCTTCCCGACAAAAATGGCTCTTGTGTTTACGCTTCCTGAGCTCGTAGCCATGGCTTCTTCAGTATTCTTAACGATTGTTTTGACAAATGATGGAGATACGAACTGGTTTGAAGGTGCAACACTATTAGCAGCATATATCATTATGGGAATTGGCTTTTACTTATTATAAAGCTCTTTTCAAAACCTTGTTGTTATTGGTAATAAATTAGAAGTGCAAGAAGCAGTTTTATTAATTTGTAAATATTTTACAAATGGAAAGATGGCACGTATTCTAGTTATGTAAGTGTTTATTTCTTAGCTCGAAGAAACTGTAGTCTATAGGTAAAGAGCCTATATAAGGCTCTTTCCGTAAACTTTGTTGCTATTGGTTGTAAATTAGAAGTGCAATAAGTGGTTTTATCCCTTTATCATTGTTTTAAAGAAGAAAAGATGGCACAAGTTTCAAACTTTGAGAATAGTAAAGACTTGTCCATTTTTAACAAAAATCAAGATGTTTTGAACTTAAATCTCATATCATTATAAGAATATAAATAAGGATGCCTTCAATGTATCTGACCTACCTATTAAGTTATTTATTAATAGGCAATGATTTCAGACGTTATTGTTGAAGCACCCTTAATTTTTTATGTTCAGGAAATGGAATTGTAAAATAAATATATTTCCAATCGTTATCATCTACGTAAATTCAAAGTAATTATTACCTAACTACATTCACACAAACTCACTTGTCGTATTTCGTACCTTTTTTAAAGTAGTCACTACGATGATTCTACTCGATACGCATACCTCCTTATGTGTTGTATGATGCTTTCGAGATCCCTCCTTTTTGGTAAGTATAGTTTATTATATTCAAAATTTATTTGAATATTCTGTTTATTGCACGCTTTTTTTAGTTCTTTTCTTATTTTTAAATGCTTGTCATCGTTTATGTCATGAATCTGTTAAAAACAACAACAGCAATTGTGAAAATAGTTTGTTGAACTTAGTAAATGTATTGTTGAAGAAAAATATGCAAATTGATGTAATTAAGTTGGATAATCTATAGTCTGTTCGAAAAAACTAATGAAAAGATTATGTGTTTGAAAGGAGTAATTGCAAATGAAACGTATATCACAGTTTATTGTATTATTATTCTTTATGTCTTTAATAAATCCGAGTGTCATTACAGCAGAGGAAAAGAAAAAAGCAGCAAAGAATCAATATGTAATACCTGATTCTGTTGTAAATATTTCAAAAGAAAATACTTATCCAAACCCAACAGAAGATTTACCATACTTGGAGCCAAGTGAACTTGCTAAGAAGCTTATTGAAACATCAAATGTAACAATAGAAAATCCGGATCTCATACGTATTTTAAATGAGTCTTCTATAGGTAACGCTCCGCATGCAATTGGGTATCGTGCAACGATTTTTTTAGGTGAATGGCCATTAAATTATGAATCACAAGAAACGACAACAAACTGGGAATATCAAAAAATTAATACTAATTATTTTGATAATAGAGGAGGAGAAGCACCTCAGAAAATATTTTACACCCAGGATACCCAAAAGGTAGTGAAGGGAGGTTTAACTTCAACTGTCCCAAATGAAGAGGATGTAAAAAAAATGATGCTGTTAAAATCAATGGACAAAACTAAATTACAATTATCATTTCAAACGATTGTTGGCTTAGGTACAAAAAAAGAGCAAATATATAATATACCTCCAAAGAAAGTGGGCTATTTATATTCACACTCACCTGCTGTGAATGAAAAAGGTAAAGTGACCTATGGTGAAGTATATTTAGTGTTGAGGGGTAACAGTAAGAAAATTGAGGTCAAAAATGTAACTTCTCAAGGGATAGGTGCTTGGATTCCTGTCCAAGATCATGTATCATTCTCCTTTGTTACAACAAATCATCCGAGATAAGGAAAGAGCGCTATTACGACTTTAGTGTAATGGCGCTCTTTGTTGTTATTGAAAGAATGTATTTTAATGATTGTTGCTTTTCGTACTAGGAAATAAAAATAAACTAAGCATTCTAGGCATCTTTTCTCATTTGAATTGAGGTCATTTGCATAGAATTATTTATTGTTGTTCTAAATTATTTTCAATGGTAACAAAAGCTTACGAAAAAAAACTATTGAAATTGTCTTGTGCTTGTCTCGTCGTTCATTTCTTGGTTGTTTTGTACAATTAATTGGCCTTCAGCCATTAAAATATCATGGTCAAACATAGCTTGAGCAACAATTCGTCTAGTCTCTTTCGCTGCAGTCCAGAAGTGTGCGTCATCCACTAAGCCTATAATTGTATACTCATAGCCGCGAAAGCCAGCATTTAGGGACGTCATTCCATATACTTGGAATGGTTCAACGACTTGTTCATTGTTCGTCTTTAAATAAGCTTGTAAAGAATCATTTAATTGAACACAAGTTTGCTCTAACAGTTTGAATACTTCTTTTGGATTTTCTCTAAAACTAACGACGACGCGTTCGATGACACGCATATTTTCAATATTATAGTTCTGGATTTGTTGAATTTCCCCATTACTAATAGTAAGCAACTTGCCACTCCATTCACGCACCTTCAAAAACCTGAGTCCGATCTCTTCTACCGTCCCGTTATACGTGTTGTTGACAGTGATAAAATCCCCTTTATCAAGTTGTTTTTCATACAACAGGAACACACCTGACAACACATCCTTTATTAGCCCTTGTGCGCCTAAGCCGAGTATGATTCCTGCTACACCAGCTCCAGCTAGGAGTTTTTCAGCTTCAATGTCAAAAAGCTCATCAAGCGTATATATAATAAAAGCAAATGTAGCTACGTATTTCGTAACCGAGCGAACCATACTTTCAATTGTTTGTTCTTTGCGCTCTTCAAAAAAATGTGTTCTCTTAAAAAAGTTGTGAACCATTCTATTAATAATGAGGACAGCTAACCAAACGATAAACCCAAAACGGATGACTTTAGTTATTTCATGCTGCCATACTGTATTTAGTATTTCTAACGTAGTTTGCATCATTTATCAACACTTTCTGTGAAATTAATTTTCAACATTTATATATACAATAACGATTAATCTTAAGTTTTTCAATAGAAAATGCTAAGCTTCGCTTCTTACTAGTTTCGTTTCTTTTGTTAGAAAATCAGTGTCTTTGTAATAACGATCCTTTACTAATAAATTGGGACCAAGACATTTTACAGCAGGACAGTGGCAGCTTAACATTTTTGCTAAAGGAGATCGCGTCCAAAGCTGATAAGACTCTAATAAAGAATTCGATTGTATATTCCCTAATGGGGGGGCATCACCGAAATCTGTGACAATGACTTCTCCAGTAAATATGTTTACATTTAATCTAGAACGACCGTCAGGATCATTTCTTACGGATATATTTCTACTCTCGTATAGACGTCTTAGCAAGGTGAGATCCTCATCTTTATCACTGCAAGGATAAAAAGGTAGTGTGCCAAAAAGCATCCATGTATTTTCATCACGTACGTCAAGTAAGTGATGAATGGCTGCTCGGAGTTCATCTAATGACAGAACTTCTAAGTGACTAGCAAAATCGCTCGGATACATTGGATGAATCTCGTGACGTGCACACAGCATGTCATTGATCACTTGATGGTGGATCTGTTCTATATAAGGGAGAGTCCTTTTGTTTAACATCGTTTCTGCAGAGATCATAACACCCTCTTTTGACAATGTTCGGCTATTTTCGATGATTTGGTTAAAATACTTTTCACGCTGTTTAAACGTTGGCTTGCGCTCCATCATCGCAAACCCACCCTCAGCAAATTCTTCAACTGTTCCCCAGTTGTGTGATATATGAAGTACGTCTAAATATGGCATGATTTGTTCATATTTACTTAAATGAACTGTAAGATTTGAGTTCAATTGTGTGCGCACACCACGATCATGAGCGTATTTTAATAACGGTTTAACATATCCATTAACTGAGGATGAAGATAGCATTGGCTCACCACCGGTAATACTTACGGAGCGTAAATGTGGAATCTCATCTAACCTCGTTAATAATAGATTAAGGGGCAATGGATGTGGATCCTTTGATTGTAAAGTATAGCCAACTGCACAGTGCTCACAGCGCATATTACATAAAGTTGTCGTGGTGAATTCAATATTTGTTAATTCTAGTTGACCTAACTCCTCAACATCTGTGTATGCCTCCCATGGATCATTTAAGGGAGAAATTAGCTTTTTTTGTTTTGTTGTGCTCATGTATAACTCCTTAACGATTGTTTTTGACTAATGCTCTTTTCGTAAACTTTGTTGCTATTTTTGATGAATATTATGATAGCTTAATAATTCAATAAGTAGAAAAGATGCCACGAACGCTATTTGACTACGTGCTTATATCTTTGGACGAAAAGCTACAAGCAATGTGAAAACAACTTTGACTAAACAATAACCTCCGATAATTATGTAGAATGATGAGGGATGTTGTCAAATGGTTGTGAATTCGTTACGATAATAGAGAGAAAGGGGCGAGCTAGTTGGATAAAACATCAA
Source organism: Cytobacillus sp. IB215316 (assembly GCF_033963865.1). Taxonomy (NCBI): domain Bacteria; kingdom Bacillati; phylum Bacillota; class Bacilli; order Caryophanales; family Bacillaceae; genus Cytobacillus; species Cytobacillus sp. IB215316. The sequence continues at coordinate 133,836 of NZ_JAXBMC010000006.1, read as the reverse complement.
ATGGCAATCACTCACAAATAATATATTTGAAGGATCGATTAAATATGTTTTTAGAGACGATCGACTCATTAGATCCAGAAGAAACAAAGCTTGAAGATATTGATCGTTTAATACAGATGATTGATGATATTGAAGATAAATGTGAACAAATAAAAGATCATAAATAAAGACTTTTTTCGTAAACTTTGTTGCGTTTTTTACTTACATGAGTATCTGATGTGTATGATATGTCTGAAAAGATGCCTTGAACGTTAGTAATATTCATGTATAGCTCTTATTACGATAAGCAACAATTAATTAATCAGGTGTGGAATACTCTACACCTGATTTTTACTTTTACAGTAAAAGGGAGATAGCTTGGTCTAGAATTTATGGAAGGTAACATAGATTAAGAATATGGAGCTTATGATTCAAATTTCTCGTTTTTCTAAATGGCTTCGATATATAATGATTACGGAGGTGTTGTTGTGATGAAAACTGCATTAGTATTCGGAGGAACACGTTTTTTTGGAGTAAATTTAGTTAATGAATTATTAAAGAAAGGCTTTCAAGTAACTGTTGCAACGAGACAAAAAAGTACAATCCCATTCGGCGATGAAGTGAAAAAATTAAAGGTTGATCGATTTGATAAGCAGTCAGTAATAACTGCGGTACAAAATAGTAAATGGGATATTGTATTTGATCAAATATGCTATAATGCACAGGATGCAGAAATTACCATTGAAGCTTTAAAAGGTAAGGTAGGTAAATACGTATTTACATCAACGATGTCAGTTTATGACTATGGTGTGGATATGGCAGAAGAATTGTTCGATCCATATACATATGAAATTAACCCTATTCCTACCGAGGAAATATCCTACCAGGAAGGCAAACGACAAGCAGAGGCTGCTTTTTTTCAACATGCTTCTTTTCCAGTTGTAGCAGTTCGTATTCCGATTGTGTTGGGGGAGCATGATTATACAGAACGTTTGAAGCTTCATATTGACAAAGTGAAAAAACAAGAACAAATATACTTCCCTAATCTCGATGTAGAAATGGGCTTTATTAACCAGCAGGAGGCAGGGGACTTTATTGCTTGGACGGGTACCCAAGATTTTGCAGGACCTATCAATGCTTGTGCTGATGGAATGATTTCGATGGGTGAATTGATGGAGCTTATTGAGAAAGAAATCGGCAAAAATGCTGTGCTTTCTAAAGAATCCACAAAAGACGAACACTCTCCATATGGAATTGAAAAAACATGGACAATCTCTACTGATAAAGCAAAAGGGTTAGGATATACATTCACTAATCTATATCAGTGGTTACCCAATTTAATAAAAATAATTGCTAACGAGAAATAAGTCTTAACATTGAAGGTCAGAACTCATGGTACATATCTTCAGCCTTAGGTATGTAGTTGTAGAGTTATCTGCCCTTTTTTATGTTGTTCTTTTATAAGCTCTGTTGCTATTTTTTCTCACTTATCATAGCAAAACGATGTTATCTGTGTTCGATACGAGTTATAGAGAAGTGACATTAATGCGATAAAAAGTCTATAACAATGAATGCTATTGGTAATATAATTACTATATTTAATTGAAAAGATCATTTTATATAATTAAAAATTACGTTAAAATGTTGTTTAGAAATAATAGGAGAGATGAAATTGGATAATATAAAAAAAGAAAAAATAAAAACTTGGTTAATCGTTGCTCTGATACTTTCACTTGTAGGTTCATTCGTTCTTTTTTTCATAGGTTATTATACGATTGGCTTTGTGGTAGCTGGAATGTTTATGGTTTTAGCTACTATTTTAGGTCAGTGGTCTTTTCACAAAAATGCAGATTATGTACACAGAAATATCTATAATAACAAATAATAATTGCGTTTGGGTTTATTCCAAGCGCTTATGCTAGTCTTCTTAACCTTTTGACTAAGAAAATAAACATAAAGAGTAGAAAAGATAGGAACTTCAACCATTAGAATCGATTTTGGGCCTTCAGGAACCGTATTATATCAACCATTCAAAAATCACCGATCTATAATAGAATAGCCTTTAAACTATTTCGTTGTTTGTTGTGTTTTTATTTTTTCTAGTAACTCATATTCCCTCCAATCGATTTCCTTTACCTTTTTCGAGGATTTATAGCATTTTTTACATACATAATTTCCTGGGATGAGAAAAGGTACCCAACAAAAGAATACACCGTTTGGGAATATTAATAGCAACATAGCAATTGGTAATTTAAATTCTAAATAGTTCTTTTTTTCTATCATATCTGAATCGCAATGTATACAAAGCTTCAACTTGTTGATTCCTCCTCTAACCACTGTAATCCGGCCGTTCTTTATTTAAATAATGATGTTTTTCGTGTCCAACACCTTAGCATTAATAACAAATTTTACGATAAGATTCTAAAATAATTATAGCATTATTTTCCTATTTGGTAGTGTGAAAAAGAAATCGCTTTCGAAAATAATATTGTAGGAGTATAATTTAATTGTGAAAAATAAGACAACTTCATTTTAGCGGAATATAAGGGGGATTTTGTATGGAGAAGCTTCAAGAAAGTATGTATAAGCTTATCGTTGAAACATCTACAAACTTACCAAAGGATGTCCGTAGTGCTATTGCAAAAGCGAAAAAACGTGAAAATGCAGGTACTCGAGCTGCTATGTCATTATCAACCATTACGAACAATATTTCCATGGCGGATGAAAATGTATCGCCTATTTGTCAAGATACGGGTTTGCCAACATTTAAAATTAAAACGCCTGTAGCGGTAAATCAGTTAAAGGTAAAGGATGCGATTTATAGTGCTATCGCACAAGCTACAAAGGATGGCAAGCTACGTCCTAATTCTGTTGATTCCTTAACTGGAGCCAACAGTGGTGATAATTTAGGTATAGGCACTCCGGTAATTAAGTTTGAACAATGGGAGAAAGATTATATTGATGTAAGACTAATTTTAAAAGGTGGAGGCTGTGAAAACAAAAACATCCAGTATAGTTTGCCATGTGAACTAGAGGGGCTTGGTCGTGCAGGACGTGATTTAGACGGAATTAGAAAATGTATCATGCATTCAGTATATCAAGCGCAAGGGCAGGGATGTAGTGCTGGTTTTATTGGTGTTGGAATCGGAGGAGATCGTACGAGTGGTTATGAGTTAGCTAAAGAGCAGCTTTTCCGTACGGTTGATGATGTAAACCCTAACGAAGATTTACGTAAACTTGAAGAATACGTGATGGAAAATGCGAATAAGCTCGGTATTGGTACAATGGGCTTTGGTGGGGAAACAACGCTTCTCGGCTGTAAAGTGGGTGTCATAAACCGAATCCCAGCAAGCTTTTTTGTATCAGTAGCGTACAACTGCTGGGCATATCGACGCTTAGGTATGACTGTAAATCCAGAAACAGGCGAGATTAATGAATGGTTGTATCAGGACGGAGAAAAAGTAGATTTTGCTAATGACGCAAATAAAGCTGACGAGGAATCGGAAACACGCGAAGTTGTATTACAAGCACCGATAACGGAAGAACAAATCCGTGAATTAAAAGTGGGAGATGTCGTTCATATTAATGGCATGATGTACACTGGGCGCGATGCGATTCATAAATATTTAACTGACCACGATGCGCCAGTAGATTTGGACGGACAAATTATTTATCATTGTGGACCAGTAATGTTGAAAGATGAAGAAGGCAATTGGCATGTAAAAGCAGCAGGTCCTACTACATCAATTCGCGAAGAGCCGTATCAAGGTGATATTATGAAGAAGTTTGGTGTCCGTGCAGTTATTGGTAAAGGTGGTATGGGACCAAAAACACTTGCAGCTTTAGAAGAGCATGGCGGCGTTTATTTAAATGCTATAGGTGGTGCAGCACAATATTATGCTGATTGTATTAAATCAGTTGAGGGAGTTGACCTCATGGAGTTTGGCATTCCTGAAGCAATGTGGCATCTGCAAGTTGAAGGGTTTACTGCTGTAGTAACGATGGATTCTCACGGCAACAGCTTACACGAAGATGTTGATAAATCATCTTTAGAAAAGCTAGCGACTTTTAAAGATCCTGTTTTTAAATAGGAGATATATATGATTTTTCAAAGGATCATTAGCAATTGCTAGTGATCCTTTGTTATTGGAGGTGTACAGTAGATTTATCGACTTACCTTTATTATTTATGGGCCAAATTAGATGATTTACGGGTCAAATTCTGAATATACGGGTCAAATTAGATGTTATATGGGTCAAATTCTGAATATATGGGTCAAATTCTGAATATATGGGTCAAATTAGATGTTTTAGGGGTCAAATCCTGAATATACGGGTCAAATTAGATGTTTTACGGGTCAAATTCTGAATATACGGGCCAAATTAGATGTTATATGGGTCAAACTCTGAATATGCGGGTCAAATTAGATGTTATATGGGTCTAACTCTGAATATACGGGTCAAATTAGATGTTTTACGGTTCAAATTCTGAATATACGGGTCAATTTAAATGTTTTACGGGTCAAATTCTGAATATACGGTTCAAATTAGCTGTTATATGGGTCAAACTCTGAATATACGGGCCAAATTAGATGATTTACGGTTCAAATTCTGAATAAACGGGCCAAATTAGATGATTTACGGTTCAAATTCTGAATATACGGGCCAATTTAAATGGTTTACTAAAAAACAAGACTAGTGTAATTTTGCACTAGCCTTGTTTAAGTGTATGTTAATCAATCCCTAGGTTTTGATATTGATTAACGGAAACGATTTGTTCATTATTATCTGCATACTCTAGCTTTAGAGTATCTCCTTGCTCAGTAAACATTGCATATGGAAAGTCACTGGAAGAAACCATGAATATTTTATCGCTATTATCTAGAAGTATAAAAATAAAAGTTACACCATCATCAATTTCCTTATAAACACGAAGAACATCCCCTTCTATATTCTTTTCTTCACTAGTTGTAGAGGCGCGGTGTGTGGAGTCGGTTCTAGAAAGGGCGCTTTTATACTTATTGAATGCTTCTTTTTGTGTTGATCCAGTAGCAAAAACTTTTGCATTTGACGCTAAGATCACTGCATACTGACGAACTAGACCACCATCATCTGTAACAGGTACAACCCAACTTGGTTCACCGTACACGTTGTAAATAACTGGCATCGTACCATGCCACTTTTCCTTTTTAAAAGTATTATCGACAACCTCTTCAGCTGCAGAGCCATCCATAACCCCCTTTACTAATTCACCGTTATAGTAGTTTAATTCACCTGTTCGTGCGTCAATGAGAGAGTAACCAAGTGCTGAATCTACACCTTCTTTCGGAGAGGTAAAGTCTGTAAAGTAATACATTTTTCCACTCTTCCCAAAAATAGGTGTTACGCCTTCGTACGTACCCCAATCGGTAGGTATTTTAACATCTGTTTGAGAAAATAAGCTGTTCCAATAACCATGTGCCAGATATCCGAAGTATTCATTTTGGAGTGAAGCTGTTTCGAAATTGAGCACACCATCGATAAATGCAGGTGCTTTTTCTTTAGTATACTTCTGAATATCACCAGTGTTAGGGTCTACTAAAATTACTCCTTTGACATTAAATCCAGAACGTAGAGAAACTTTATCACCATATGTCATTGTATAAAAAGGTTTACCATCATCAGCTATCTCAAATTTCGGTTCACCATAAAATATCCCTTTAGGAAATGCCTTGCGAACAATTCGTTGAAGGTTATCATTAAAATACATGCTAGGTACATATTGCATCTCATAGCCTAAGGCGAGACTGGCTTCTGCGTCAGGGTTTGTACCTGACATTGTAATGTACCCAGGAGTGGAACCGGCTTTTCTTGCTTTGAAAAAACCAGAAGCTTCTATAGGTGCTACATATAATGTCTCACCGTTGACGATTTGTGGTGTTAAATCACCGAGTTCAAAATATGAGACATTATCAATGTTACCAAAAACTTTTAGCATTTTATTACGAGCAGTTTCTGGTGGGACAGAAAAAGGTGTATCCTCATTGGTAAAAGGTTCTGATATATCATGAACTTCAAAATTGACTCCTTCATATTTATTTTTAGCAATGATCATTGAATGAAAAAAGGTCGTATAAACAAAAGCTGTAATGAGGAGTACACTTAACGTTGCTTTAATCATCAAAACTTTATTATCGTTCTCATAAAAATACGAACTAAGAATAATAAAACCTGCTGCAACAATTGTGTAGGTTGTTAAAATTGAACTTATTTGATTATCAATTAAAAAGAAATACTCTAATATTCCAATAACTAACCAAAAAAGCACAGGAATCCACATTATTTTTACTGTAGATTGTCTTTCTTGTTTTGTCCAAGGCATCATAAATAAAGAGATCGTAAGTAAAATAACAAATTTCACTTTGTTCTTCCTCCCTCCGCATATATATCTTGTACTACGTCTATATGCATCAAAGGTTTCATTTTTATAATTGGCTCTTGTCGTAAACTGTGTTGCCAAAGTTTCTAACAAAGAAGTCATCGTTTTATAGAAGAAAAGATGAACTATGTTTGTTTTTTTGTGCGAAAAACAATCTATACGAAAACAGCTTTATAAAATAGACATCGGAAAACTCTACCTAGTATGAAATTCAACTAACGTAAAAAACTAATAAAAATATGTTGAACTTACATTATTAGGAGGGTGTCGATTGAAGATTCGATTCATACAAGCAATTTTTCTATCGCTATTATTAGCAATTACTTTTTCATATACAACAGAAGCGAGTGAATCTAACGAGCCGATTCATTGGGGGTTTAAAAGAAGTACGAATAATGAACCACCTTCAGCTGGTGAGGAACTTGACCAATTACTTGAAAAATACAATAGCTTTTATATAGGGGATACATCAAAAAAAGATATATATTTAACGTTTGATAACGGGTATGAAAATAACCAATATACTGCCAAAATATTAGACGTTTTAAAAGAGAAAGATGTGAAAGCAACTTTTTTCTTGACAGGTCATTATCTTAAAGATCAACCGAGTTTAGTCAAACGGATGGTAGAAGAAGGACATATCATTGGTAATCATTCATGGAAGCACCCTGATTTTACAACTGTTAGTGATGAGCGTTTAAAACAGGAGTTGGAGTCAGTCAAGAAAAAAACCGAGGAGTTAACAGCTCAAAAAGGTATGAGTTTCTTACGTCCACCTAGAGGAATCTTTAGTGAACGAACATTAGCCATATCAGAACAGCTCGGTTATCATAATGTTTTTTGGTCATTGGCATTCATTGATTGGCATATTGATCAACAGAAAGGCTGGAAGTATGCGTATGATAACATCATGAAACAAATTCATCCTGGTGCAGTCATCCTTTTACATGCAGTATCAAAAGATAATACAGAGGCACTTGGAAAGGCGATAGACGATCTTCATGAACAAGGTTACTCTTTCAAAAGCTTAGATACACTCATTATGGAAAAAGTGTTATTAGAGCCAATCATTTTTGAAAGATAAGATAGTAAACGTAGAATACTTTCTTTTTTTGACATAATTTCATTTAATACTTTTGTAAGATTTTTGTTATTGTTTGATAAGGTTCATCCGCGATTATAGTAGTGTACAATAATAGAAAGGGTGAACGAAATTATGAATAAAAAAAGTCTGTTTTTTACAGGTATCGGTATCGTAGCAGTATTAATAGGGTGGTGGTTATTGTCACCATTGTTTTTAGACAAGCAAGTGAATGAGCCGTTACCTGGTTCTGCAAACGCATCCGGTGAACAAGGAGAAATGATGGATGATAAAGAAGATATGGGTTCTGATGAAGAAGCGATGAAAGATGATATGGAAGAAACAATGAAAGATGAAGATAAGGAAGGTATGTCTGACATGGAAGAAACAATGGAGGGTGAAGATAAGGAAGGCATGTCTGATATGGAAGAAACAATGGAGGGTGAAGATAAGGAAGGCATGTCTGATATGGAAGAAACAATGGAAGGTGAAGATAAGGAGGGCATGTCTGAAAAAGAAGAAATGAGTGATGATGCATCTGAAGAAGCAATGAACAAAGATAAAGAAATGTCTAACGAATCCTACGCTGGAACATTTGTTGAAGTTGATAATGAGCATAATATTAGCGGTAATGCATTCACTGTCACAGCAGATGGCAAAATGTATATACGGTTTGAACAATTCTCGGTAACGAACGGTCCCGATCTTAAAGTTTATTTAACTAAAGAAGGGCAGCCTACGAGTGAGGGTGTTGATTTAGGGAAATTAAAAGGTAATCAAGGTGATCAAAACTATGAAATTCCTGAGGGTGTAGATTTAAGTGAGTATAACAAAGTAGTCGTTTGGTGTCGTGCGTTTGATGTTGATTTCGGCTACGCAATGCTTGAAAAGCAATAATATCCACTCTCGTGGTACAATACGAGAAAAGAGGTAAGAGGTGGATAGTGGATGTCACAGAAAATCTTAGTTGTTGATGATGAGTCCAACATAACAGATGTTTCAAAACGTTACTTAGAACGGGAAGGTTATGACGTTTTATTAGCATCAAATGGAGAAGAAGGCATAACACTTTGGCGAAGCCACAAACCGGATTTGATTGTCCTCGATGTGATGATGCCAAAAAAAGATGGCTGGGAAGTGTGTGAAGAAATAAGAAATGAGGACGATGTACCCATCATTATGCTCACTGCAAGAGGAGAAGAAATGGATCGACTCATGGGACTGACGCTAGGGGCAGACGATTATATGACGAAGCCATTCAGTCCCCGTGAGCTCGTATTGCGGGTGAAAGCTATCTTTCGTAGGATTCATGTTGGTAGTAAGAAGTCAACTGAGAAATCGACAACGACTAAGCTTAAATTTGATGGCTTAGAAATTGATTCTGAAATGCGTAAGGTGGTAGCGTTTAATAATAATATTGAATTAACTGTTAAAGAATTTGACATGTTGTTTTTACTTGCAAGCCACCCAAATCAAGTGTTTTCAAGGAGCCAACTATTAGATAAAATATGGGACATTGATTTCTTTGGGGATACAACTACAGTCACTGTTCATATTAGAAGACTTCGTGAAAAAATAGAACAGAATCCATCAGAACCTGTCTTTCTTCAAACTGTATGGGGTATAGGTTATAAGTTTACTGGGCGTGAATTGTTATGAAGATGCGCACGCAACTACTAATTGCTAATGCACTAAGTATTATTATCATATTAATATTCCTTACGATAAGCTATGTTCGAATGCTACTCCCTAATGAGGCGATTGAGCTTTTAACGATTGTAACCGTAGCGGCTGGTATTTTATCATTTTTTATTCATGGGTTGTTAATTAGACCCATTGAAAAGGCGATAACTCTTATTAGATTAGAATCAAAAAAAATTGCAGAGGGTAAATTTGAAGGTAAAGTTTCCTCAATAGGGCCTAAAGAATTTCAGCAATTGGCAGAGCATTTTAATGAAATGAGCAGCAAGCTTGAGGAAAGCTTTACAAAGATCAAGCAAGCTGAAGCATCGAGAAAAGAACTTGTTGCAAATATTTCACATGACTTACGTACTCCATTGGCTTCAATTCAATCGTTTGTTGAAGCCCTGCAGGATGATGTTATTGAAGATAAACAAACGTTTGATCAATATTTAAAAACAATACGTCTTGAAACGAAAAGACTAGATCATCTGATTAATGATTTATTTCAACTTTCTCAGCTTGAGGCAGGTACTGAGGCATTTGAACCTACCCGATATCACCTAGATAGCTTAATTGTTGAAACACTTCAAAATCAATACTTTCAAATTGAAGAGCACGGCTTGAAGATATCGGTTCAAATACCAGATAAGCTTTCGCCGCTAATGATTATGCCTGAAAAAATAAAGCGAGTGCTTATTAATTTTTTACAAAATGCCATACGGTATGCTCCGAGAGGAAGTCAGCTAGAAATTGAAGTGAAGGAAAGTGTAGATTGTGTTAAGGTCAGTGTTACTGACGAAGGGGAAGGTATCCACGAATCAGAGCTTCCACATATTTTTGAACGGTTTTATCGAGTTGAAAAATCACGTAACAAAGCTCATGGCGGTGCTGGATTAGGACTAGCAATATCTAAATCTATAATAGATTTACATGGCGGAGAAATTGGTGTGCAAAGTAAACAAGGTGAAGGAAGCACATTTTATTTTACACTCCCGAAACAGCAATAAATAGTGAACGACAGGCGATCTTGGACCTGTCGTTTTTTGTTATAAGTTATACCCTTCCTTTAATTTAACGTCTTATTGTAAAAATAGGTAAAATAAAGTAATCTAATATAATATTATTTTGCTAAATTGTGGAAGGGAGAAAAAGGTGAATAAACTGGAATATAAGGTTAAAAGAATAGATAATATAGATGACCTACTAGTACTAACAACGAGCGTAGCTTGGAGCTTTACTGGGCAACAGTTTGAGCTAATGATATCTGTAGGAGCTTTCTATGGTCATTACGATAACAACAGACTTATATCATGTGCAGGAATTTTTCAGTATGAGAATAATCTTGCATCAATTGGTATTGTTTGTGTCCATCCGCGATATCGTCGTAAGGGATTAGCTAAACAATTAATGACAATATGTATGGAAGAAGCTAATAAATTAGATTCACCAATCTCACTTGTCTCTTCTCCAGAAGGGTTTCCTTTGTACAAATCTCTTGGTTTTAAAGCAATAAGAAATATCCATAGATTACAGTTAGATAATAGTTATTTAGCGTTAAAACAAGGAGAGCTTGAGAAAATTGAACAGATGAATATAGAAGATTTAATAGATGTGATTCAGTTAGATATAGAAGCATTTGGACTTAATCGCAGTGCAATGTATGAACAACTTTTTTATAATATGGAAAGTGGTTTCGTTGTAAGGGGAGAGGATCGAATGCTTAAAGGGTTTAGCATGACAATGAAAGTAGGAGATGCGATCAGGGTTAGTCCGTTGATAGCTAAAGACCCTAGCATAGCTAAGCTATTAATATCCAACATTTTTGGACATCACGCATGTTCAATACAAATTGATGTACCTTCAAATCAAGCGGATTTTATTAATGAATTAGAACAGAGGTATGATTTTAAAAACATACTATTATCTCCACAAATGACTTTATATGCTAAAGATTTACCAGGAAAGAATGACCATATGTATGGAATTTTAAATCCCGCCTTTGGATAAATGACTTACGTTCTCAGATAATATCACGACTATATATTATGAGGTGCAAAAACCAGGAAACTGTAATAGGTTCCTGGTTTTTATCGAAATGAGACTAGAAAAGTGGTGAATCTTCTAGCTGTGGATTATATGATTCCATAAAGTCGTTTGTTACATTTACAAAAATACTTAATGCCTTCTCAAATGCAGTAATATTTAAATTGCCATAACTAATTCTTAAATGGTGATATTCTGGATCGTTTGGGTAGCACATCGCTGAAGGTAGAAACGATAGCTCTTGCTTCTGTGCATGTAATAATAGATGTTCTGTGTTTATGTGAGTAGGAAAAGTAATCCACATGACGGGTCCACCTTTAGGAACCGTCCATGTAACACCTTCTACCTTTAAGCTTTTTAGTGCTTGAATGAGGAGGTTCCTTCGATATTTTAATAAAGAATTTTGTTTCATAAAATGCTTTTCAAAGTTAAATGTTTGCATAAATCGTGCAAGAATTCGTTGATTTAATAATGGGGAGCCGAGGTCTGAGACACTTTTAGCAGCCTTTAACTTATTTAATATTTTCCCATTTGCTACGATGCAGCCTATCCTAAGACCAGGAGATATTGTTTTGCTAAACCCCCTCATATAAATTACATGACCGTACTCATCCATGGATTTGATAGGCTTTGCAGAACCTTCTATAGTTAGCTCTGTCCAAGGATCGTCTTCAATAACGATTACATTGAAAGCCTGTGCAATTTCTATTAATCTCCTTCTCTTTTTTGGAGGAAGTATTGTCCCCATTGGGTTTTGGAAAGTGGGATTTGTGTATATGAGCTTTGGTGAAAATTGCTCACATAAACGTAAAAGCACGTTAACATTGATTCCATCTTTATTGGTAGGTATCGTTTTAATGGTTACGCCACGGGATTTAAATAAATCAATAATGCCAATATATGTTGGTGCTTCGACCAATACGACATCTCCTTCATTAAGAAAAGTCTTAGCAACTAAATCGAGCCCTTGCTGGACGCCAGTTGAGATGATGATTTGATCAGCGGTTGATGATAAGCCATAATGAGAAAGGTATTCACATATCGTTTCACGTAAAATTTTATCTCCAGGTCCAGGGCCATAAGTAGTTAAAATATTTGGCTCAGCTGTAATGACTTTTTTAGTAACTGCAGTTAATTCTTTTACTGGCAAGAATTCTTCGCTCAAGTTAGCGAGTGATAAGTTATATGTAAGTTGATTAGAAAATGATTTCATCTCCTTCCATGTTTGTGCCCTCGGTAAATAATCAACAATCATATTTTGCCAGTTATGATGAGATATCTCTTCTTGTTGCTCATGTTGTTTTTTTACATAACTCCCCTTACCATGTCTTCTTTCTATTAATTGCTTTTTTTCAAGTAATTCATATGCTTTTTGAACGGTGACTAAACTAACATGTAGTTGATCAGCAAGCTTTCGAACAGATGGTAATCTATCTCCTTCTGACATTAAGCCTGTTTTAATACGATCTGATAATGATAGGTATATTTGCTCAGGTAATGAGTGATCAGAATCTTTTGAAAGAGATATATTCAATGTCATCATCCTTTCTTTAAACTGTTATATTAAGTGTTTTACTGTTATAGAATATTTATTTTAATATTACCTAAACAAACAGCGATTGGGGAGTGGGTAATATGATTTTATTTAATTATTTATTTATATGTATCATATTTGGAACAACCTTTTTTGCAATAAAGATAGGTATTGATGCAGGAGTTGCACCTTTTTTTTCTGCATCACTAAGGTTTTTTATTGCTGGAGTAATTGTTATACTGTTCTATAAAATTCGACAAGCTCCATTTCCGCCTTTACGTATGATATTGCAATTAGCCATCATAGGTTTCTTCTTAACATTTGGCACATTTTCAACACTTTATTGGGCAGAACAGCATATTCCTTCAGGTTTAGCTGCTGTATTGTCTGCATTCGGACCGATTATGGTCTTTTTACTAAAAAAATATGAGGATAAATCAAAATTTTCACCTATACAAGTGCTTGGTTTGATTGCAAGCTTATGTGGTGTAGCGCTCATAGCATGGCCAGGAATGAATGGTGATGTGAATGCGATTTGGATTATTGGTTCCATTGTTGTAATTCTAGGCCAGCTGTTCTACAGCGTTGGGACAATAAGGTCAAAAAAAATAATGTCATCAAGCTCACAGTTTTCCCCGTTTTTATTAAATGGCTTTCAAATGCTTTTCGGAGGTATCATGCTTTTTCTGCTCTCATTAATAATTGAACGACCAAATTTAGCCTCGTTCTCCAATATGACCGCACAGCTATCACTCATATATTTGATTTTCTTTGGTTCAATTTTAGGTCATGGTATTTTTTATTGGCTAGTTGGTAAGACAAATCCAGTTTTTCCTTCTACATGGTTATACGTTTCACCTATTATTGCGATGATATTAGGTATTACCCTTTTAAGTGAAGAAATCTACTTGATTTCTATCTTTGGTTCAATTTTGGTGCTTGTCGGAGTATTTTTTACTAATCAAGAAACATTTAAAGAATATTATAAAAAAGGGAGTTTAATTAAAAAAGTAGCTAAAAATATATAGTCGGAAGGGGAGTTGCTGTTTTTGTAAGTATGACTTTACTAGTAAGAATGTATACATCCAGCTTTCGTAGTACCTTTTCTACTTAAACGTGTGGGTTCTAATAATACTTGTTCTTACTATCCATATACAGTAAAGATTGCAATAAAGTTTACGAAAGGCTCTTTTCGTAAACTTTGTTGCTTATTAACATAAAAAGTGGTTTTATATGTTAGTTTTTGTTGTACCGAAGAAAAGATGCCACGAACGTTAGTTATAATCGTATTTAGCTCTAATTACGAAAAGCAACAATTAATGCGAAAACAGCTTACGAAAAAAAGCCTTAAGTTAACTCCGCTTTCAATTGTTGTTTGTTTTTCCTCCAAATAAACAAAGCAAGGACGGCTGAAATACCATATAAGCTCGCTGCTATGAAAAAAGTATACTGTACACCGAATGTATCTGAGATTACACCCATGATACCTATAGAAATTCCAAGTGTAGCAGATGTTAATAGTCCTTTTGCTGCAAAAACCTTCGGTAAATGTTTGTCTTCCACGTTTTGTTGAAAGAGAGTTTGTTGAGAAATATCACGTAATTGATATGCAGGTCCATTAATAATACTTAACAATATTGGTACAAACGGGTTAGTTGTTAATCCGAAAATTAATGTGAAAATGCTAACTACGAATGATCCAATAATCATGCTAGCGATCAGGCGATGACTAACCCACTTTGAAAATGAAACAACGAATAACCCACCTAGAATTGTACCTATATAGTAGCTACCGCTAATGTACCCCCACCAAGCTTCATCTTTATTCAAAAATTCAATTACGTATACTAGGATGTTCGCTCCAATCCATACACCATTGGCGATTCCTTCTAATATATCCATCGTTGTAATGATTCGCAAAGCTGGATTTTTCCATAGTGATAAGTACCCTTCACTCATGGAACTGAATGCTGATTTTTTTGTTGCATGATTGGTGATCATTTCCTTCTCGTCTTTCACGAAATAAAATAAGAAGAATGATAGTAAAGATATGAATAAGGTTAGTTGTAATGAATGCACAACACCTATCTTTACTACGATAAAGCCCCTAAGAGTATACCCAAGAACAGTTAATGTTTGATTTGTAATGGATAAAAAGCCATTTGCTTTCACTAACTGGTTTTTCAATACGATACGTGGAAGCATGGCGGAGTTTGCAGGACTGATCAACCCGTCTATAAAAGATCTAATAAAAACGAAAATCAATAAGGTCATTATTGAATGAGAAAACATTGTAAAAGTTAAAAGAATTAAAAGTAAGATTATCGTATTTAGCCCTTTGGATACGAAAATTAATGGCTTTAATCTGATTTTGTCCATAACTAAGGGAGCCACAAAACCAGCAAGTAATGTCGATAATACATCGATTAACGGAAACATGGCGGCCATTGTGGCAGAACCACTTGTTTTAAAAATAAATGTAGTAATAGTCATGACATAAAACACTCTTGAAAATAATCTAGTAGCTTCACTACTTATATAAAAATAAAAATGATGGCTGAATCGCATTGTATTCACTCCTTGGACAAATGTAAAAGGGCTATTGTTTTCGATTTCGTTGTCTTTCAATCCATATAAGTAATCTCTTCGTTTAGGAGTTATATGTTTTTGTGGCTTTTAAATAAAGTTAGTGAAAATATAGCAACAGAGTTATGAAAAGAAGCTTTGATTTCATTTTAATAAATCCTCATAATAATAAATGGGGGGAAGGATGGATCTTTAATTACTACTTTAGAATGAGGAATTAGTGTTTTATTAAATTATTTTAGATTGGAAAATCAAGCATTTGTTAATGTAGAGCTTGAAATAAGAGGAGACTTTCTAATGGAATTTACAATAAACAATGAACATTTTAAAAAAGCGATGAAAGAAGTAAGTAGAGCTATATCATACAAAACACCTCTTCCTATACTTACAGGAGTTAAAGTGATTGCAAATCAGGACAGTTTAACTCTTATAGGGAGTAATTCTGATATTGTAATAGAAAAAACTATTCCAGCTGTAATTGATGGCTTACGCATAGTGGATATTTATCATACAGGCAGTATTGTGATTTCAGCGAAATACTTACATGAAATAGTTAAGAAGTTACCTGATCAAATTCATGTTAAAGCAAATGATAATCACACTGTGACGATTCAATCAGCTGACATAATCACTAGCTTAAATGGTATGAATGCAGATGAATACCCTAGCATACCAGAAATGGATGAGAGTCAAGTCGGTACAATAACAGGTAAAGATTTTATTGACATCATTAAACAAACATCATTTGCAGTATCCAAAAATGAATCGAGACCAATATTAACAGGTGTGCTTATGTTATTTCAACAAGGTAGGTTAACTGTTGCAGCGACAAATTCTCATAGACTAGCTCTTAGAGAGCACATGATTGAATCAAACATCCATAAATCATTCATTGTCCCTAGTTCTTGCTTAAATGAATTAACCAAGTTAATAGATCATGAATCTGACATAATAGAAATTCATGCAACAGAGAATCATATAGCATTTAGCATGAACAATAGTTCCATTTTTTCTAGATTAATTGAAGGTAATTATCCGAGCATTCACGAGTTAATACCAAAAGATGCAAAAACAGTTATAACTGTGAACACGAAGCAGCTGCTAAATGGGATAGATAGAGCTAGCTTGTTTGCTAATGAATGGACAAACAATAATATACACCTCGAAATTGTAGATAAGTCAAAATTGAAAATTTCATCAAATTCATCACAGATAGGCCAAATAGAAGAAATCCAAAGTGTAAAGACTTTAAGCGGAGAATCGGAGTTAAGCATTTCACTCGATGGCAGCTTTTTAATGGATGCTTTAAGAGTTATAAATGAAGAGGATGTAAGCATCAGCTTTGGGGGTTCGATGAAACCAATTCTTCTCCAACCGCTGAGCAATATATCACACCTACACCTAATATCACCAGTGAGAACGTACTAATATATTTCAGCAACTTATAATTACATATAATGCTACATTTGATTGACAAGATTTATAGATGCAAATTTTATTGTTGAAGTTTTCAGTGTGGTGATAGCAAATGACTAAGTCTAGCATTATAGTTTCTATATCGTTATTTATCGGAAGTCCCGATTTGTATTATCGGGAGAGGCTAGTTATATGTTTGTCGAACGATTATTTTTAAAACAAAGGAGGAACCTGTTAAAGATTATAGAAACCTTATTTTACTTAACTAGTTTATAAATTCATGAACAGGAGTGAGTAGGGATGGAAGTAAACCAACTAAAGCGTGGGAAATTAGGACAAACGATTCAAGTACGTTTAGTCTCTAACTTAATAAAATCGCAGGAATATTACCGTGATGTCCTAGGATGTGAAATTGATGACTGGGGACACGCAAAAAGAGACGGCATGACTATTATTCTCCAACAATCGGAATTTCCTGAGGATGTGAGACCTAACGCTGCATCAAAAAAGCGTTCAGATTATCCAACTGATTGGCAAGGCCCTGAATTCGGATGGGATACGTTTATTCATGTTAGTTGGGATGATTTGGACAGTCTAGTGGAAGAAGTTCGAGGAAATGGTGGAAATATTGCGGTTGAGCCGTTTACTGGCACACACGGCGAGTGGGAGTTTAAAAATACTTGTATCCAAGACCCGGATGGATACAATATCGTTTTAGGTTCAATGCGCAAAATTTAGCCATAGGATAATACTTCCTAGCTCATACTCATGAGAAAACTTTATATCTATATAGTAACTTATCTATAAGTCTTTTTTTTGAAATAGATCAATCAGCAATCTTTGGCTTACATTATAGTAGGAATAGCACCTTGCTATAATTGTTCAGAATGGCTAGTATTCATAATGTTTTTATTTTGTGGCATGTCAAAGTAGGTTAGCTAAAGCCGTTTAAATTAGAAAGGAGTGTAAGAATGAAAAATGCTTTTACGTTCATAAAGTTTTCCAGTACCTTATGCAAAGCCCAGTGTCTGAAAGGTGAAACTTTGCATAAGGTGATGTGACAAATCACCATAATCATAGGAGTTCATTTCTGACACATTTGGTTTTGCACCTTATCATATTTACTAAATAAGGGGCTGCAGAAATGAGTAAACAGACAATTACAGAAAAATTACCTGAAGAATTACTTGTAGAACTTCAAAAGTATGTACCAGGGGAAATCATATATGTTCCTAAACCGAAAAAGGATTATCAAAAATGGGGAGTAAACTCTGGCGGCAGAAAGAAAATTGACTATAGGAACACCTTAATTAAAAATGGATTTAACAATGGAAGATCCATTGATCAATTAGCAGACGAGTATTTTCTTTCAACAGAAACAATAAAAAAAATCGTATATTCAAAAAAATAGTAATTAAAGCACTGGTCATCATTAATATATATTTGATCAGTGCTTTTGTTATGGTGAGTTTAGTGTTAGGTTATTTTTTCTATATTTATAACGATGATAAAGAATTAAAGTAATGATAGCAAAAAGTTTAATTGATGTAATCATAACGATTAAGGATAAAGAGGTGAGTAGGTGTATAATATCAAACAAGTTGAGCAATTGTTGAATGATCATTTCAAACTAAATGTTCGAAAAATATCGAGCTTAGGGTGGAATGATAATATGACATTTTTAATTGAGGCACATGATAATAATAAGTACGTATTAAAACAACATTTAGGAATAAAAACGGCTAACATGATTGAATCAGAGTTGCTATGGCTTAAAGCGATAGCAAAGGATACAAATTTAAATGTCCAAAGAACGATAAAAAATACATATGATGAATTAACTACTTTAGTGTTTGATAAAGTCACAGGCACAAGTTTTTATTGGACACTTCAAGTTTATATTGTAGGTGAAACATTAAAAGGTCAACCCTCTGAAAGTGAAATAGAAAATCTAGCACAATTGATGGTTACCCTACATGAACATTCGATTAATTGGAACATACCGGATGGATTTGAAAGACCTATCTATGAAACTGAAGATCTTATATATTCACTTCAACAATTAAAAAAAATGATGTCAATCAGGAAAATGACATCTAACGATTTTGAAATAATTGAAAAAGCTACTAAAAAAATATCCTTAATAATTAAAGCGCAGGACAAAACTAAAGATACATGGGGTCTAATTCATGCGGATCTTCATGAGAGTAATTATGTGCTTTATCAAGGTCAACCTGCCCCAATTGATTTTTCATCATGTGGTTTTGGTTTTTATTTATATGATATAGCAATAACTTTTCTGCATCTCAATCCACAAGGGAGAAAAGATTTTATCTCTTATTATCAAAAAGGAAGAAATCTTCAAGATGACTACATTCAAGTATTGGAGGCATTTTTCTTATGGGCAATAATAAAGAATTTAGCATTTCTTGCTAAAAATCCAAAAGAACATAAAGAGTTTGCCAATATTATCCCATTCTTAATAAAAAACTGTGTTAAATTCTTACAAGGAGAAAAGTTCTTATTATAGGTGTAATGCTGATCAAATGTTAATAGAGATAATAGTACGCTAACTTCGTAAACTTTATTGCAATAATTCTTAAATTAGAAGATAAAGGTGTTGTATTACACAACACCCATCATTTTATAGAAGAAAAGTTGCTACGAAATCTAGTTGTGTACAAAAAACCTCAATCTATGCTAAAACAGCCTAGTAGTATTAGCATTCACTCTAAGGTGACAATCTGAAATAAAGATAATCTTCTTTCGTTTTAGGAATATTTCGCTGGAGAACCTTTGTCTATAAGTTAAATATTTACTACTATTAAACCCTTTCGGTATAATTTATTTAGGTTGGTAAATTAATCAATGTAATTCTTTTTTTGTAAGTTAATTTTAAAAGCTCACTACTACCTAATATATGTATGGTGTGGTAGAAATCACGATATATTTAGCTAAAAAGTACTTTAAAGACAAGAAGGTTTAGTTAAATATAAAACTATAATAAAAAAATAATGTGGAGAGAGTAAACGTGATGTGGTAAAACTTTCTATAGCAAAAAAAGTATTCGATTATAAGTGTAAACTCATAAATGAAAGGGTGAGGGTATTGGATATTTTATACATACCTCCTTCAAAACACTTGAGAGAATTTATAGATTGTTATTGGATATGGGAATCTAGCAATGACAATCAACAAATCAAGTTACCTAGAGTTTTACCTAGTATAAATATCGAGATGGTCTTCCACTATCAGTCCCCTATTATATTTATTAACGATAAAAAAATTCCATCTAAGCTTTCTGATGCCCATGTAGTTGGCATACAAAAAAGTTATATAGATTTACATGCAACAGGAAAAATAGGTATGATAGCTGTTCGTTTTCTACCAGGATCATTTCATCATTTTTGTAATGAAAATATGGCAAATTTCACAAATGATTTAAGGGGTATTACAGAAATTTGGGGTAAATTAGGAGACGAATTACAGTATCAAATTAAAGATTCTTCGACGTTAAAGCAGAAGGTCGAAATTATAGAAAAGTATTTATTATTGTTATTAAAGCATTATCACAAGAATACTGATTATCAAAAAATCCAAGCATATGTAATCGATAAATTAACTTATTCTAGCAGTTTTACAACGATTCAAAACCTATGTAATGAAATAAATGTTAGCCAGAGGCAGCTACAAAGAATCTTCCGCGAATTGGTTGGGGTAAGTCCTACATTTTATCGGAAACTCTCTACATTTGCTGAAACTTCTCAAAAGATTTGCTTATACGAAAAACAAAAGTATCTAGACATCATATATGAAGGTGGATACTACGATCAATCTCATTTCATTAATGTTTTTAAACAATTTTCTGGACTAAGCCCACTCTCAGTCTTATCAAAAGAATTTATGTCGTATTTTTACAATACAAAAACTCCTCCAGCATCTAAAATATGCACAAACTAACATTATTGGGGGAATTATAATGAAACTTTGGAAACTGAGCGGAATATTGCTGATTGGAACAGGAATCTTACACACCATTGTGGGTCTAATTATAGGGTGGGGTGTGCTGGGGGAAATTGTTAAAGAAGGTATTTTCAATACTGTGGGGACACAATATGATCGTAATGCTGCAGTATGGTTTTTATTATGTGGGATATTTTGGGTTCTAATTGGTCAATTTATGCATTTATATGTGAAGGAAAGACAACAGCCAATACCTCGTTTCATTGGCTGGTATTTTCTTATCATTGGGATTTTAGGAGTATTCATATCTCCTGTGTCTGGTTTTTGGCTATTTATTCCGCAAGCTCTAATTATAATTTATGCGGATACAATATTTACTTACAATCCAAGAAACTAGCAGTCTACCATTCTAAAAAACGATCTAGGGAATTAATTGCATAAAGGTGATTAAAAGTTCAAATAATCGAAAAGTTTATTATGACGAGGGAAATAAACTGCTGAGTATTAAATTGAAATATCAATCAATCCAAGGTGGGCAAATTAAAAAACAGAAATAATGGATTTCTCAATGCGACTCTATGAGTTAGAAGAATTTAGAAACACACTTATATCTAATGGCTTTCAAAATATTGTTATTCATGACATAAAAGATGGATATGGGAAAGGAAGTTCGTTTCAAGTTTTTGAGTGTACCATATAAATGTTTATTCTCGTTGTATAGAAAAAGCAAAAATATATGAGGTATGAAATGGAAAGAGATAATAGACTAAAAGAACAATTACTTGTACTTGAAGAGAAGTTATTAAAGCCAGAAATTCGTGCATCTAAAAATGAATTAAAAAAATTGCTATCTGAGAATTTTTTTGAATTTGGAAGTTCAGGAAGAGTCTTGTATAAAAATGAGGATATTAGTGACGATGGGATAGGGGCAGTTAAGATGACGTTGAGTGACTTTGATATACATCCATTGTCTCAGGATGTAGTGTTAACAACTTACCGAATATATAACGAAGAAAGCAAACAACATACGTTGCGTAGTTCAATCTGGAAATATAGTAATGGTAGCTGGCAGATGTTTTTTCATCAAGGAACAAAGACGAATTGATAATTCATAATATGTCAATGAAGCTTGCGTAGTTAATTTCTATATATTTATTTTGAAAATGAGGTTTAAAAGGCTGGCGCAAAAAAATAAGCGTCCTGATTTTGGGCCATATTCTAGAATAAAGTTACTATCGAATAATAATCGAAGCTTAGTGATCCTTAATGATGATATAGAAAGGAAGCAGTAGGATGGTCAAAAAAATATATATTGTTAGACATTGTGAAGCACAAGGGCAGCCTTCAGAAGCACAATTAACTAACAAAGGATTTGAACAAGCGAGACTTTTGTCAGATTTTTTTTCTGACAAGAAAATAGATCGAATCATATCAAGCTCATTTATTCGAGCGATTCAATCAATAGAACCGTTAAGTGTGCATAAAAACGTAACAGTTGAAGTCGACCAACGGCTAACAGAAAGAATATTAAGTGAAGAAAATTTAGCTGATTGGCTTGAGAAATTAAAACGAACTTATGATGATTTAGATGCAAAATATAAAGGGGGAGAATCGAGTCGAGAAGCGATGAATCGTATTTCATGTGTTGTAAATGAAATCTTTAATAGTCATTTTGAAAGTACTATCATCGTTACTCATGGAAATATCATGTCATTATTGCTGAAAAAGTATAATCATCATTTTGGTTTTGACGAATGGAAGAGTTTGAGTAACCCTGATGTATATTTATTAACTAGTAAAGATAGGGTAACTAGTGTAGAGAGGGTATGGCAAGGAGGTGAGATTAATGAAATTTGAGCAATGTAATAGGGTTAACGTATTAATGTCCTCGTACAATAAACCATGGTTTATTGCTGGTGGCTGGGCAATAGATTTATTTATTGGAAAGCAAACAAGACCCCATGATGACTTAGAAATAGCCATCTTTCGAAAGGACCAACTTCACTTAAAAGATTATTTCCAAGACTGGGAATTTAACAAAGTTAGCAACGGTACATTATACAGATGGGAAAAAGAATTGTTGCAGCTACCAATACACGAAATTCATGCTGAACATAAATACAATGACCAGCAGCAATTAGAGATTCTTTTGAATGAGGCTGATAATGACAAATGGCTATTTAGAAGAGATGCGCTAATTACACATCCAGTCGAGAGTATTTGGAGCTATTCTGCTTCACGTATTCCTTTCCTAAATCCTCAGATTGTGCTTCTATATAAAGTGAAAAATACGAGAGAGAAAGATCATCAAGATTTTTTTGCAGCTTTACCAAACCTTAATGAAAATCAAAAAGAATGGCTTCGTCATGCAATTCAAATTCATAGTCCGGAACATACATGGCTGGAATTTCTTTAAGACTCGGAAGGGAGTATGTATGATTTGATGAAAAGATTTGTTGTGGCAATTATTCTTTCTTATGTTATTTTAAGTGTACCGCATATATTAGGTTTTGGTTATGTAATTGATTGGGTGCCAGAAGCCTCTACAATAACAAAAATCATTACATACATACGAGAAGGCTTAGTTTATGGCTTCGTGTACAAATTACTTATATCGATATTAATAGCCGTGTTGAGTAGCCTCTTGTTAAGAGGTAGAAAATAACATGTTGGTATTTATTTACTTTTAGATCTCTTATTCTTAAAGCTGTTCTATTGTCATACATTTTATACAAACTTTGTAGCTGAATGAGGATAAGCTTGGTGTATGAAGCCCTTTGTTTATCAAATGAAAGGGGAAGATTATATGAAACTGCAGCCTTTCACGAAAAAATGGCTCCTATCAACCTTTGTTTTGCTAATGTTAGTAATAATAGTCATACCACTTTTATGGTGGAATATGCGATCATCATTACCAAGTGGCTTGTATGTAGAAAAACAAGTGGGTTCCGTTGGAGTAGAAATGGGTGAACATGAATGGGGGTTAGAGTTTTCCTTACCTGTTCAGTGGAAAAAAGCATCCCCTTGGGAGGATATACCTATTTTAGATGAAATTACTTTGTTGAATTCGTACGGGGATATCATAGCATCGGTACGAGGAAAGACCCCTTTAAAGGTAGAGGTTAATAAAGATAATTTGTTAACTGAGCGATTAATAAGTGGAGAAATAGAATTAAATATTAATGGAGAACGAATTGTTGGTAATACAGGATCTTTATTAACACCTTTGTCTAGTACGATGCAAGCTTCTTATATTCCATATGAGTTGAGGTTATCATTTAATGGAGAACAAATGATTTTCCCTATGAAGGGGAGCTATAAGATTTTTCCGATTATAGAAACGATGACAGATTATAGACCAAGTGCTTGGCATGTGGAGGGTATCAAGGTGCATCAAGATGCAGGTTCTAATATAACTAAGGGATATATAGTCAAATTACAAGGGCCAAAAGGTTCCACACTCAAGGATATTTTATTTTGGCTTCCGGGGATGACGAATGAATATTATAGTAATCATGTGTTATATTCACTTGATGAAAATTGGGATCGATATGATCTTGATCAATTTGATGGAGAACCGTTGTCCTTACCGTTAACCATTATGTCTAATAACTTGCTCGTTTATTTTCCTATTACAGATGAGATACGGACAAATATTAATAAAACAATCGTTCATGTAAGACCGTACTTTACCTTTTTGAATGAAGATAAGGTTGAATATTACACAGGTGGTTCTGGTAGTGTTGGTCCTTTTGAAGACGGCATAAGTAAAGAAGGAATGCTTATAGCTCCACAGAAATAGCAAAAGATTATATTATATAACTTTAATTTTAGATATTTTGCAATTAATATGTAAAGCTTAATTGGAAATCTAGAGGTAAAATCATCAGGTGGAAACTTCCTCCACCTGATGATTTTAGTTTGTAACCTCTACAACCTTCAAAATTGAGAAGTGATGTGGTGCTAGAGGTAGGATGGCATGGCTTGCTTCAGCCGCAAACTCCTCTTCTGTCCATAAATTAATGAGTTTTTTATTTTTTATATCAATTGGTAGCTCCACGTCAATGTTATTCTCTGAATTATTAATAACGAAGAATATTTCTTCTTTATGAGACGTTCTTTTATAAATGATATGGTTCGTTTCATCATTTGTGTCGACAAAATGAAAGGTACTATTTTTACTAAAGATAGCTTCAGTCTTATATATATGAATTAGTTTTTTTAGGAAATCAAATAAATCTGTATTTTGTTCTTCTTTTTCCCAAATCATACAGTTACGACATCCTGGATCTTGTCCACCTGTCATTCCTATTTCATCTCCATAATAAATGCAAGGTGACCCTGGAAATGAAAGTTGAAACAAGTATAGGAGCTTTAAACGTTCTATATCATTTTCGCATTCTGTCAATATTCTTGGTGTATCGTGACTTCCTAGTAAATTGAATTGTACCTCTGATACATTTAGTGGATACGAGTGATATACTTGAGAAATCGCATTCGCAAACTGTGTTGCTGTTACAGTCTTCTTTGCGAAAAATTGTAAAGCTGTATGTGTGAACGGATAGTTCATAACTGCATCGAATTGATCACCTTCTAGCCAAGGCATTGAATCATGCCATATCTCACCAAGAATATAAACCTCAGGGTTGATTGATTTAACAGCGGAACGAAACTCTTTCCAAAACTGATGATCAATCTCATTAGCCACATCTAAACGCCACCCATCAATACCGAATTCACGTACCCAGTAACGGCCAACATCTAGTAAATATTTTTTTACTTCCTGATTTTGAGTGTTTAGCTTAGGCATTGTTTCGACAAACCCAAATGTATCATAATTTGGTGCAGGAGAAGTTTGTACAGGGAACTCTTTTATATGAAACCAATTTTTATACCGTGATTTTTCACCATGCTTTATGACGTCTTGAAATTGTGGGAAATAGTAGCCACTATGATTGAACACAGCGTCAAGCATGATTTTAATCCCATGTTGATGACATGTGTTCACTAGTTTCTTGAATGTTTCTTTATCACCAAAGTGAGGGTCAATTTCCATGTAATCGATTGTGTCATATTTATGGTTTGAAAATGCCTTAAATATTGGTGTGAAGTATAAACCAGTTATACCTAAATCAACTAAATGAGGAATGTGGTTAATAATTCCCTCGAAATCACCTCCGAAGAAATTTGTTGAAGTAGCCTCTTCACTTCCCCAAGGTAATGTGTTTGGAGGGTTGGTCTCAGCATTTCCATTAGCAAATCTTTCTGGGAATATTTGATACCACACGGTTTTCTTCACCCATGCTGGAGCTTTAAATACATCATTGTGATGTAGAAAAGGGAAACAAAAATAATATGTAATATCATCTTCAAGTATATGATTGAAAAATCCCTTTTCGGTATAAACGATCGTTTCATCTCCTGAAGTTAGTTCAAACCCATAGCGTAATCGACGAAACTGTGGTTGAATGACAACAAACCAGTAGTCAAATAAGGAATCACTTCCTTCTTTTTTCATGGAAGTTTGGCTTGTTTGCCAATTGTTATCCTTCCAATCATATGGATCTCCATGGATGAGCTTGATGTTATCGATATTATTTTTCTTTGTACGTAAGCGTATATGTATTGTTTTTTCATCGTATGCATAAGCGTAATTGTCTTTTGGTCTATGGTAAATAGCTTCTATGATCATAGTAATACCTCCCTGAAATGAGGAACCGTTTGCACTATTTTATCAATATGGTAGTTGAAGTGTAATTAGAAGTCAATATTCGAAAGTGCGAATCTTTGAAAATATGTAAAAAAAGTATTGAAAAGAAGAATAATAAATATATAATAGAGATGACAGATAGTATGGAACCGTTTTCTTATTTTATGAAGATGGTTTATTTTTATACTTATTTGCGCAAACGTTTGCATAATATGATCATTTAAGAGGAGGTACAAGCAATGAAGAAGGTATTCTTTCTTAGTGTGATGGTAATTTTCCTTATTATTATGTTAGCAGCTTGTGGACCCCAAGAAGCGGTAGACCAATCATCTAGTGAAAATAATAGGGATACCGAAACAAATGGTGAAATGCCAGCAAAACCAGAAAAGCTCATCGTATGGGAGGATAAAGAGAAAGGCCCAGCAATGGAAGAAGCCATTAAAAGCTTCGAAGCAGAATATGGTATTAAAGTAGAGTATAAAGAAGTGGAGATGGCTACTAGTCAAAGAGATCAATTACGTTTAGATGGTCCTGCTGGGACTGGTCCAGACGTTATCACAGTGCCACATGATCAAATTGGTCAATTAGTTACTGAAGGTTTAATTCAAGAAATAAAGGTAGAACAAAGTATATTAGACACCTTTACAGAGTCTTCAGTTACAGCTCAAATGTTTAACGGCAAGTTGTACGGTTTACCGAAAGCAACTGAAACACCTGTTTTTATTTATAACAAAGCACTAATGGAAGAAGCGCCTCAATCATTTGAAAAGCTATTTGAAATTGCAAATGACTTTGATAATAAAGATGAATTTGGCTTTTTAGCACTATGGGACAACTTTTATTTTGCCCACGGTGTATTAGGAGGGTACGGTGGTTACGTATTTCAAAATAATGAAGGTAGGCTAGATCGAAATGATATTGGCTTAAGTAATGAAGGTTCAGTAGCGGGAGGACAATATATTCAACAATGGTATAAAGACATTTTTCCTAAAGGGATCATAGGTGAGTCGGGTGGCTCAACGATGGATGGACTGTTTAATGAAGGAAACGTTGCATCTGTTATGAATGGGCCTTGGGCATTTCAAGGTATGACTGATGCAGGAATTGATTTTGGTGTAGCACCATTACCAACTTTACCGAATGGTGAACAAGTTAGAACATTTATGGGTGTTAAGGGGTGGCAAATAACTTCATTTACAAAGCACCCTGAATGGTCAACAAAATTGGTTGAACATTTAACGAATGAAGAGAATGCAAAAATTCGTTTTGAATTAACACAAGAAATACCTCCTGTTAAGTCCTTAATAGAGGACCCTATTATTGCGGAAAATGAAGCTGCAAATGCAGTGGCTATTCAATCTCAATATGCTATTCCAATGCCTAATATTCCAGAAATGGCTGAGGTTTGGGGACCGATGGCAACTGCATTACAGTTGGTTGCAAACCAAAAAGTAGATCCGAAATCAGCACTAGATGAAGCGGTAAATACGATAACAACAAACATTGAAACAAATCATCCAGATGAATAAATAATTGGAAGTAGTCTCCCTTCAAGGGGAGACTGCTCATGTGAATAAAGGGCATCAATTAAGATTTCTTACATAAGGAATTTGGGAAGGAGCTAGAGTATGTGATGGAATCTACTCCATATCAATCGAATCATAGGAAAGTTGCAGTTGTCTTATCATTGATCCCTGGTGTTGGCCAATTGTATAATCGGCAATTTTTGAAAGGTGTTTTATTTCTTGTTTTAACTGTATCTTTCTTTATCGTATTTAAAGATCTACTGAATATGGGCCTATGGGGAATCGTTACGTTAGGTGAAAAACTACCACGAGATCACTCTATTTTCCTGTTAGTTGAAGGCATTTTAGCAGTAATAATTATTATATTAGGGGCAGGTTTTTTTATATTTAATCTTGTTGATGCTTATAAGACTGGACTCAAAAGGGATATAGGTGAAAAATTAAACACACTTCGTGAGCAATACCATAATCTCATAGATAATGGGTTTCCGTATTTAATGATCTCACCTGGGTTTTTATTACTACTATTTGTTGTCATTTTCCCAATAATATTCGTCGTTCTTTTGTCTTTTACGAACTACGATTTATATCATTCTCCTCCTGCGAAGCTAGTAGATTGGATTGGTATACAAAATTTTATTGATATTTTTAAAGTTCCTATTTGGAGAAATACATTTTTCTCTGTATTAGCTTGGACAATTATTTGGACATTCGGTGCTACAACATTTCAAGTTGCTTTAGGTATTTTTTTGGCCATTATTGTAAATCAAAAAGATATAAAGGGTAAAGCAATCATACGGACGGTTTTTATACTACCGTGGGCAGTACCCGCATTCGTTTCAATTCTAGTCTTTGCTGGGATGTTCAATGAATCGTTTGGAACGATTAATCGTGATATTTTAGCAGCCTTTGGTATAGGTCATATTCCTTGGATGACAGAGCCGTTGTGGACGCGAATTGCATTAATCCTTATTCAAACATGGCTAGGGTTTCCATTTATCTTTGCGATGACTACTGGCGTATTACAATCAATTTCGAATGAACTGTATGAAGCTGCAACTGTTGATGGTGCTTCTAGTTGGGGGCAATTCAGCAAGATTACATTACCGTTAGTGCTTTATTCAACAGCTCCAATATTAATTACTCAATATACATTTAACTTTAACAATTTTAACGTCATTTTCTTGTTTAACGGTGGAGGTCCTGCAGTTTCGGGTCAAAATGCGGGTGGTACAGACATATTAATTTCTTGGATTTATAAATTAACAATGACATCTGCACAATATTCAAAAGCTGCAGCGATAACGATGATATTATCTTTGATTGTTATTACGGTTGCCTTATGGCAATTTAGAAAGACAAAATCTTTCCAAGAAGAGGATATGATGTAATATGAACATAAAACATCAAAAAAAAATAAGACTAACATTATCCTATCTAATTGTACTAATCATGACCGTCATTATCTTTTACCCAATATTATGGATCATTGGTTCGTCATTAAACCCAGGTATGAGCTTATCTGGCTCATCAATCATTCCAGAAAATGCAACGTTAGATCATTATCGTTACTTGTTTAATCCAGCACAAAGTGATTACTTGAAGTGGTATTGGAATTCAGTAAAGGTTTCTACTTTAACGATGGCTTTTTCAGTGATAATGGTAAGTATAACTGCGTATTCTTTTTCTAGATATCGTTTTGTAGGTCGTAAGAACGGCTTATTAGCATTTTTAATACTACAGATGATACCAAATTTTGCTGCACTTATCGCTATATTTGTTTTAGCACTTGTCACAAATTTATTAGATACACATTTAGGGCTCATTCTCGTATATGTTGGTGGCCAAATTCCAATGAATACTTGGCTCATGAAAGGTTACTTAGATACGATTCCTAAGGATCTTGATGAATCGGCAAGAATTGATGGAGCAAGCCATTTAAGAGTTTTCTTTCAAATCATTCTGCCGCTAGCTAAACCAATTATTGCTGTAGTGGCATTGTTTACATTTATTGCTCCATTTGCTGATTTCATCATGGCTAGTGTGCTGCTGCGAAGTGAAGAAAAATTTACATTGGCAGTGGGGCTATACAATATGGTAGCTAAACAATTTGGGAATGAATTTACGAAATTTGCTGCTGGTTCAGTATTAATTGCGATACCTATTTCAGTTCTCTTTCTATCGTTTCAAAAGTATTTTGTTTCTGGCTTAACAGCTGGTGGAACAAAAGGATAAATATCGAATATTCACTTCTCAAATAGGAGGGTATAACATGTTAGATGATAGCAGCTTTGCGATACATCCTGGACAAAATGAAAAACACACTAAGGTGAGTTATCGTGATATAAGTTCAATAGTAAGAATGCGTAAAGAAGGCAATGTGTATAGCTATTTTTGCGAAGGAGGTAGCGTTGCACTTCAATTTTTTCGCGAGGATATCGTTCGAATCGTAATGAATGTTGATAACAACTTATCTATGAAGTCGAGTGTAGCTGTGGTGAAAAAGCCTGAAGAGATAGAAGTCAAGACGGAAGAGACTGATGGGTGTTTTATGTTAAGGACGAACACCTTGAAAGTAGAAATAACGAAATCCCCACTCCGCATCAATATATTTGATACACAAGGTGAGCTTGTTGTTGGAGAAGGAGCAAGGGGCCTTGGCTTGAACGAAAAAGGAGATGTCATTTGTCATAAAATGATGAGTGAACATGACCATTTTTACGGCTTCGGTGAAAAAACAGGCTTTTTAGATAAACGTGGTGAAAAAATGACAATGTGGAATAGCGATGTATACGCACCACATAACCCTGAAACGAACGCATTATACCAATCTATTCCTTATTTTATGACCTTACGAGACGGGAAGGCTCATGGGCTATTTTTTGATAGTACGTGGGAAACAACCTTTGATTTTCAAACTAAAACGGATAGTTATACATTTTCAGCTGCGGGAGGTCAAATCGATTATTTTGTAATGGCTGGGCCAACACCTAAGGATGTAATTAATCAATATAGTGAATTGACTGGAAGAATGCCACTTCCTCCTAAGTGGGCACTCGGTTATCATCAATCTCGTTACAGCTACGAATCTGAACAAGAAGTTCGTCATATTGCAAAGACATTTTCCGATAAAAAAATTCCAGTTGATGTGATTTATTTAGATATACACTATATGGATGAATACCGGGTGTTTACTTTTGATAAATTACAATTTCCAACACCAGCAAAAATGATTCAAGACCTTAAAGAGGTAGGGATTCGACTCGTACCAATTGTTGATCCTGGAGTGAAAGAGGATGCTGAATATGAAATTTATCAAGAGGGAATACGTGAAGGTTATTTTTGTAAATATATAGAAGGTAACATCTACTTTGGTGAGGTTTGGCCTGGCAATAGTGCATTTCCTGACTTTACTTCTAGCAGCGTTCGGAAATGGTGGGGAGCAAAACACTCCTACTATAGTGATATAGGTATAGAAGGTATTTGGAATGACATGAATGAACCAGCTGTTTTTAATGAAACAAAGACAATGGATATAAAAGTTATGCACGATAATGACAATGACCCACGAACTCACCGTGAGCTTCATAATATATATGGGTTTATGATGGGTAAAGCAACCTATGAAGGAATGAAAGATCATCTAAATGGAAAACGTCCGTTTTTATTAACAAGGGCAGGATATGCTGGTATTCAACGATACGCTGCTGTTTGGACAGGGGATAATCGTAGCTTTTGGGAGCATTTACAAATGTCATTACCGATGTGTATGAACTTAGGTCTTTCTGGAGTTGCTTTTACAGGACCAGATGTAGGCGGGTTTGCACACGATTCCAATGGGGAGTTATTAACGAGATGGACTCAAGTTGGTGCATTTACACCTTATTTCAGAAACCATAGTGCAATTGGTACTGTAAGGCAAGAACCGTGGTCTTTCGGCGAAAAGTATGAAAAAATTATTAAAAAGTATATTGAGTTACGCTATCAATGGCTGCCACAAATATATTCATTATTTGAAGAAGCTTCACGTACAGGGATGCTAGTGATGAGACCACTATTAATGGAGTATCCAGAAGATGAAAATACGTACAATTTATCTGATCAGTTTATGATAGGTGATAATGTCATTGTCGCACCTATTTTACAGCCTACAACTCAACATCGAGTCATTTACTTGCCTAAAGGAAACTGGGTCAATTATTGGACAGACGAACCTGTTGTTGGTGGTAAGCATCAGCTTATAGAGGCTGATTTGGAGACATTGCCAGTTTTTATTAAGCAGGGAACAATGATTGCGCATGGTGATATTAAACAATCTACAGACATAACAGACGTTAACAGAACCTTACATTTGTATGTTGGAGATACAAACACTACTTATACGTATTCACTTTATGAAGATGATGGGTCAACATTTGCTTACAAAGAGGGCGAATACTTATATAAGACCTTTACGGTTCATTGTTACTCTAATAAGATAGATATCGCTGTGAAGGATGAAGGTCAATATATTCCTGATTGGCAAGAATTAATTGTAGTAATCCATGGAGCAAATAGCCAGCTTCAGCTGAAGGTAAATGGAGAAATTGTTAAAAATAAATCATATGACAACATTTCGAAAAAAATGCTTTTCTCCATATAGCTATTAAAAAATACTCACAAACTAATAAGTGGATGTAGTAAAATGATTATGTCTTTAATTTAGGACCTTTTCGTAGTTGTTATTTATCTCAAATTACAACATTAAAAAGTGTCTTATGTGATTATCATCTATATAGAAGAAAAAATACAAAGAAGCTTATTTATTAGTTCGAAAAACAAACTTAGTTAATGGAAGGTTAATTTGTAACCAACTAAAAGAAAGAGGAGTGGAAAAATGGTAGTTACAATTAAAGATGTAGCAAAGCATGCAAATGTTGCTCCGTCAACAGTTTCAAGGGTAATTGCCAACCACCCTCGAATTAGTGATAAAACGAAGGAACGAGTGCGTGCAGCAATGAAGGAATTGGGCTATCACCCTAATTTTAATGCGCGAAGCTTAGCGAATAACTCTACTAGAGCGATCGGGTTAGTAATGCCTAGTACAGCTGATAAAGCGTTACAAAATCCTTTTTTCCCTGAAGTTATTCGTGGAATTAGCGCTGCTGCCCATGTGAAACAATATGCATTGCATATATCAACAGGTGGAACCGATGACGAAAAGCTTGATGGTGTCATGCAAATGGTACAGGGAAGACGTGTTGATGGCATTATCCTCTTGTATTCTCGTGTGGATGATGAAGTATTACAATATTTGCGTGACAAGGATTTTCCCTTTGTTGTCATAGGCAAGCCTTTTACAAATGTTGAGGATATTACTCATATTGATAATAATAATTTTCGAGCAGCAAAAGAAGTAACAGAATATTTAATCCAGCTTGGACATGAGAGAATTGGCTTTGTAGGTGGGGATAACCATCTTATTGTAACGATAGATCGACTTGGTGGTTATGAAAAAGCGATTCATGAAGCTAAACTAACATATAGACATGAATATGTAATCCATGAAGAATTTTTAAAGGAAGGGGGACAAGAGGCGGTTTTGGAATTGATGTCTCTTTCTCAACCTCCTACCGCATTAGTTGTATCAGATGATGTCATGGCATTAGGTGTACTGAATATGCTAGATAGGATGGGCAAAGTTGTACCTGATGATATATCTGTTGTAAGCTTTAACAACGTTTTATTATCAGAGATTGCGAGACCACCACTAACATCAGTCGATATTAATATATATCAGCTTGGCTATGAAGCCGCAAAGAATCTCATTTTACATGTTGAAAGTCCAGAAGAACCGATCAAAAGAGTAATTATTCCACACAAGCTAATTAAAAGAAGCTCGTGTATCGAGCTACAAAATAAATGATGCAATCCTAAAGGGTTGCATCATTTATTTTGGCTAAAGGCAGATTGTTAATTTGTAACAATCTGAAATGACTAGTTAACACCCTTATAATTAACTGCAAATATGTACATCTCTGCCCAATTAGACTAATTTTACATAAATTTATAATTTTTTTACAAATATGTGCGAAAATTTCATTTTTCATCCGTTGTATAAGGTGTAAAAGCTTTTACAAGAGACTTTTTTCGCAACTTAATAATTATATAGATTTGGGTGCTAGACGATAATTTTAGCTGATTGGCATTTTTTTAATTAAGGTGCAATTGAACGTGAATATATCTTATTATTCAATATTTAATGCGAAAGCAGTCTTACAAAAAGGAGAATAAGTTACATGAAGTCTACTAATAAAAATTTTATACGGAGATTACAGCGCCAAAAAGAAGACGCTTTAGAGTTTATTGTTGATAACTATTTGCCATTAATAAAAGGAATCACATATAAAGTTCTTTCTCCACTTAACAATGAAGGCATAATAGAAGAATGTACAAACGATACTTTCCTATCAATTTGGAACAATGCTAAAAAATTCTCTGGTGACGAGAATGATTTCAAAAAATGGATTTGCGCTATTGCTAAATACAAAGCCATAGATTATTACCGAAAAGCTACTAAGAATCGTGAATCTACTTCTCGCGAAATAGATATTATCGAAGGAAAATCAGTGGAAGATGAACTGATTATGGCAGAGGATAGAGCAGAGATATTACAGCTTATCAACGAATTGGAGCCTGTAGATCGTAATATATTTATTATGAAATTTTTTCTTGGGTTAAACAATGAAGAAATATCCCAAAAAGTAGGGCTGACTAAATCGTCCGTAGATAATCGAATATACAGAGGAAAAAAGAATTTGTCTAAACAAGCTACGAACCTTTATTTAAGGGGGAATGTCATATGAAAGATATCTATGAATTATTGAATGACTTAGACATGGATGAAAATGAATTTGAAGAAATGAAAGTTGATGAATTTGAAAAAAATAAAGTCAAAAAGGCTTTAAAGCAGTCTGTTATAAATAAAAACAAAGCGAGAGGTTGGAAAAGGAATGTTGCACTAGCTTCAATTATTGCTTGCCTTGCACTTACTACGCTTGGCTTAACGTTTCCAACTCAAGCTGTCAGCATACCTGTGATAGGGGATATCTTTAAGTTTGTAGGTAAATCAGATATATATGATCAGCACCAAGAATATGCTAGGGAATTGAATATTACCGAGGAGAGTAACGGCATTAAAGTGACAATTAAAGATGCAGTATTTGATGGCTATGCAGTATTTTTTACATATTCTATAGAAAGTGAAGAAGATTTAGGTGAAGAGCCTCTGTTGGTTGATTCACTAGATATAAGTAGTCCGAGTGGTGGTTCAGGAATATCAACTTATGAATATGATAAAAGTAAAGACACTTATGAACGTAGGGGGAGTGGTGGAACTAAAAGAATATATGAAAATACATATGTCGGGATGCAAAGCATAGCTTTAGGCGATGAAAACAGTAATGATACAGCAACAGTAGAATGGGAGATTAAAGGTATTAACATCCCAAGTAAACAACAAGAAATCAGAGGAGAATGGAAGTTTAATTTTCCTGTAAGCGCACTAGATGGAGAAGTATATGATGTTTATGATAGTGTTAGACATGATGCGATAACAGTCAATGTTCATAGGTTATTAGTTACTCCGTTAACGTCGATTGTGTATATTCAACAGCAATCGACGAGGGATGTAGATCGAAATAAGTGGGATATGATAGATACTGATATAGAAATTCGAGATGACTTAGGAAATCGCTATACAGGCCAAATGAATGATGGAGGTAGTATTGATGCATATAATAAGCTTCGGGTGAAAACCTTCGAGCTTCTTGATCCAAATGCAACAAAATTATACGTCACGCCACATGTGTCATTAATAGATTGGATCGAGGAAGAAGAAGCGGGCTATCAAATTATAGAAACTGAAGAAATGGTGCTAGATGAAATAGTAATAGATTTAAAGAAATAGAAGTGTTTAAGTATGTGTAAATGATGAGGAAAAATTGTTTTAAAGTGTATAATCATCATAAAAGCTCAGAGTTTTCATCCTGAGCTTTTTATTATGCTATTAATTCTTTTATAATCCTAAAATTAAAATTAAGGCGTATTCCAAAAAAACGTCGTAACAATGAGGGGTATAATAATTATAAACAATACAATGACGCCATTACCAACTAAGCCAATTTTTCTATATAGCCCTTTTTCTGCAAACATTGCCAGAAATAACCCAATAACTGAAACGAAAATTCCGAAGTTATATAAATAATCATCTATACCGATTAACATCAATACAAACGTAATAAGTCCAATGATGAACAATATGGCGGATAACACACTCAACTTTTTTTTCATTGCTCTCCTCCTTCCTTGAAAAACTACCTTTCTCAACTTTAACTTGATGTAGGTGGCTGAATAAGGTTCTTTTCGTGTTGTTTTTTTCACTAATTTGCGGATGTGTATTCTATGATTTTTATAACCTTTCACTGTTAATATTAGCATATATTTCCATGTGTTTTTAGTATTTTTAAAGGAAACTGCACTCTAGTATAATTAATGAATAAGAAATCACTTTATTCATCACTTCGGGAGTACATTTATTATTAGAATAATAATTTAAAAAAGGTATGAAGATAAATGGGTTTTACCATAGACTTTGCTAATGTACGAATAATGATGTGAAATACCACAGCTTGAATGAAGAGGGTTTAATATGATGACTATCACAATATTGAGGGAGTTGGTTTTATGAAAGTTGGAATTATAGGTGGTGGGTTTGGTTTGCGAGTTCAAGCTCCAATCATTCAGGCTCAGGAAGAGATGGATTTAGTCGCTGTTTGTACAATGAAGCGTCACCAAATACCAGATGAGTTAAATAATGATTTGAATAGCTTTGTTCATTATCAAGATTGGAGACAGATGCTAGATAATGAAAGCTTAGATCTTCTATTTGTTAGTTCTATGCCAGTTCACCATTATGAAATGGTAAAGTACGCGTTAGAAAGAAGGATTCATGTTGTTTGTGAAAAGCCTTTTACTACGAACAGTCAACAATCTGCTGAACTTATACAACTATCAAAGCATTATAATAAAAAGGTTATTAGTGACTTTGAATGGAGGTATTTACCGAGTCGTCAACGAGTAAAGTCTCTTATTCAGAACAATGAAATTGGTGAACTATTGCATTTTGAATACCACGTTAGTTACTCACAGTATCAAAATCTTGTTACAAACAAAAGAGGTTGGTTAGGACAGAAACAACAATATGGAGGTATGCTAGGTGCACTCGGCTCACATATGATCGATTGTTTGCGTTGGCTAATTAATGCAGAAGTCGATACAGTTAACGGTTTGGTACATACTCATGTCCCATATGGGGGTGGGGAGGAAAGAGACGCTGATGATGCTTTCTTCATTCATGGCAAAATGACGAATAACACGACTTTTTCTATTCAGCTTTTAACTGGGGTTAATCACGGCATAGGTTCTAGCTTGAAAATTTACGGTAATTTAGGGACAGTTACTCTAAAAAATGATGACAAATTATTAATAGAAAAAATAAATCAACCTATCCAAGAAGTAGTATTACATGAACATAAAAACAAATCTATGGAACTTTCGGATATTGCAAATCGTTACTATCCTGCATTCTTGCCCTTTTTAGAAAAGGTCTATGAATATCTTACTTATGAAAAGTTAGATGAGGATTTACCACTTATTCATGATGGGCACAAAAATCAACTAGTTATTGATAAAGTTTTCGCAACTTGAACAACTACGACTATATAGAATTTTCCTTATTGATGATTGCTCGATAGAAGTAGCAACATGTTATGAATAAATTCCTTTTATTAAAAAGCAGGGAGTTTTTATTTAACAGCTTTAAATATTAAGTACATAATCATTGGTTAAAATAGGACTGATGGCACTTTTCTGTAAAATGGAAAGTGCCTTTTTGTGGGTCCAGTTGATGAGAGGAAGGAGTTTAAAGTGTACACCTGGAATGATTGGATATGTGATTAAGAGCAATTTCCTCGGTATTGACATAATTTACTTTTATTGAATGAAAACTCATAATAGCAAAATTGTTAGTTTCAGTTGGAAGTGGAAAAACAACTCTAGCAAGGACTTTATCAAATTCGTTGAATATCCCTTATTATGAATTAGATCATGTTGTGTGGAAAAGACATGATGCCGGTGACATCCGTAGAAAGGAAGGCGAAAGAGATAAATATTTAGGAGGAATAGTCGGTTCGAGTACTTGGATTATAGAGGGTGCCCATACTCATAAATGGGTGGAGTAAAGCTTTCAGAACGCTGATCTAATTATTCTTTTGGATACACCATACTCGACTAGAATAGTAAGGATTATAAAGAGATTTATCCTACAAAAAATAAGATTGGAAAAAGCAAACTATTATCCAACACTAAAAATCTTTAAGATGATGTTTCACTGGAATGCTGTTTTTGAAAAGGAAAGTAAACCAAAGATCTTGTAAACTAGATGAAAATACATATGATTCAATTATTTTAAAGAATGATAGGAATTTAAGTAAGTATCTAATGTAATTTGGTAATTTGTTTCAAAGAATGTTGCTTTTTCTTGTTCTTTTTTTGCTTTCCAGCGACACAAAATCGAATGATACAAACCGAACCCCTATACAGAATGCTTTGATTTTTGTGTTTTTGCCTTTCCATTTCTATTTTCAGAAAGTAATTCATATATCAATGTTTTAATATTATCGGTTATGATATCATCTGGAACATCGGTAATTTTCTCAAAAGCTGCCGTTAAGAAAAGATAACAATGTATATTTAGCTTTCGATAGGGTTAGGTTGAAATATACAAATCTTGAGTAATCTAATACTTGCGACAAGCTTTCTACTCTCTTTTCATCTTTTGTTTCAAATGGATATTATTCTATGATCAATATAATAAGGAGCTAACTCTGGCACTCTAGAAATACCTTTTTAAATGTTAATGTACCACACAGTAAGAAACCCTTAAATATTGGCATGAAAATCGGCGATAGTATAATATCTGTTTTGAATCCTTTTATAATAAAGTAGCAATTATCTCATAATCCTTATCAAGAATTGCTACTTTTTCCTTTTGTTTTTTCCATTAATATACTTACCTTCCATATACCCACACATTTTCTCTTGTAAATCTTATTATTCTTCATTTTTTATTTTTGTTAAGTCTGAAAGAATCGTAGTCTTAAATTTAGTTTGGACATATTTAATGATGTTCAGTCTAATTACCTCATAATTTATGAGAAGTGAAGAAGATAAATGACCTTAGTTAAAATTTTTTAGAAAGTGTGCAATTTTGCGAACTTACTAACTTTATAAAAACAAGCTATTATTTTAATTAAGAAAAGCAAACATTATCTATAACATTAAATGAGAACCGGTTAGCATGGAAAGTTTGAATTATTGGCTCTACAAGGTTTAGTTGATGTTATGAAATTTGTATTCGAAAGGATGTGAAATTAGGGAATCATTGGACATGATGGATGAACTGACCTTATTTGAAGGTGAAAGAAATAGAGATGTAGTGATTTTAAGTAATAAACTAAGAACAGAAAGGGAGATAACAATGGAAAATAACACAAAGCCAGTATCACAAGATGAGTTAGTTAAGTATGAAGAAGAACGTAATGGAGATGTAACAGTAGTACGTTGCTAATTACAGAATAATAAATTTCAAAATAGAAAGGGAGATAACAATGGAAAATAACACAAAGCCAGTATCACAAGATGAGTTAGTTAAGTATGAAGAAGAACGTAATGGAGATGTAACAGTAGTACGCTGCTAACTATTTTAGGTCAGAGGTTAGATAATGAACTAACCTCTGTCTCTATAATTAAGGGTGATTAAATGGATATTTTTCTTAGTTTAGTAGTTCTTTTTAGTTTAACAATTTTTTCGTATGTAAGTGTGTATATACATGAAGTTGGTCATTATATATCAGCTCTAATGCTAGGTGCAAAACAAACAAAAATTAATATAGATTTTAGAAAAAAACCGATATTTAAAACGATAATAAATTTTGGAAGAGAAATGCATAAGTTTGAAGATGCGATTGTTACATCTGCTGGAGTCTTTGTGCAAATAATTTTTTCTATAATTATGATATTTCAAGATTATAGTTTGATATTAAAAATAATAGCATTACTTCATTTGCCGACAATATTAATAAATATTTTACCTTATTATCCCTTAGATGGATATTACCTTAGAAAAATATCTTCGAAAAAAAATGAGATAGAACATATATTATTAATTATATTTTATTCATGTTTATTAATATTTTCATCGCTATTATTTCAAACTTTGTTATATATATATAAGGATTATCCAGTTTTAACAATTACTACTTTGGTGATTTTCATAAGGATTATCATGAAGATATGGAAAAATAAGCAATATTATAAATTGAGGGTGAGTATATGACACAAACAAAATATATTATAGCCTCGAAAGGTGAAAATATATTGCTTACTAACGAGCAGGGTTCAGCCTTTTGGGAAAGTACTTATGAGATTTTGACGAAGTCTACAAAAAGTAGGTCCCGTAATCATTTAAATTCGTATTTTAGGTACTCATTAGAAAACAATAAAGATGCAAATATTCATCTTGTAGGTGTGCCCTATAATTTAGGTACACAAATAAAAAATTCAACAGTTAAAGATTTTCCGGATATATTGAGAAAAGTCAGTTATAAATATCCGGTATACAATGAATATAACCATCAGAAGACCTCTGGTATTTATGACTATATGATAGGAACACATATAATGAAAGATTCTATTATATTTGACCATGGAAACATTGAAATTGATCATGATGTAAAGGATCTAGAAGAAGAGATATCTAGTATATTGAGTAAATTTATGAATCAAAAAGAAAAAATAGGATTTATTGGTGGAGATCATTTCATTACTTATTTTATAGTCAAAAAGTTATTACAGTTAATTAATACCCCTATTGTATTAATACAATTTGATGCACACCATGATTGCGGATCTGATCTAATAAAAAGAGGTAGTAATGATATAAATCATGCAAATTTTATCCGTTTTTTGCTTGAAGAAGAAAATGTTGCAGGAATAATTCAAGTGGGTGTACGAGGACTACGTTCTCTTGGTCAATTTATTACTCATGATAAATTACATGTAATCCCTTCTCATCAATCGAATTCCAAGAATCTTATTGAAAAGCTAGAACAATTACAAAGAAAACAAGGCGTGGATATACCTATATATATATCGTTTGATGTAGATGTTTTGGACCCGTCTGAATTTAGTTTAGTTGATTTTCCTAAAAACAACGGTGTTGATTCAAAAGTAATTATAGATATGATTCAATCCTTAAAAAAATATAAAAATAGATTAATTGGATTTGATATCGTAGAAGGTAAAAGTGATGGAGAATTAGATGAATATGACGTCATTATTCAAATATTAGCTCATTTAATAGATATAGTAACAGAGAAGAAGGTGGAAGAATGATTAATTCAAGATCAATATTGAATATAGAAGATGTTTTAGTAGATGAAGAGAAATATGGTTCTCACCATGATGATTTTATGGCTTTAGCAAATTTATCCAAAGAACTAAACCCAACAAGTAAATATGATATTAATAATTTGTTAGATATATGGAAGAAATATAGAAAACATAACGAAAAACAAAATTTGAATAGGACTGACCCTTCACTTTTCTCAGGGTTTAAAGAAATACACGGACTTCAATATTTAAAAGATTGTGTGGAACAAGGTGGGGTTTTTGCTACATACCATTATGGTGATTATAGACATGTTCCTGTTGAAATAGTTAAATCTTTAGATTTAAATGAAAATAATTCTATAGATATGGTAGTTGATAATGAATCATATCATAGTGAAATGTCCTTAACGCTATGGAAAGAGTTAAAAGAAGAGTTATTTATTAAGTTTATCGTTTCTGAAAGTGAGACGAGTGGTTTGAAATTGCTTAGGAAGTTAAGAAATGGAAGGTCTATATTATTATATTTAGATGGTAATTCAGGATCTGGTGATGATTCTTATCCTGCTGAAGTAAATCATATATCGTCTAGAGTGCAAATTAGAAGTGGAATTTTTAGGCTAATTCAAATGTTAAAGAAACCGCTGTGTGTAGTTTTAGCTGATCATAATGATCAAGGAGAGGCCAGATTAACAGCATATCCTTTAATTACAATTAGCAAAGATAATTTACAAGAAGGAATTGATCAAAGCTACGAAATATTCACAAAGAACCTTGAGAAGAGCCCTCACTTATGGAGGTTTTGGTTTAGACACCATAAATATGTTAATGAGTGGAACAGAAATTCCAACCATTCGGAACATAAAATACATTGGAGAAATAGGAATGGCACGTTAGGTGTAGATTTATCAACAGGGAACATATACAAAATATAATTATTCTCACTTAGGTTAATAAAAATACTAATAATATTCAATGAAAGGAGCATGTATAGTGTTTAATAATAGATCGTTTACCTTTTTGTTCTTATCTAGATTTTTCAGTGTATTTGCAGATGCGATGTTATTTGTTCTTTTACTTACTCAATTGAATAGCCTGAACGTAGGAAGTCTAGGGCTGTCAATTTTCTATGTTTCCTCAACATTACCTGCACTATTTTTCTCTTTGCCTGCTGGAGCTTTCGTAGAAAAGAGAACACTTCAAACGGTGATGGTTGTGACAAATGTTTTTAGAGTATTATTAATTATCGTACTATTTGTTACACAATTCTTTGTATTAAGCCCTATTATATTATACGTGTTTATTTTTATATTAGTAACTAACAATTTATTTTATATTCCTGCCAATTCAGCTTTACTTCCTAAAATTGTTAATGAGGAAAAGATAGCAACAGCTAATAGTTATATACAAATAACGATGATGTTGGCAAAACTAGGATCTTACGGAGTGGTAGGGTATTTAATAAATCAAAATGTGAATAAACTGTTAGTGCTTTGTGCTATAAGCGTATTATATCTAACATCAGCTTTATTTATCATGTTTATTAAACCTTACTACCGAAAACAGAATCAGGAT
Source organism: Cytobacillus sp. IB215316 (assembly GCF_033963865.1). Classification (NCBI taxonomy): domain Bacteria; kingdom Bacillati; phylum Bacillota; class Bacilli; order Caryophanales; family Bacillaceae; genus Cytobacillus; species Cytobacillus sp. IB215316. The sequence continues at coordinate 90,835 of NZ_JAXBMC010000006.1, read as the reverse complement.
ACCATTAAGAATCAAAGAATTATGATTGATATTAAAGCAGGTATAGAGTATATAAGATCAAACCCAGCATATTATCGTTTATTTATGGTGTTTGGATTATCTTGGGTAGTAGGTTCTTCCATCGATATCTTTTTATTATCATATTTAACAAACATTCTAAACAAAGGGCCTGAAGATTTATATATTATCACTACATTTAGTTTAATAGGAATAACCATTGGATCTATGTTAGCCCCACATATATATAAAATAATAGAGAAGAAATATGTTATTTTTACTACCACGTTTTCATTTAGCATTATTATATTTATGTTTGCATTAAAATTTCCCTTACCTGTGTTATTAATCGGGTTATGTATAGGGGGGATAACCCAAGGCATATTTTTAATTACTATTAATACTTTTCTCCAAACAAATATAAGTAAGGGTTATTTAGCACGGGTGTATAGTTTTTATACTTTAATATACACTGGTTCTAGCTTACCAGGTTACTTACTGATTGGGTTTGTAATTGATTATATGGGAGTAATTATGACAGGAATTATTATTTCCTCGTACTTAATAGTTGTATCACTTATTACATTAATAATTTTACCTAAAGCAAATACTACTCAAGAGCAATATGAAGAAGTTAGAGTATAAATTAACAACTTGATTTTTTTACTTACAATAAAAAGCAAATTCATTCAACGAAAATAGGTATGCAAATAACTGTCAATGAAAGCAATACAAAGCTATTGTATACCTTATAAAGTGCAGTATGTTAAATAGGGAAAAGATACAAACTCTAATTTATTTACACCATTTTTAGGAACGTATATAGATCAGAATATTACTATTAAATAATTGATGATTTGACTGTGGTTAAAAGCAAACATTTGACTTATAAATCAGAATTTATTGGTTGTGACAAGTACTTTTTTAACAAAAAATGGATTGATATTATTGTGCAGCTAAATATACTTTAATTTGTTTCAAAAATCCAAATAATAAATGATATGTAATAAAGGAAGCCCCTCAATGGGGGGCTTCCTTTATTACATATTGTATCAGAAGAGGTTGCATATGGTAGGAAATCTGTGACTGTAAACTTGATGAAGAATTAGCAAAGGCGCTTTACAAATCTATTAAATAGTTGATACATTTCCTGTTTTTATTGTTATACCAGATTATCTTTCTTAAATTAAGTAGTGTTTACACTTGTTTTGACTGTTTCTATATATATAATCCGAACAAAGACTCATTGTGAAACTTCAAATTCTGTATACATTATTAATATTTGAAGTTTACGTAGGTAGATACAATTACGCAAAAAACTAGTTTTATTTCTAGTTATAATACATGTGATTTAATCACTGGTATTCAAGAAAACAGCATTCATATATAAGAAAGAGTATCATAATATAAAATTAAATATTCTCTATGATTTATACTGCTAATTTGTAAAAAAGATATATAAAATTATAAATTCTTTTCTTGTTTTTTTCGTTAATTTTACTTCTTATATTTAACCATTGAATGGATGTAAATTATTATTAACTAATAAAAAAAATCTATTAAATATAAGGGGGAATTTTGATGAAAAAAAGCTTAACTGAAAGAGAAAAAGAAGTTGCTATACTTATTTCAAGAGGAATGAAAGATGTTGAAATTGCTTATAGTCTATTTATTAGTAGAAGACGAGTAGGGGTAATTATTGCTTCAATCAAAGAAAAATGGGGAATTCGGTCACGGGTAGAAATTGGAATTGGGGTATATAAAAAGGGGTGGATGGAAAATATCCATTCGACATTAAGAGAAAATAAACAAATTAGTTAGTAGGCTTTAACATTATATAGGATATTGTGTGTAATTATTTCTTGCTCCATTATTTTAACGGATAGCAGAATAAAATAATAATATATTCATAGTAGAATCTAAACTAATTTAAATATTTATTGAAATAAAGTTAACGGTAATTGAAAGGTGGTAACAAATTGCTTAACTACTCAAGTTCAATAAAGGGAGCTCTTGATTCTTTATATGCAAACTCTTTATCAGCTGAACCTGTATTGAAACTATACGAACAATATGAAGGTTATATACCTTGTAAAATTTACAAACAAAATGTTACATTAAATCGATCAAAATTACCGCTTATTCATAAGAATAATTTAGGGCAGATTATTTATGAGGTTTGCCACAAATTAAATACAAGAATTGAGCCGTTGGTCTATATATTTGATTCTAATGTGGTAAAGGGGATTGAGAGAAAAGGGTGTTATTATTTTGACTTTGAAAACGATGGGTTTCTATATGCACATGACTTAAATAACTCTCATAACATAAATGAGTATATATCTCGTACTGAAGAGAATAAAATTGATTTGGCAATAGGACACACTTTGAATTTAAAATATATTCGTAGTGATGTAGAACAAAAAGTATCCTACCAACACCTTGAAAATTTGGTAAGAGAATTTGAATTGATGATAGAAATTCATGGGAATTTAACAATAGGAACGGTAACTAACATTAAGAATAATGACGTAATTATTTTAGAAAAAAATGGTGAGAGATATATACAACTACTTACGCAATGGATTGCAGCTAGTTCTTAATAAATGGGAAATTTTATGTATAAGTATTAAAAAAAGTGTCTTTTTCTGCTAATGTTTGTTAAATGCACATTGTTTTTTGAAGTGGCCACTAATAAAGAGTAAGTTAAGCTGTGGCCTTTTCTAGGTGTTCAATCGGAAGAGGTCTTTAATATATGCTTCTGCTCACTAGTTCTATAACATTTAGTAACTATGTTGCTATAGAGGATATTCTCCTCATCATTGTACTTATTCTCTTTGTCTCACTTTTGTAACATTTTAAATGTAAAATGTTCAACGAAATTTAATGATATGTTTACACTACTTGATTTCATAATAATAGAATAATAGCGTTATTCTGAGGTTGTTTTAATTTATAATCAATTAATAATAGTAGGATGATTATCATAGGGCATCATTTCTAAGATACTTGAAATAAATAGGTCTCGGATGGTAAAATATACATAATTTTACGTCAGAGGTGTTGAACTTGAAGGTAGGAGAGAGAATTAGGCAACTTAGAATACATAAAAGGCTAACTCAAAAAGAATTGGTAGAAAATATATGCTCTATTACTTATTTAAGTCGTATTGAAAATGGCGATATTAACCCATCAAGTGGTTTCTTAGAAAAAGTAGCTAGAAGACTAGGGATTTCAGAAAAAGATCTACTCATTGATGATTTATCAGAGAAAGGAAAAAAAATTACTGATATATTTAATTTATATAAAGAAAAACAATCATTGAGTGAGGAAAATCTATCTTTTTTAAGCATGAATTCGAAAGAAACATATCCAACATATATTCTTACTAAATTATTTAGTATTCTTATTCGATATTATACTTCAAATGGACAACTTGACAAGTCTAAAGAATTCTATCAATTATCTACCTTGAATATACCTAAAATCGTAGATCCAATATATAGTGAGGATTTTCAATATTACTTTGTTTCATGTGGCATCTTTTTTTATTCTTCCCAATTATATAATGAAGCAAATACATACTTTACTCAAGCAGAACAAATAATGACTCATGAAGAAAATCTTGAAAATGCAAGTCTCTATTACAATATAAGTTTAGTAAAGCAACGTGTTTTAGAAGATAAATCAATCTGTTTGTATTATTCCAAAAAAGCCCATGAGATATTAAATAATTTAGATGAACATAATTTAGTGACTAGAGTGTTAATTACTAGAGGAGTACAATACCATTTAATAAAAGATTTTAGCGAATCTCTAAGAACGCTAAATGAAGCTAATCAGTATATAGATCAAAACGGTGATAAAAAGCTTTATGGGATGATAAGGTATAACTTAGGTCGAGTTTATCAAGGAATGAAAAATTATGAAGAAGCGATAAAAAATTTTAATGAAAGTATTAAAATAAATAAAAATCTAGATTTTGAAGAAGAAAATATTTATTCTCTGCGTAGTTTATCAGAGATTTATCTGGAAAAAAAACAGTGGGATATTGCTCATTCTCTCTTGGAAGAATCACTTTTAATTGCTGAAGCTAAGCAATTAAATTATATGATGCTTGAGCTCAAATCCATAAAAGCAAGAAGTTCGCTCTTAAGAGGGGACGAATATACATATGAAAAGGAAATGCAGAAAATCATAGTAGCTGGAATAGAACAAAAACAAGGACCTTTAGTTAAACAACTAGCAAAAGAATTGGCACAGCATTATTATAATGTAAGATCTTATAAAAAATCCGCAGATTATTTTAAGATTGCTCTAGAAGAGGAAAAACAATTAGCATCGGAAATGTTAACGAAAGTATAAATTTAGTAATTAATGATTAAGACTGTGGATGAATTCAACAGTTATTTTTTATACCCCACATTTTATGCTGGAAGTCAAATTATTCAATAAAACTTTAAACCATTATTCCACGTTGCCACTTAGTTATAGTTTTTTTGTTTAATTCTACGTGAAAAATAATGTTTAATTTTAAAAAAAATAGGATAATTTTACTTATGTAATTTTACCTATTGTCCCGTGTATAGTTAAGTTAACAAAACGACAGGGGATGAAATAAATGAAAAAATTTACTAACAATATCTCAAAGAACTTACTAATGTTAGGACTATTAATCGGTTTACTGTTTAATAGTGTAGATAATATTAATAAAGAAACTGCTACTGAATCACAACCTGAACCATTTCCAACTAATCTTTCTTCATAGATTTTACTTAGAGGTTATAAAATATTTTAAATGAGCTACTATGACACTTTAGTACTTATATTTCCTCAAACATCTCATTGAATTAAATGGAAAGTATGTAAACTTGGGTAAGTTAGATATCTGATGTTCAAAAAAATAATAATGCTCTGTATTTGTTATTATGCAGATCAAATTTTACGAATGATAAAACAGGAAAATAACCTATAATAGAACAACTCTTAATCCAAATTTTTTATATTTAGAAAATTTGGATTTTTATGTATTTTTAAGGGTGTGTTAAGCTGATGATGACTTATAGTAATTTCATAAATAGTTTCTTCCCATAGTAAGCCTTCTTAAATTAAATAGATTTATTTAGAGATAACAAGATATTTTTTGACAAAACTGTGAATCGTGAACGTCATTGAAAATAAATAAAAAAGAACACAAAAAGTTCGAATTTCGTAAGATTATTAAGTGCTATACTGATTTTGAAGGTAATGTATTTGTTTTCCAATAGAGCATTTATGTTCATATCCACCTGGTCGTTAATGATCAAATAGAGGGGGAAATAGTATGGAAACTTATAAAATACTTGAGATTAAAGAAAGCGTTTTCAAAGATAATGATCAACAGGCAGCTTTGCTTAGAAGCGATTTAAAAAAAGACAAAACCTTTTTATTAAATTTAATGTCATCACCTGGTTCAGGTAAAACCACTACTGTTGTAAAAACAATTGAAGCTTTGCAGAATGAAATGAGCATTGGGGTGTTAGAAGCAGATATTGATTCAGATGTCGATGCTCATACTGTTGCACAAACAGGTACAAAAGTTATCCAATTGCACACAGGTGGAATGTGTCACCTTGATGCTGATATGACCAAACAAGGCTTATCAGGGTTAGGAACAGAAGGCATTGACTTCGTTATATTAGAAAATGTAGGTAATTTAGTATGTCCTGCTGAATTTGATACGGGTGCTTCAAAAAATGCCATGATTTTAAGTGTACCTGAAGGAGATGACAAACCTCTGAAATACCCTTTAATGTTTGAAGTTGCTGACGTCTTATTAATTAACAAAATGGATGCCATCGATATTTTTGATTTTGATGTAGAAGCAGTCAGAGAGCGTGTACATAAATTAAACCCAAAAATTAAAGTTATTCCGATCTCAGCTAAAACCGGTGAGGGAATAAGTGAGTGGGTAGAATGGATTCGCACTCAAATCAAAAGCTGGAACGAATAATACATTGAAGGAAAATATGATGGGGAGTTGAACTTTATGACTAAGGAAAAAGTTCTTGATCTCGCAAATAAGATAAGTCGAACAAAACGTGGCTCAAAACATGAAGTAAAGCCTGAGGATCCTGAATATCGAATTCTTGAGCCAGTTGTTACCGATGAGATGGCTGAAATCGCACTTAGCCTTGAGCTGAGACAACCAAAGACTAAGGAGGAAGTCGCTGCTATATTAGGAAAACAAGTAGAGGAAGTAGAAAAAATCTTGTTTCAGTTGGCGGATGATGGTGTTATAAGCTTTTTTTCTGAAGATGATATAGATTATTTTCAACTGGAATTGTGGGTTCCTGGTGTAATGGAATTCATGGTCGTCAACAAAGAAAATGTCAAAAAATATCCGCAGATAGCCGAATGTTTTGAAGAGTATTCAAGAAGTAAAGGTGAATTTTTGGCTGGAAATGTTCCCCCAGGTTTAGGAGTCATGAGGGTTATTCCGATAGAAAGTGCAATTGATGGTGAAACTAGAAGGGCTTCTTATGAAGAAGTTTCTATGTATCTCAATGATAATGATACCTTTTCAGTTTCTGATTGTGCTTGCCGAGCAGTCAGAGAAGCGATGGGAGAAGGTTGTGGCCACTTGAAGGAGGATATTTGTATTCAGTTGGGTGATGCTGCGGAATTCTACATTCGCACTGGAAGAGGTAGAGAGATAACTCGTGAAAAGGCTTTTGAAATTATTAAAAAGGCAGAAGATAACGGTCTTATGCATCAGATCGCAAATACAGAAGGTCCGGGAAAAACTCATGCTATTTGTAACTGTTGTGGATGCGCATGTCTAGCATTGCGTCATGCAAACCATTTTAATAATCCTGATATCGTTAGGTCAAATTATGTATCACAAGTAGATAAAGATAAATGTGTTGCATGTGGTGAATGCGTTGAAAACTGTCCATCAAATGCATTGAAGCTTGGTCAGAAAATTTGTGAACCTAGTATCGTGGAGAAAAGGGAGCTTCCATATAATACAGAGTGGGGCCCAGATAAATGGAACCCTAATTATCGGCTTAATCGAGAAGTTGTTGTTGATTCTGGGTCAAGCCCTTGTAAAGCAGATTGTCCAGCTCATATTGGTATTCAAGGTTATATTAAGCTAGCTTCACAAGGAAGGTATACCGAAGCTCTTGAGCTAATCAAGCAAGAAAATCCGTTTCCAGCAGTATGTGGGCGTGTCTGCCCGAGGTATTGTGAATCTGCTTGTACACGAGGTGACATTGATGACCCTATCGCGATAGATGATATTAAGAAATTTATCGCTGAACAAGATTTAAATAAGGATCGGCGCTATATCCCTGAAATAAAACATCAATACGATAAAAAAATTGCAGTCATAGGTGCAGGTCCTTCAGGTCTTTCCTGTGCTTATTATCTAGCAATTGAAGGTTATAAAGTAACAGTGTTTGAAAAACAACAAGCACTTGGTGGCATGCTAACTTTCGGAATTCCGTCTTTTAGGCTTGAAAAGAATGTTGTTCAAGCTGAAATTGATATTGTAAAGGACCTAGGTGTTAAGTTTATGACCGGCGTTGAAGTTGGAAAAGATGTAAGTTTGCAGGAGCTAAGAAATCAAGGTTTTAAAGCATTTTATTTAGCAATAGGTGCTCAAGCTGGTAGAAGGATCGGTATCGAAGGAGAAGATGCTGAAGGAGTGATGACAGGGGTAGATTTCCTACGCGAAGTTAATGCTAAGCAACAAATGAAATTAGCAGGAAGAGTAGCTGTCATTGGTGGTGGTAATGTTGCGATTGATGTTGCTCGTACAGCAGCACGTGTTGGTGCATCGCAAGTAGATATGTATTGTTTAGAGAAATGGGGAGAACTACCGGCAATGATGGAAGAAATTGACGAAGCCTTATTAGAAGGTATTCGTATCAACACATCATGGGGGCCTAAACGCATTCTTGTTGATCATGGACGTGTTACAGGTATAGAATTCAAAAAGTGTATTTCTGTTTTTGATGAAAACAACAAGTTTGATCCACAATTTGATGAAAATCAAACGAAAATCGTTGCTGTAAACAATATTTTAATTTCAGTAGGTCAGGCGATCGACTGGGGTCATTTGATTGCGGACAGCAATATACAACTACATCCAAACAAAACAATTAAAGCAGATCCTGTAACTTATCAGACAGGCGAAGAAGATGTATTTGCTGGTGGTGATGCATTAACAGGGCCTAAATTTGCCATCGATGCGATTGCTATGGGCAAAGAAGGTGCAATTTCCATTCACCGTTTTGTTCAGCCAGGTCAAAGCTTATTGCTTGGACGTACGAAGAGAGATTACCGTGCGTTTGATATAGACGGGCTTGACCTTAAAGGATACGATCATATACCGAGGCAAACAGTAGATCATGTTGATGTGGCCGAATCTAAAAAAACTTTCAAGGATCTTCGTTCAACATTTACTGAAGACCAGGTGAAAAAGGAAACAGAACGATGTCTAGGATGTGGCGCAACGGTTGTTGATGAGTTTCTATGTGTGGGATGTGGTTCCTGCGTCACCAAGTGTAAATTTGATGCAATTTCAATGGTACGAAAATATGATGCTACGAGTGTTGAATTGCATGAAATAAAACCGACAATAAAGAAATATATGGTGAAACGTAAAGTGAAAGTAGCAACAAATAAGGTACCTAAGACCCTAAAAGCTATTTTCTCGAAAGAAAACAGCTAGATTTCTATTAGCAAACTGTGTCGTTAATTAAAGGCTCTTTTCATTAACTTTACTATGTTGCTGTTTTCCCCAAACTAGCAGATAGTGGTGTCTTTTTATAGAAAAGATGCCAATATGACAACAGCTTGTGATATAGATGGAAGCGAGATATATCCAATGATAAAGAACGAGAAATTTGATAGCTATAATAATAGAATAGCTTTAGCACAATCGGTTTCAATCCCTGTTATTTTGCTTGTCTAGTGTTCGTTAATAAATCAGACGATGCATTTTCAAAAATGGTATTTAGTCGGTACCTTTTGGAGCGGGTACGGGCATGGTAGTTTAAGTTGGATTGTGGGTGTTTGCTCTTTTCTTACTTGAGGAGTAGGGGGAGTTAAGGTGCACGAGTTAAGTGTAGTTATTCATGTCATAAAATCTGTAGAAGATTTTGCTAAAACGAATGCATTAACAAAAATAGACACTTTAGTACTTCAAATTGGTGAGCTTTCCTCATTAATTCCTAAATATATTGAGGCGTGTTACCCAGCTGCGGTAGATGGTACAATTTTGCAGTCTACGAAATTAAAAATTGAGACCTTACCAGGTAATGCGATTTGCAAAAAGTGCAATATAGTTTTTAATTTAATAGAGAATAATAGTAAGTGCCCGAAATGCCACATTAAAGACTTTGAGATTTTATGCGGAAAAGAATTTATGATAAAAGAAATTATCGCTTGTTAGGCTAGGTGCTAATCAACGAGCTACTCAAAGCATACAACATCATGATATTTAACATAAAACTGCTAACTCTTATAGAGGATAGAACTTTAATTGAACACGTGTTTAATTGGTTCTACAAAAAAAATGATCAATGCAAAAACAGGCTAATTCTCAGTGATTAGCCTGTTTTTGACTTTCAAACTGTAACATTGTTATTGAATATATATAAATATATGCTAAATTTGTAAGTGAAAAAATGATCACATTAAAGGAGAATTGAATGGAGAAACATCTAACATCAAATAATTTTGAAGAGTATGAAGATGCCAACTTGTATGATATGGAAAACACATTTTTGAATGATATTCCTTTTCTGACCAAGTGGGCTTCTAAACAACAGGGTATGATAATAGATTTAGCTTGTGGGACAGGTAGAGCAACGATCCCCTTAGCGAAAAAAGGGTATAAACTAATTGGTGTGGATATTTATAAAAGTATGTTGGAACAAGCAAAAAATAAAGCAAATAATCAAAATCTACAGATAGAATGGGTAGAGCAAGATTGTACCCGGCTAAATTTAAGTGAAGTTGGTTCAATGGTTTACATGGTTGGAAATGGTTTTCAGCATTTTCTTACGAATGAAGCGCAAAATCACTTGTTAACTTCTGTTAACAGACATTTAGAACATGATGGGATTTTTATTTTTGATACAAGGTTCCCTAGTGTTGAAGAACTGTTGCAACCAAATACAGAAGAGTATTGGAGAACTTACACAAGAAATGATGGGAAAATTATTGATCTGTCAACGATTAGTACATATGACTCACTTAATCAACTTCAGCATTACACCACAATTAGAAAAGTTAAGAATGAACATGGAATCAAAATAGATGAAACAAGTACAAAAATAACTTTGCGATATGTATTTCCAAAAGAAATGGAACGCTTACTAAATGATAGTGGATTTGAGATTTTACATATATTTAAAGATTGGAATGAAACACCTATCACCAATGATAGCTATAGCATGATCTTTGTATGTAGGAAAGTAAAGTAATTTGCATATTTTGTTCCATACCCGTCAATCTACTGAATAATGAAAAATAACCTTTATGTTTATACAGACGCTTAGCTGTTTTAAAATAATAGGTAGGTTAGTTTAAAAAATATTAACTTAATGTCGTGAATAATGGAGGTATACCAGATGACGTTTAATAATATTAATTCAAGAAGTCTCAATAATAGGTTGACCAAGTGAGGTATAGCGACAAAGGAGAAAAAATATTTAATATACTTTTATAACCAATACATAAGATTAAGATTCATATAATTGTAACTCCTTAAATTTAAAATTCAAGGAGTGGGTTATAATGAAATATATTAACGCTAATCATGTCTTACCTGACCAACTAATACTAGAAATACAAAAATATGTTCAAGGACAAGTAGTTTATATACCTAACACTGAAGGAGTTCGTAAAAAATGGGGCGAAAATTCAGGGAATAGGGAATATTTAAACTGTAGAAATAAAAAAATCTGTGAAGAATTTAAAACTGGGAAAACTATTGACGACCTCGCAGAAAAATTTAGTCTTTCTGTGTATAGCATAAAATAGATAGTTTATTCAAAGAAGATAGAACACTGAATGGATTAATCCATCCAGTGTTTTTTTTATGTAATGGCTGTTTTCGCATTATTTTTTGCTTAACTTAATAGCTAAACATGAATATCGTTCATGTTTGGGGTATCTTTTTTTCCATAAAACACTGTAAAACATCATTTTTATCTTCTAGTTTAGGAGCTATTGAAACAAAGTTTAGTCTACTAGACGCTGCTTTCGCAAACTAAGCACGAAAAGAGCCTTTCTTTATGAAAATGATATTATTAGTTGTTAATCTGATTAAGTGTTATATCAAAATTAAAGATCAGAATGATCTAGTTTATTTCTGAATCTATCGAATTATTCTAATATTTAATCTTCTTTAAGTAATCTTTCATTTAATTTTTCTTTAAGTATAATTAAAATGGAAAATAATTATACTTAAAGATAATTTTGTAATAAAAGGTACTTTAAGTAGGGAGGGGTTTGTTATGAAAAAGTTCTTATCATTTATGCTCGTGTTAGTTTTAATCCTGCCTTCAACAGCTATATCTGCCAGTATAGAGGAATGGGATACTCCTATTGGTGGGATAAAAAACACGATTCAAAAAGGCATTGATTTAGGCATTGTTCCAGAAAGATTGCAGTCACAATATGCTAATTCTATAACAAGGGAAGAGTTTGCAGAGCTTCTAGTAAATGCTATATTTATAGAGTTACAAAATACAGACTATACTCTATTTTGGACGAAAGAGATGGTTCTAGATAAAGTAACAATAGATACTCCATTTTCTGATACAGATTTAGATCACGTTAAGCTTGCCTATATAATTGGAAGTGTAAACGGTATAACAGAAACAGCATTTTCTCCTAATAATCTAGTTACAAGAGACCAGGTTGTTGACATGTTAATGAATACATTTAGCATGGAAAATATTAAGGAAGATTTAACAGGAGCGATGAAGTACTCTGAAGCTGAAGGTTTAGAAGGTTATGTTAATCAGCTTGTGGACTCATCCTTAAGTTTTGTTTCAGGAAAACATGTATTTAAGGAAGCTAATGAATCTTCATTTCCTTTTAATGGGGTCATCGGAGAAGAAGATAACTCTAATAGCATTTCTAGAGAACAAGCTATTTTAATTGTAATGAAACTGATGGACCGTACGGACTATAAAACGTTACAGTTAAGGGGAGCTATTGACACGAACCCTATTTATGATGATTTAAATTATAGCATTGGCAAGGATTATGTTAATGTAACATATGTTGATAATAATTACAGTACTTCTGAAAAACTATTGGAGAAATATTGGACAACATTTAACATAACGAAAGATCTAAAATCAGGATATATTCATGAGAAAGCTTTGATGTTGTATCCATTCAAAGATGATTTGTTAATTGAAGAGTTTCCTTGGATATCCTCATTAATATTAACAGGAGAAAGCTCTAACATAGACTATGGACATATGTTGGTAGACACTTTCTCTAAAGGTCATTTACTAGAATTTACACTTCTTAGCAATCTAGAGCAAAACAATGAGAACGAGGGAACTAATAACCCTGTACATGTAAAGTAGAAAAGATTTAATTTCAACAAAAAAATGATAGACCTTTATTCATTATAAGGTCAAATAAATCAAGGTAAGTATGTATTACATCATGTAATATATACTTACCTGTTTTTAATTAAAAGCTCTTTTCAAAAACTATGGTATTTTTTTCACTTCTATTTGAGTAATTGGTAATTTTGATTATTAAAATCTATAGAGAAACAAGTTGCCCCGAACGTTAGTGGTTAGCTCTTATTGCGAATGGAACAATTAACGTGAAAACAGCCTAGTTTAAAGTTTCATTCATCCCAGGTGTAAATGATGGATGAGTTTTTATATGTCTTTGTGAGTTGATTTTTCAACCAAATGAGTAAAGTTCCCATTTGGTGTGCAGAATGCATAGGTTTGTTTGAATATGATACGTTCTCCCCCACATTACAACATAATTTGTTGAATGACTTGAGGGGGAAGTAAATAATTAAGGAGGAATGATTTATGACTGATTTCGGTGAAAACTTATTTAAAGGTACAGCTAAGTATTATTCAAGATTTAGACCTTTATATCCAGCTTCTTTAGTAAGGTATATAATTGATAGGTTTTCTCTCGACGGTAAAGGTCAAATGCTGGATTTAGGTTGTGGAACTGGGCAATTAACATGCAGATTCAGCGATTGGTTTGAAAGCTTAATTGGGATAGATACCGAGTCTGAAATGTTACAAGAAGCAATGCATCTTAGCAGGGAATGTAGGGTCGAGAATGTTGAATGGTTCCATGGAGATCTAGATTCATATAAACAAGTTCATAATAATAACAATTTTAGATTTGTAGCTATCGCAAAAGCATTTCATTGGATGGATAGACATAAAGTGCTTGATACTTTATATGAAATGGTTTCCTATGGAGGTGGTGTTGCCATCATAGACAACTATTCTCCAAATAAAGAACTATTACCGTGGCAAAAAAAAGTGAACGAAGTAGTTCAACATTGGTATGGAAATGAAAGAAGAGCAGGTAATACAACATATACTCACCCAACAATTAGTCATGAAGAAATTATTGCTAACTCAACATTCGACTTAGAATTATACAGCTTACCAGCCTATGAGCAATTATGGACAATAGAATCAATCATTGGTCACTTGTATTCAACTTCATATGGGACAAAACGGTTTTTAGGAGACAATGTTCCCTTATTTGAAAAACATTTGGCAAAAGAATTATATAAATTTAATAATGATGGTGTTTTTAAAGAACAAATACAACTTTCAATCAAGCTTGCTGTAAAGAATTATTAAATTAACTTTTTTAAATGGTTCTCTTATATAAACAAATACGATTTATGAAACATTTGGTTGATAAGTAGTTCAAACTATAAGGTTTTCTAAAAAATAGGAAGACTTAAATGCACTCATTTTGCTAATAAGTTAAAATTTTTGAAAAAATCTTGTAATATGAAAAGTATGAAAAGAAAGCGGGATATACGATTTATAGAGTGGGAATGTTTTCCCCACTCAGATTAGTTCATCTAAAATTTATGATCCATTCAATTAATTGATAATACGAACAAGATTTAGATACTTTCTGTACATCCACGATATTATTGATTTGTATTTATGTTACAATAAGAATGTATGTTCCTGTTGGGAGGGTCTTTGGTTTGTTAAGAAATAGAGGGGATATAATTAATCTAATCCAAAACGATACCGAAATGATGGAAATAATAGAAGCAGCAAGTATATTAAAGCTACCTGAATGGTGGATATGTGCAGGCTTTGTACGTTCAAAAATCTGGGATACATTGCACGGATTTACTGAAAGAACGAGTACACCAGATATTGATGTAATCTATTTTGATGATACACATATTGACGAAGCCTTTGAAAAGAAGCTAGAAGATAAATTAAGCAGTTTGTTACCTAATATCCCATGGTCAGTTAAGAATGAAGCAAGGATGCACATGGTAAATAATCTTCAACCCTACACATCTGCTGAAGATGCTATTTCAAAGTTTCCAGAGACGGCAACTGCTCTAGGAGTAAAGTTGGATAGAGAGAACAATTTAGTTCTTACTGCTCCTTATGGACTAGATGATGTTATCAATATGGAACTGAAGCCAACACCCTATTTTACTGAAACTAAAGAAAGGGCTGCGATATATGAGGAACGGATAACTAAAAAGAATTGGAAGGACATTTGGTATAAAATTAAAGTTCATCATATATAAAGCTCATTATTAACCCTACATTGGATATCTCTTTAATCTGTATCTGTTTTGTCTCAAACAAAGAAAAACTCTTAATGAATGGCTGTTGGTTAATAGATTATTGTTTTTTATGAATTGATAAATTCTCTAATATTGTTAATATTGAATATGGATAAGCTATTTTTTATTGGATGGAAGTCTAGTAGAAAGCTGAGCAAAATTATAATACGCTATATTTGTTTTTAGTAGTTACTAAAAAATAACAAACTAATTGCATGATTATTGTATGGAGTTAGCATCGTCGGATTAGTTGCGGTAAATATGCTACTTTTAAATGATCTCTTTTTTAGATTTTTTATTTTGCAGGTTTCTTAAAATTTATTACTGTCAAGGTTGTGCCACGGTAGTTAATTCTTTAAATCTGGTAACAAAGTTTATCAGAAGAGCCTACTTATCATAATTACTTGCAATAGATTATCTAGTTGAGATTCAGCAATAACAACTTCAGAAAGGAAGGTTACCTTGATTAAACATGTTATATTCGATTTTGATGGAACACTTGTCAAATCAAGAGATTTAGCAGTATCACTTTTCAATGAACTTTCAACAAAATATGGGTATCGAAAAATGAGCAAAGATGAGGTTGAGTACATGAGCACCTTATCCATAAAAGAAAGGTGTAAAATGTTAGGGGTATCATGGTATAAATTGCCTTTAATAGTTTATGATATGAAATCAAACTACAATACAAGAATAAATGAACTAATAGTGGTAGAAGGTATAAAACATCTTCTAATGAACCTAAAAGAACGGAAATATAAACTAGACATTATCTCCTCCAATAATGAAGAAAACATAAGAACATTTTTAAAAGCAAACAATATTGATGTATTTGATAACGTAATTTGCACAAGGTCATTATTTCAAAAAAACATAACAATAAAAAAACTCTTGAAGCGACTCGAGTTAAAGAACAGTGAAGTTTTATACATATGTGATGAAATTCGTGATATCCCTCCTTGTAAGGAAATAGGTGTTACATCTGTTGCTGTTACTTGGGGGTACGACGCAAGACAAAGCTTGGAAGTGGAAAGACCTGACTATATTATAAATAAACCTACTGAACTATTAACTATCCTTGATAAGGAAGCGTAGTTTGTTGTTCTTCATAGATAGACTTAAACCCGGGTTCAACTAAAATTCAGGGGGGATTTTTCTTCTCAATTACTACGTAACCTTTTCTAGTGAATTGCTTAATTAAATAAATTAGTAAGGGTCTATTGATCTGAGAGAAAAATAGCTTCGATAACCGGGTGAGGAACTCCACACATTCATCGAGAGCCTGTCCTTTTTCCCTCATTCAACAGAGGGGTGAGAGGATGAGAGGCTCAGTTATTTTTTTCGAAATATAGATAATAGTAACACAGTAAATAATTAAATAACTTTAATTACAAAGAAATCACTTATGAAGCAACGATACTTAGCTGTGAAATCTAAATTTGTTAGCTTTTCTAGTTATTTTACAAAAGTGGTGATTAATCTTCTTGTTTAGTTGTGATGGCAAGAAGATTGCTAAACTCCACATCCCCGTAGTTATCAATTGTCCTCTTTTTGTATTATGTTGTAGCTGCTTGCTTGTAAACCTTCCTCTATTAAAGCCATATAAATTAAACTGAATATTATCAGCATTAAATGTTTTATATGGTTCTTCATTTCTGTGAAGCTCATAAGCATCGATGAGAAATAGCTTAAGTAATTTGGAAATAATTACATTATATAGAATAAATTTATGCTAAGCTTATTAAAAGGGGATTTTTGTAAACTTTGCTGCTATTATTACAAATAACAAGAAGCTTAAAGTGATTTTGTGATTTTTTTAGAAGACAATATGCTACAAAACTCAAGTTGTATAATTCTTAGTACGAAAAATAACAAATAATGTGAAAACAGCATGTTAATAAGGAAACTCAATATGTTGCTATTGAAAGGATAATATATGAGCAACCATATTTTTGTAAATTGGGATGGACATCACGTAAAACTTTCATGGTTACCAATGGCACATATACAAGACGTTAAACAAATTACAAGCGCACATGGTTATTGTTTTAGTCAAGGTAAAATTCTGTTAGTGGATGTAAAAGGTAGAGGATTTAATATACCAGGTGGACATGTTGAGGATGGAGAATCACCTGAGGAAGCGTTTCATAGAGAAGCATTTGAGGAAGGTTATGTCAAAGGTAAGGTAGAGTATATTGGAGCAATTGAAGTAAGTCACGAACATAATCCACTCTTTAAGCATGGTGGGAAGTATCCTCTTGTTGGCTATCAAATATTTTATCGAATGGAAATAGAAGAGTGTTTTCCTTTCCAAAGAGAGAATGAAACTTCCTCACGTATTTGGGTAGAACCAGAGGAAATACCATATGTAATGAATGACCATGAACTTTCTTTACAAGTATTAAATGAGGCATTAAATAGTAAAAAAAGTGTTATGTAGAGGATTTTTTTAATACTTAGTTGTGATTGTTATCTTTGCATGAACAGTTGTTTTTTAGAGATTATTTAAGAAGTAACGAAAAAATGAGAAGTGAGTATGAATAGCTTAAAAAACGCTTAGTAAATAAAAATAAAGATAAATATGCAGAAAAACAAACTAATTTTGTAAAGTCTATACTTGAGAATCAATTACTCAGTTAATTAAGGTTAAAAAGAAATGCGTTTAAGGAATGTTGACGAAAATCATATTATTATTGGTTACAGGAGTAGTTTGATTTGATATTGGTGAAAAACTATTGAAAAGAAACTTACGACTACTAATAGTGCTGAAGAAGAGTGAACCTATGAAGTTTTAGCCTTTTTATTAGCAATTGGGTTAAGGGTCTCGTATGTTTTAAATTATACTAAAGATAACTATGCAGGTGAAATAAAACCAGTGTTGATGTGGATAAGGATAATCAACGCTGGTTTTATTGTAACGCTTTTTAAAGATTTGTTAATAAATGGTCCACCATAGAATCATATTGTGCAAAATTTCCAGAAGTCCTTACTAACAGGGGAGCACCTTGTGCAACCGCTAAGAATAGGCGTGCTTGATCTCGTAAATCCTCAGCTTGAATAGGATTTTCAGTTGCTTTTTTTTCAGCTAACACATTTTCAAGCCATTTTGCATTATCAACAAAAAATTGATTAATATTACCACGTATTTCCTCTGGGAAGGAGGAAATTTCTGCTGCCATCATCGTACATAAACAAATTTTTGAGTTATTGTCTAGAGTATTACGATACAGTTGGAAAAAAGCCTTAAGTTTTTTTACAGGGTCATTAAACTGTTGATCTATTTGGAAAAGATCATTAAGAAAATCCTTGTGATATTGCTGTAGAACTGCTTGGACCAATTCTTTTTTTGATGGAAAATAGTAATGAATACTTGCCTTTTTTATACCGACCTGCTCAGCGATATCAGCATAGCTAAAGCCGTTATAACCGTTTTTCTGAATAAGATGCTGACCGACATCTAAAATTTTTTGTAATGTAGTTTTATTATCCATATAAATAATCTACTATCAAGTAGATAAGTAGTCAAATGACAAGCCCTATTTATGGATACCTCATGAGCATATCGTAATAATATTTGCTCATACTATGTTATGCTAACATCATAAATACTATTATTGAGGTGCAAACGATGAAAATCGAAGTATATTCAGATTTTGTATGTCCATTTTGTTATATAGGAAAAAGACATTTAGAGGATGCATTAGAAAGAACATCCCTAAAAAATATAGCTGATGTATCTTATAAAAGTTTTGAACTTGATCCAAATTCACCGCGAGATACGAACTTATCAATTCATGAAATTATTGCTAACAAATACGGTGTGTCCATTGAACAGGCGAAGCAAAATAATGAGGGGATTCGTAAAAGAGCTAAAGAAGTTGGCTTGGACTTTCGTTTTGAAAACATGCTTCCCACAAACACGTTTGAAGCTCATCGTTTAGCAAAATATGCTTCGGTTGTTGGTAAGGAAGAGGAACTAACAGAAAAATTATTAAAAGCTTATTTTACCGATTCTAAGCATATTGGAGATCATAGCACATTACTTGATATTGCTGAAGATGTTGGGCTTGACCGGGAACAAGCGAAATCAGTATTAGAAAGTGAGCAATATAAAGATGATGTTCGCAGTGATGAATCCGAAGCAAGGAGCATTGGGGTTCAAGGTGTGCCATTTTTCGTCATTAATGATAAGTATGCCATATCTGGTGCGCAACCGACAGAAGTATTTGTTGGTGCATTAGAGAAAGTGCTAGAAGAAGAAAAACAATCAAGCAAACTAACTTCGCTTAATACAGAAAATGCAAAAGGTACGTATTGTGATGATAATGGCTGTGAGTGAACAGCTAAAGATATCTAGTTGAACATTGTATATAGAAACATAAGGAACTTTCGACGTGAACACATCCGATGATTAACGACTGACATGAAGGATGCAGTTCATTATAAGAAAGTTCCTTTTTCTATTTTATAAGCTCTTTTCGTATATTTTTCTTATTCTCATTTTATTGAACAATGAAGTGCTAACATTCGTAGCATTAGCATTTGGTACATAAACTAATTTCTACTTTAAAACCTCATCTCATCCTAGAGAGTAGTATCAAAGAAGGTAAATGTCCCCCATGGTTTTGAAATAGGTCAGAAGTGCCGTTTTTACAGCATAAGTTAAAGAATAAGAGAGTGTGATATCTAAAATCATAGTTCTATTATCTTAATTTACAATAAATTCTGAAAATTACTTTGTTTTCTAATCTCGATTCATGTACAATTTTATCAAAAAAAGAGATTGGAAATGAGGAGAATAGTATGAGGAAATTAGTCACCATTATACTAATATTTAGTAGTTTAATATGTTTTAACGTTACATCAGCCTATGCGAAGAATGAGGACTTACGCTTAAATATTGTCGATGAGTTAACAAAAAGAGGAGACCTTGAAGGTGCAAAGGCTTATGCGCAAGTTTATGAAAACGATACAAAGGTTGGTGTTCAATATTCATTCTTTTATCCATATAATGGCGTAATGGATGGAGCAGTTGGACAAGGTGCTCATGAAGGAGATTGGGAAAAAGTAAGAGTGATAGCTGATAAAGAGACTGAGGAAATTGAAACAGTGTACTATGCAGCCCATTCAAATGAAGGGCAATGGTACGATGACAGCTTTATATATAGTGAAAATATGAAAAGCTATGAACGTAGTAATTATGATACAGGGCAAAAGCCATCAGTAGCAGTTACTGTTGATGGAATGGTTATTGAAGTGCATGAAAATGAAGTTACCGGTGGAAGTCTTTATTATAATTTGGGGAAAATTGTTGATCAAAAGGTGGAGTGGCTTCGTTTAGGAACTAAATACGATACTGGGCAAAATCCAGCACTTACTGTTACCAATGACGGTAAAATTATTGAAGTACATGAGAATGAAGTTACTGGTGGGAAATTATATTATAATATTGGAACAATTGAAGGGGATAGAATCAATTGGACAACGAATGGAACATATTATGATACTGGGCAAAATCCTTCTGTAAGTGTTACTACGGATGGAACAATTATCGAAATTCATGAGAATGAGGTCACAGGTGGGAATTTGTACTATAGTGTAGGGAAATTGAACGGCAACAAAATAAGCTGGATGACAAAAGGTCATAAATACGATACGGGCCGTCACCCTTCTGTTACGGTATCAAATAATACAATTGTTGAAATGCATGAATCATCGGGAAATCTATACTATAATGTTGGCTCTTTAAATGGAGAACAGGTTGACTGGACTTCTAATGGAACGTTTTATGATACAGGGTATCTTCCTGATGTTACTGTCACACAAGATGGTAAAATATTTGAAATTCATGAAGGTGGTGACAGGCTATACTATAATATCGGCCAATTAAATGGTGAAAATATACAGTGGTCAAAATGGAATGGAACTAAAGCAGTTGGAACGCCTCTAGACTTTGGGAGCAAACCCTCTGTGCATTTCTCCTCTAAGAATGACGTTATTGTAGTGAGTGAGTCTCATAGCAGTTATCACATAAATGCTCGAATAACAACGTTATTAGATGATTATAGACCTGTAGGTTTTTCTTCAAAGATTTCTCATGCAAGTTATCCAAGGGTAGCCACATATTCTAGATTTCCACTGCCAAATGATGTGACAAATAGAGGTCCAATATGGGATATTCAAGAAAATTTCTCATTGATCGGTAGTGATTACACAACGAATGATTTGTACAGATGGGTAGCCTATGATGGCTTATGGGGAAATACGTTTGAGGATGATTTAATTGGTACGAAGAGTCCTAGCTTTGGAATAGGAAGTGGATGGTTTAAAGATAGAACAGGTAGTTCTGTAGCAAACGATGTCGTCGTGGCTGATTATAATCGAGGTATGTATTATGCAAAAAACTTTGCCCCAATTATGTATATGCATAGCGAAGATATCGATCATCCATCAACTGTAGAATGGTTTTTACAACGGGTTCAACTGTTATACAAAGATGAAGTTCTTTTAGATGTAGGCGAAGTAAATCCAATTTCACTAGTTGAGGTTAATATACAGTGATTATGCTATTGTTTTCGTAAAAAGGGATGGCTCTGTTCATAAACTTTGATGTTATTTTTACTTAGAAATGGACAGAGTGATCTTTTTGAAGGGGCTCAATAATTGTAAAAGTAGAAAAGATACCACGAACGGTAGATGTATACGTGCTTATACCTTAGAACAAATGCTTATTATATAAGCCCTTTTCTTAAATTTTATTGCTTTTTTCACTTAAATGTTAGCAACTGATGTATTAATGACTTTAATAGTCTTTATTGGTGAAAAGATGCCGAACGTGTTTAGTTCTTATGCATAAAGGACCAATTAATGTGAAAACAGCTCTATATAAAAACTCATAAGTTGAGCTTATTTAGTAAGAATACAACTGCAACTAAGTATTGAAAATAACCTTTAAAAACATGAAACAAATTTCCAGTCATTTGCGTCATATTTAGTAATAATTTCCTTAATTGACTGGAGTGGTGTGATGAATAGAATGATTTATTTTAGTTTAAGTTTCTTATTTTTAGTATCGCTTGTTTTCACTGGTTGCAAAGCTGAAACTGCAAAGGTAGATAGTGATAACGAAAAGATCCAGAATGATTGGACTGTCCGACAAGAATATAGTGACAATGGTAAGACGTTATTTACTGTTTATCCTGATCCTACGCTTGCTGCTGGTAGGTCGTATGGTTATATGATTAGCTTCACAGCACCATTTGAAACCTTTAATGGGAAAACAATAGAAATAGAAGCCTACCATAAGGAAACGGGGAAACGTATAAATGCCATACCCCCACAAACGATTACAGAACCTAGCTCTGGTTACGACAGTTTAAACCGCTTTACAGTGAGCTTTATGCTGCCTTTAAGTGGACTATGGCGATATGAAGTTCGTTTAGATGGTGAAGCATATGGAGATGTCATTTTAGCTGTTGGTGAAGCTTAACGAGATCGACAAGAGCCGTATGAAAAGAGGGGGATTAAATGGAGCTTTATGCGGATGGCGGAACATTTCATTTAAAGAGTGCAAAAGAAAAAGACTTACAAGTCGTTTTACAACTATTAATTCAAGCAGCTACATGGTTACAAACAAAAGGTACAACGCAATGGGATTATTATCTTACTCATTTAGAGGAAAATACACAAGAGATATTAGATTCTATTTTAAAAGGGAATACTTATATTTTATTGAAAGAAAATAAAGCAATTGCTACGATTACATTGGAGGATCAACCAACTGAATGGGATACTGATATTTGGGGACAAGCACGAAACAACAATAATATTGTTTATTTGCATCGAATAGTCGTTCACAGAGAATATGCTGGTAAACAAATAGGTGAAAAATTAATCGAATGGGCAGTACAATTAGTAAAAGGTCAAGGAAAACAATACATCCGTTTTGATTGTCTTCGAAGTAATAAAGGATTAAATACTTATTATCAAAGAAAATATGAATTAAAAGGCATTGCGAATATTTATGGTGAGCATTGTAAATATGAAATAGTGGTGTGATATAACTATCATAATCTCTATTAACTTTTTCTGAGCTTAAGGTATAACCATTCTTATTATTAAGCTAAGGATAAAAGTACCAGAATAAGAGCCTGTTTAATTCTATCATGATAACAGGCTCTCTATTTTTTCTACCAACTTAAATCTGACCTTTCAACTACTATAATGCTTCTTTTATGACTTTTTTGTAATAAAGAACAGATAACACGCCAAAGCTCGAATACAGGGCAGTATATAATATCATAACGATAATCATTGGTGTCCAAAGCTCTGTTCCAAACCAAAACCATCCTGATTGAACTGCAAAATAGCTATGAAGTAGCCCAAAAAGCAGTGGTATTCCAAAATTATACATTTGCTTTACTTGAATTCCTTTTAATAAGTCCTCTTGTGTGAAGCCGAGTTTACGTAAAATTGTAAAGCTTCCCTTTTCCTCTTCACTTTCATCCAATTGCTTAAAATACAGGATGCATCCTGATGTAATCAAAAAGGTTAATCCTAAAAAGCCAACGATAAACATAAGCAACCCTATATTTCTTTTATGGCTATTACTCATTTGTAGGCTTGATGAATGAGCATTCTCACTATCAAGTGTTTGGTATATATCATTTGCTGTTAAAATATTTTCGTTGTTAATAATATCAATTCCGATATAGACTGAGGATTCTTTTTGTATGTCTGGATTTAAATCAGTCATTAATTTATTGAATGTTATGGCATCTACAATTGCAACTGCTAATCCTCCAAAGGTAAAGTAACTTGAGATGTAGAAGTCATTACGATTAATCCCTATATAATTTTGCTTTAAGACAATATTTTGCCCCATCAATTCAATTTCTCCACTATTGTTAATCGGCATCATTGTTTGTTTAGAATTCTCATAACCTGCAAGAAGGATTTCATTTGGATCTAGGTCAATTTCTTGCAAGGCATGATCACCTATAACTGCTACAGTCGTTAAGCTTGGATCAGTGTTTATTTCCTCTATGTTTACATCTAATATATCCTCCAGATTGGCATGTGCTTGAATCACATCTACTTTTCTTTCTAAAAAGTTAATATTTTGTGACTTCAATGCCTGTGTGAATTGTTTTGCATCTTGTACATTGGTGAAAGCAAAATCAGCCGCTACACTATTCCTAGCAGATTTTTCTGCTGAGTAATAAGAAATATAACTTAATGATAATAAGCCGATTGCAAGGGCAGATACGGTCGTAATGACTGTTAATAGCAAGGCATTAGATTTCATTCGGAACATAATCGTTGAAAGTGATAACACCTCATTAATGTTTAAATAACCTTCCTTTCTTTTCCTGGTGATTTGAGAAATTACACTAACAGAACCTTTGTATAAAAGGTATGTTCCCAAAATAACGGATGCTAAAATACCTATCATCGCAAAAAATAAATCATTAAATGAGGTAAAATAACCATTAAATAGTACAGATGATACATAATAGCCAATAACGATTAAAATGATTCCTAGTATTCCAATTATGATTTCAACTATAGATAATTTTTTCATTTTGCCTTCTGTCTTTGAAGTCACCTGAAATAAAGATAAAATGCTCTGTCTATTGATGAAAAGAAAATTCATGAACATAATAAAAAGATATATAATAGAAAAAACTATAATGGTTTGGGTAAATGCTTCGGATGAGAAATGTAGGGTTGCGATTGTTTCAACCTTTGTCGCCTTAAATAAAATCATCACAATTAATTTTGACACTGAAAACCCAAGAAATATTCCAACCATTAATGAACTAAAATATAGTATGAAGTTCTCAACAGAAAGAATGCAGAAAATCCTTCTTTTTGTCATTCCTATGAGCTGAAATAAGCCTATTTCCTTACCCCGACGTCTTATGAATATTTTATTAGCATATAAAAGGAAAATAGCTACTATAGCTACGAGTAAAATAGATGCCGTTCGAATAGAGGCAGCTCCTTTTATTGATCCTTTTACTGGATCCATTGAAGGGTCATATTGTAAAGTGACAAATGAAAAATAAAGGGACACACTAAAAATTAATGCGAATACATATAGATAATAATTTTTTAGATTTTTTCTCAAGTTTCTTATGATGAGCTGATTAATGCTCATATTGCACACCACCTAGAACACCCTGTGTTTTCATTATGTCTTTAAAAAAGAGCTGTCTATTTTGTTCACCTCTATTTAACTGTGTATATACTAATCCATCCTTGATGAAAATAACTCTATTACTATACCCTGCTGCAACTGGATCGTGAGTGACCATAACGATTGTTGCTTTTCGTTTTATGTTTAAATCGCTTAACTTGTGTAATAAATCTGATGCAGATTTTGAATCGAGCGCACCTGTGGGTTCATCAGCAAAAATAATGCTAGGCTCATGGATAAATGCTCTAGCTGCTGAAGTCCGCTGCTTTTGTCCACCAGAAATTTCATTAGGATACTTATCTTTTACGTCTAGGATACCTAGTTCGGTTGCTACATCATGAAATTTTTGTTTAGCTTCTTTCTTCGATACTTTTGTAATAGATAGCGGTAATAGTATATTTTCTTTGACTGTTAGTGTGTCTAACAAATTATATTCTTGAAAGATAAAACCTAAATGCTTTTTTCTGAAATTAGCAAGTTGTTTATCCTTCATTTTTGTAAGTTCATTTTGCTCAATGGTGATTGTTCCGTTACTTACTTTATCAATTGAAGATAGCACATTAAGTAATGTTGTTTTCCCTGAACCAGACGGTCCCATAATACTAACAAACTCGCCCTCTTCAATGTTTAGATCAATTCCTTTTAAAACTTCTTGTCTATGAAACTTATTACCAAAGCTTTTGTTAATTTTATTAGCTTCTAAAATATACATACCATCACTTCCTTTTCTCTTATAGTTTAATTATAAAAATAGTGAGATTTCATTTCCTTCGATTGTCCGAACAAAATGATAAAGGCATGTGACACTTTTGTCACACGCCTATCATATTGACGAAGTCATTACGTTTTGGAAATGTCAAAGTAATAGTAGTACCCTCTCCGAGTATTGATTGTACTGAAATGGTAATTTTTAAAGATTTTGCGGCTTTTTTGACCAAATATAATCCCATGCCAGTTGCATTTTGGTCGTCATGATTTGTTGTTGATGTAAACCCTTTATCGAAAATTCGAGGTAAATCTTTTGGGTCAATCCCTCTCCCAAAATCTCTCACCTCAAGGAAGGTTTGCCCATCTTGTTGATAGCTTGTAATACTTATATCTGATTGACTACTATACTTCACTGCATTTGTTAACAGTTGCCTTATAATAAATGCAAGCCATTTTGCATCACAAAGTACTCCTGTCTCGTCGATATGTATATCAAAGCCAATCCTCTGTTGAATACACCAAGTTTGTAGTGTTTTAATCTCTTTGATCACAATTGATTCGACATCAACTTGTTCTATAAATAAATCGTTTTCAATAGACGATATTCGTTTTTGGTGCAGCTGTTGATCGAGAAGCAGATGAATGCGTAACCATTCATAAGTTAAGCTAGCTTTCAATTCTTTATCTTCAATGCGTTCAATCATTAAATGCATTGCCGTTAAAGGAGTTTTTACTTCATGAATCCAAGATAACATATCATCCTTTTCTTGCTCCAATGCAATTAAATTTTCAGAATTCACTTGTTTTAACCAATCAATCTGGTTAAGCATTTGTTGTTGAACAATATTTTCAAAAGGACTCTCAGGCTCAGGTATACTTGCAAAGTCAAGGTTGTTTTCACGTTCTTCCAAACTATGATAAAAGGCTGTTTCTTTAATATAACGAATGATTAGAAAAAGACTGAAAATG
This sequence comes from Cytobacillus sp. IB215316, assembly GCF_033963865.1. Lineage (NCBI taxonomy): Bacteria > Bacillati > Bacillota > Bacilli > Caryophanales > Bacillaceae > Cytobacillus > Cytobacillus sp. IB215316. The sequence continues at coordinate 64,121 of NZ_JAXBMC010000006.1, read as the reverse complement.
ATGGCTGATAAAAAAACGATATAAATGGTTGGCTTTAACGGAATCAGTGAATCAATATAAGCGACAAAAATGAATAATAGTTGTAATGATAAAACTAGCAATATCCAGCTTCGCCTTTCTTTCAAAAATCTTCTAATCATAGTTTTTATCCTGTTCGATAGCCATATATCCTTGTCCAACTTTTGTTTCTATAAATTGTCCTAATGTTAGTTCATCTAACCGTCGTCGTAAGCGATTTACATTAACAGTTAATGTATTATCACTTACAAAACGTTTATCGTCCCATAAACTATTCATTAGTTTATCCCGACTTACGATTTTATTCTTGTCCTTAATCAATTGTTTTAATATAAATATTTCATTCTTTGTTAGCTCTATCGTTCCTACATCGTTTGTTACTATATTTTTCTCATAATCTACTGTGGCACCGCACCATGATTGGAGATTACCTTGTTCAGAGTTATAATTATATACACGCCGAAGAGTAGCTTGAATTTTGGCGATTAGTACATCGAAATGAAAAGGCTTTTGTATATAGTCATCTGCTCCAAGCTGCATCGACATAACAATATCAGTAGGATGGTCACGTGATGATAGAAATATAATAGGAACATTTGAAAGGTCTCTAATCATTCTACACCAATGGAACCCATCAAATTTAGGTAATTGGATATCGATGATGACTAGGTGTGGTCTAATCGTTGTAAATTCATGAATGACATGATTAAAATCTGCAATACCATATACTTCATAAGACCATTGAGTCAACCTATCTTTCATCTCTTGAAAGAGAGTCTTATCATCTTCTATCAATAACAGTTTAAACACCGAATCACCACTCTTTATAACTTTTTCACAATTAATTATAAAGCAAAACCTTTTTAGATGCTAAAAAATGTTAGGTGTTTGTTAAGTTAATAAAGCCAGTAGCCTGATTTTTGAAATCCTTCTACTGGCATATCACTTTTATATACGAAGTAATTTTTTCTCAAGTATTGAAACTGTACGTACAGTTTTCATTTGGACATAAATATAAGGGATGATTAACAAGAAATAAACGGTAGAAAATTGAGTAACTAGCCCGTTTTTTACAAAACCCCAATGAATAAAGAAAAATCCTAGCACCATAAAAGCAACACCAGGACAAATAAGTGCGAAACTTCCAGGGCTTTTCTTTGATCCATGAATATATTCATTAAAATAGCTAGTACGTTTAAGAACTGAAAAACCAATTAAACCAAATATTAGTTGAATCGATACAAGTATAGTTAAAATAATTAAAAGCGGTAGCTCACTTGGGTTAGGCTCATGTAACAAATGATGACTAAAGCCCATATAATTACGCACGATGGAAATGCCGATAAGTGTTAGTATAGGAATCATCATCCATAAGCTAGGACTGCCTTGTACGTCAATCCCTTGTTTGAAGATTGACTTAAATCCTAGGACTAAATGGATAGTTATGAAGACTATGGCAATGCTAATGAAAAATATTGATAATAATAGACCCATCGTCGAAACAACTTTTGTATGACTCATCGCAGCAGGAGCAGCAAAACCTACGGCTACCATGCTAAAGGTAAAAGTGATTAGCATTTGACTGAGATTATTATTCATGACAAAGTCAAAATCTCCATTTAGCATGAGTCGAGTAACGTAATTCTTAAAAATGTATAAGCTATATACTCCTATCACGATAAATGAAATTAACGAGATAGGGAATAAATATTCAACGTAATTCCAGAGATTTGGTATAAAAGTACCGAAAATAATAAAAACAACGTTTACGCTCATAGCGAGTGTTAACGGGATTGCCATTAATGTAACTTCATTGTTAGATTCTCTTAAATTATTGTAAGCTGTTGTTTTCTTAAACTTGCTATATTCTGCAATATTCCAAAATAGTAGTTTGTAATGCTTAAATCCAAAGTAAATAATGCCTAGTAGAGCAATTGCAATCGTTAATATTAGCAAAAAATTACCTGATTTAAAGCCATTGAGTACATGTTCAAAGTTTGCCATCGGCTTGCCAGGGTGTTCGACCATAAACATGAGGTACATGTAAAATGCTACAGCTAAGCCTCCATTGCCGAGTGATGATAAAAAATACATTGGGTTATATTGTTCTTTTAAATTTTTACGCATATAGATCCTCCTTCGCACATTTATATACCCATGTGGGTAATTGAACACTATTCTAACGAGTTAAAAACTAGTTTTCAAGAGGGAAGAATTTTTTGTTGCAGGAAATGTTTCATATAAAGATACGCATATAAGGAAGCTTTAAGTTAAAAACAAATTGTTACAATTTGATGGCTACGATAATAGAATTCTATTAGTTGACTTTCTTATATAATTTTCGTAATATACCCATGTGGGTAATTCAGAAAATGGAGGTTAGATAGGTGGAATTTATCGGTTATATCATGATTGGTTTATTTATTGTAGTTCTTTTTCAAAAACTTGTTCCGACTAAAGGTGTACGACAAATTTCAGTAACAGAATTAAAAAATCAAATGAGCGCACCTAACAAACAATTTATCGATGTTAGAACAGTTGGTGAGTTTAAAACAAACAACATTCGAGGGTTTAAAAATATACCTTTGCAGCAACTGAGTAAAAAAATGAGTCAGCTTTCAAAGGATAAAGAGGTAGTTGTAATTTGCCAAAGTGGAATGAGGAGTAATCAAGCGAGTAAACTATTAAAGAAAAACGGCTTTAAACAAGTGACAAATGTAAAGGGTGGTATGAGTGCATTATAGCAAGAGTGTTTTAATTAGTTATTAGGTATAGAAAAATTAGTGTTAGAGGTAGTTTAATCAAATTTAAATCGCATTTACGAAGTAATAGATCAGTAAGAAGGGTAGACATAACTTCGATCCCCTTCTTATTAGAAACTTGTGGTCAACATTAGAAGATAAAAAACAGCAAAGCTCATTAACTATTAAGATCTGTTAATTCTTTAGGTAAGCTAAAACCTTCATTACGATCTGGTATAAAGCGTATAACTTTAAATACAGCAGCTATGTTTAATGAACCATAAATATGTGGGAATAATTTTCCCGCTTCATACAAGTCTTCATATACAATCTTTGCTTCGACTTTATTAGGGTCTATACATAAAAGTACTAGATCTGTATGACCCTTATACAAAAAATTTGCAACATCTACAACTTGTTCACTAGTAGAGCAGTGAATAAAGCCATCAGTTTCTATGCTGGATGGAGTATAGATTCCCTCTCTTTGTGCCTTGAACCAGGCTTCTTTTTCAATGATATGTAATATCATTTTTCAAACCCTCCTCTTAGTTAAGTACGTTCCAAAAGTTCATTTTGATAAATAAATGTATAGATAATATTATACTATTTTTCTATTATATGGGACCATATAAACATTCTTGTACAATAGTTTCTATCTTATATTTGGTGCTTATTTAATTCTTCTTTTTTTAAAACTGAACTCTTCAAATGACGTATAATATAAATAGTTTATGTGTATGGGGGTGGTGCAGTTTATGTTACACAGAATGGGGTTATATAAAACGTACCTACAAGCGATTAAAGATGGCAAAAAAACTGTTGAAGTACGCTTAAATGATCAAAAAAGAAGGAAAATAAAAATTGGAGATACTATTGAATTTATCACTGTTCCTGAAGCAGATGAAACACTAAGGGTAAATGTAACAGGACTAAAAAATTATTATACTTTTAAAGACATGTACGAGGATATTCCTTTAAAGGATATCGACTGTGAAGGTTGGACGATGAAAGATTTACTTGAAGGAACATACGAAATATAGACGCTTGAGCAAGAAGAACGATGGGGTGTTTTAGCGATTTCGATCAAAACAATTAAATAATAGCATAAAAAACCAAGAGGCAGGACGGTTGATGAAAGGCGGAGCTAGATGATGGATGTAACTGAGTTTCAACAATGGGTTAAGGAATATTATAAAACAAGAGGGTGGTCAGAGTTAGATATATTTATTCGAATTGGTTTTCTAGCAGAGGAAACGGGTGAGGTTGCACGAGCGATCAGGTCCCTTGAAATAGGAAGAGATAGACCAGATGAAGTAAGTGGGACATTTGAGGAAAATAAACAAGAGTTAACGGAAGAATTGGGTGACGTATTAGGAAACTTAATTGTTATCGCTAACAAGTATGATATCTCTTTGGAAAAAATTTTTCATGAACATAAAAAGAAACTATCTAATCGCTATACGAATAATTAAGGTATGGTAGTTTTATAAAATGAAAGTTAACAAACGGAAAGAAATCAATGTTAAGAGGTTGGTGACCAACAATACAAAACTCACTATTAGAAAAGGTTTCAGCAAAATACGGGGTCAAGCCTACTTCATTGAAGTTATTAGGAGGATTTGATCAAAATGTTTATGAATGTAAGGCTAAAGGTAGCAATTTTATATTAAAAATTCTATCAGGAACTAAATATGATATTTCTTCAGTAAAGCAAGAGTTAGCATGGATGAATTATTTATCTGAACATGGATTAAACATATCATTACCTGTTCGGTCTGTAAAAGGTAAGTTCATTGAAGAAATGAAATGGGAAAGTGAGTATTATATCGTCGTGGCTTTCGAGAAGGCGCATGGTTCAGTTCTTGCTGATCTTCATTTAGCTGATTTATTGACCGTAAAGAAATGGGGAGAAGCTATGGGGAGGATGCATCATGTTGCTAAATTATATCCTACCTCTAGAAATAGCCTTGTTATTAATAAAGAATGGAACAATAACAGTATTTTTACGGAATACCCACCAATTGAGAACAAAGTATTGGATAAGTGGCAAACATATATAGCTGAGTTACAATTGTTAGATAAAGATATCAATAGCTATGGAACGATACATAATGATTTTCATCATCATAACTTTCATGTGCATGCTGGTGAGATTATCTTATTTGATTTTGGAGATATTGAGAAAAATTGGTTTGCATATGATATCGCAATTTCGTTATATCACGCAGTAAAAACTATTCCTTCATCTGAACAAATAAGAAGAAGAGATTTTACTTTGCGTTTTTATGATACGTTTATGTCAGGGTATACGAATGAAAATTTGCTTGATAAATATTGGCTTGCAAAAATACCTTACTTTCTCGATTACAGACAAATTTATTCATATGTATATACTTCAAAATATATGAACATCGATCATTCGAATGAGAAAGTAAACAAGGTTCTTAAAAGAATGAAATACAATATTGAACACGATATACCATTCATAGATTTCAACTTACATATTGGCTAAAAAATATAGGCTTGCAAGAAAATTGATAAACGAAGGGTAAGGGATGATATGATGCAAAGCTTAAGTGATAACGAGGTAAATAATGATAACATAGAAACCTCTCGCCTATACTTGAGGAAAATAACTCATAACGATATTGAATCACTGTATAAAATCGTCAAGCAAAACGAAGTTGGAATGTGGTTAGCCAGGGGAGAGGGGATGTCCCGTGAAGAGACAAAAAACTACGTGGAAAATATAGTAAGCCATTGGAATCTACATGGCTTTGGTGTATGGGCAGTTATACATAAAGAAACCGACAAGCTTATCGGCCATTGTGGTTTAAGATATATAGACGATACAGAAGATGTTGAAATACTCTACCTCATTAATCAACAGTATTGGGGTAATGGTTATGCAACAGAGGCAGCTAATGTAGCAATAGGTTTTGCTTTTAAGTATTTAAGGATTGAAAAATTGTTTGCTAGAGTTAGAACAAGGAATGAGAGGTCGATGAATGTATTAGAAAAACTTGGATTTACGTTCCTCATAAATAAAGACTACAATGGTCGTATACTATCATACTTTGAGTTGAATTCTACTAGAGGGTATAAATAAACTAAATGTGAGCAATATTAAGTCAACATAATGACCTAATATTGCTCATTTTAATAGATGAATTGGAAAACATTGTGAGTAAAAAAATATAGAATATAAATAAAGTTTGTTATAAGATAATATTATAAAATGATAACGTTTACATAAAGAGATAAAAGGGTAGGTGAGTAAATGTAGCAAAAAACAAATAAGACAACTCTACTTGTAGGCTTAATAATGTTAACGTTTACAATATTTTGTTAAATAAATATAAATAAGGTGGGGGAGATAGCACATGTTTAAAAGAAATAGTAAAACTCTTCGTTCAATAGCGGTGTTTTTTCTTATATTCTGTTTAACTTTTACAAGTTTTATTGGGATAGATAAAGGTATAGCAGCAGGTGAATCCGTTCAAGTTTGGCTTACAACCCCTGATGAAACTAAATTACTTGAGCAACAAGAAGATATTACGTTTTCACGAGATAGCTCATCCGCAAATATTCATATTGATGAAAATATTGAATACCAAGAAATGGATGGATTTGGGGCTGCAGTTTCAGGCTCTTCAGCGTATTTGTTGAACCAATTAAATGAAAGTGATAAGGAACAAATTTTAAATGATTTATTTAGTGAAAAGGGTATTGATTTAAGCTTTGTGCGTCAAACAATTGGTGCGTCGGATTTTAATCTAAAAAGCTATACGTACGATGATATGCCTGAAGGTGAAATAGATCCAACCTTAAGTCATTTTACAATTGACGAAGATCGAATCGATGTCATTCCTGTTCTGCAACAAATTAAAAGTATTAATCCACAATTGAAAATTTTAGGTACACCATGGAGTGCACCAGCGTGGATGAAAGAGAGTGGTACATTAAATGGGGGGAGCTTGGATCCTCAACATTTTCAGTCTTATGCGGATTATTTTGTGAAATATCTTCAAGCGTATGAAAGTGAAGGATTACCAATTTATGCTGTGACAGTGCAAAATGAACCTCATCATGAAACAACCAGCTATCCAAGTATGTATATGGATGCAAATCAACAAATTGATTTCGTGAAAAATTATCTAGGTCCTACCTTTAACGCAGAAGGAATGGATACAAAGATTATTGCCTGGGATCACAATTGGAATGAATTTGATTATCCAATTCAAGTGTTAAATGATGAAGAGGCTAATTCTTATGTAGCAGGAAGTGCATTCCATTGTTATGCAGGTGCACCAGAGTCACAATCTGCAGTGTTTGATGCACACCCAGATAAAGGAATTTGGTTTACTGAATGTTCTGGTGGGGAATGGGCAACTGATTTTGGTGATAATTTAAAATGGAATATGTCTAATATTGTAATAGGTGCAACGCGCAATTGGGCAAAATCAGTCTTACTATGGAACTTAGCACTAGACGAAAATTTTGGTCCGATAAATGGTGGATGTGTTGACTGTCGTGGCGTTGTTACAGTAAATCAAGGTACTGGAGATATTGTTAAGAACGTAGAGTATTACGTGCTTGGACATATTAGTAAGTTTGTAAAGCCAGGGGCAAAGAGAATAGAGTCTAATGAAAATATGGAAATAGAGAATGTTGTATTCAAAAATCCAGACGGTTCAAAAGTATTACTCGCAATGAATAGTACAAATGAACAAAAAACGTTTAAAGTAAGATGGGGAACACAAGCGTTTGAGTATTCACTTCCTGCTGGGGCAGTAGCTACCTTTACATGGAACGGTGAACAGGAAGGAGATAGTGGATTATTCGAACTTAACCCGTATCAACAAATGGAAGCTGAGAACTTTTCTTCAATGGAAGGTGTTGCAACTGAATCAGCAAATGATATCGGTGGCGGCTTAGTAGTTGGACAAATTGATAATGATGATTATGTAGTATTTAAAAATGTTAATTTTGATGATGGCGCCCAACTTGTCAAGGCAAGGGTTGCTACAGAAGCTGATGGAGGACAAATAGAGTTTCGATTAGGAAGTCCAACAGGCACATTGATTAGTACAATAGATATTCCGAATACAGGTGGCTGGCAATCATGGATAACTAGTTCTGCCCAAGTTGAAAATGCAATTGGTGTACATGATTTGTATATTGTGTTTAAAGGTGGCTCAAATGGTATTGGTAACTTTAACTGGTTTGAATTTTCAGCAACGAATGAAATTACAAACGAAGTTAATGCATTTGAAAGAATTGAAGCTGAAAACTATGATACATTGTTCGGTATTCAAACTGAAGGAGCTAATGATGCTGGTTATGGTTTAAACGTTGGGCATACAGATGACGGGGACTATATCGGATTTAAAAATGTTAACTTTGGTAGTGGAGCAATATCTGTTGAAGCGAGAGTAGCTACAGATGGCGATGGTGGAGAACTTGAATTTAGATTAGATAGCCCAACTGGGCCTGTCATTAGTACTATAGATGTTGAAAAAACGGGTGGCTGGCAATCATGGGTGACAAGATCAGCAAAAGTTTTAGGGGCAGATGGTGTTCATGACCTATATGTTGTGTTCAAAAGTGAAACTGGTGGTATAGGTAACCTAAACTGGTTTACATTTTCGGATGCCATACAGGACAATCCTGCAATAAATGCTTTTGAACAAATTGAAGCTGAAAACTATGATACACAGTACGGTGTACAAACTGAAAATTCTAGTGACGTTGGTGGAGGCCTGAACGTTGGTCATACTGATAACGGTGATTATATAGGCTACAACAATGTTGACTTTGGTGAGGGAGCTGTAGCTGTTGAAGCGAGGGTAGCAACTGACTCTGAAGGTGGGATGATTGAGCTTCATTTAGATAGTCCTACTGGAGATTTAATTGGAACAATTAATATTACGAAAACAGGCGGTTGGCAGTCGTGGGTAACTGAATCAGCTGAAATATCTGGCGCAAAAGGTGTCCATGATGTATATCTTGTATTTAAGAGTGAAGATGGAGGCATAGGTAACGTAAATTGGCTTAAGTTTATTAATTCAGCTCAGCAGCTTCAGCAGCATATTGAAGCGTTCAAATCTGATTCGAATCAAATGGAACAATTATCAGCAATGATCGTAAACAGTGTCATGCTAGGTGAAGTCGATGGAGAAGAAGTGAAAATCTTACTTCAAGAAGCTTTTTTAGCTGAAGAAACTGCTAATGAAACGGTTATCCATGTTCGAAATATTACTGAGCATATTGAAAGAGATTTAGAGCGTATGGCAGGAGAGCTAGATAAAAAGAATTTTGACAGTGAAAAATATATTAGTAAGATAGCAAAAGAGTTAGAAAAGCTGATTAACAAAACATCCTAATATCTTTTAAATTAATCATTGTAGCCACTTTATTATTGGGATAATAAAGTGGCTACTCTTATAGTTTAGGCGGATTTGTTATTAATAGATGCTACAGAACAAATCGTTCAAGACCCTAGGTAATAACACTGGTAAAGCAGAGAATGCACTAACAGAGAAAAAATAATATCGAATTAAAGCTGAAAAACATTCAAAGGAGTCTATTTCGTAAAGTCATCGAAATAAAAACGTCATTGGCGACTTCTGTTAAGTGTGAAAAATATGGTACTAGACAAATGAGCTTTGTATGGATTAAGGCCCTTTTAAATAAAGCTTGCCGATCTACACTCACTCAAATAGCTATTTTATCAAATCATAATAAAGTTGTTTAGAAAAAAATCTTTTCTCTTGCAATTCTACCTATTGATAGGTAGAATGTGAATAAGCAAATGATATTGATCTCTAGGTCAAATAAAAACAGCAGGAGGAATGCAAGATGTTCAAAGATAAAGTGGTAATCATTACAGGTGGTGGCTCTGGAATTGGAAAGGCTACGGCTAAGAAGTTTATCGGTGAAGGTGCGAAAGTAGTCATAAATGGGAGAAGAGAAAGTATCTTAACTGAAGCAGCGAAGGAACTTGATCCTACAGGTAAAAACATTGCATATGTGGCAGGAGATATAAGTGTTAAAGCTACGTCTGAAAAATTAGTTGCAGTAGCAGTTGAAGAATTTGGAGGTGTGGATGTACTAGTTGCTAATACGGGAATCTTCAACCCAACTAGTTTTTTAGATCACACAGAAGATGATTTAAACAGTTATATTGATGTGATCGTTAAAGGTACCTTCTATCCAGCACAGGTAGTTATCCCTGAAATGAAAAAACGTGGAGGTGGCGCAATCGTCAATACTGGTTCAATGTGGGCAATCCAGTCAGTTGAAGCGACACCATCTACTGCATATTCAGCAGCAATGGCAGGTAGACACGCACTTACTAAAAACTTAGCTGTAGAATTTGCTAAGGATAACATTCGTGTGAATGCAGTTGCACCAGCTGTTGTAGAAACACCAATTTACAACACATTTATGTCTGAAGAACAAGTTTCTAAAACATTACCTACCTTTAATGAATTTCATCCAATAGGAAGAAATGGTCAACCAGAGGATGTAGCTGAGGCAATTCTATATTTAGCTAGTGATCGTGCATCATGGGTGACTGGTGTAATCATGCCTTTAGATGGTGGGGCGACAACAAGGTTAAGATAGAACATGATGTTATTCCAGTGACTTATGCTAAATTTTGTTACACAAATATAAAAGATAGATTATTCTTGATAAAGTGTATGTAATCATATGCGAAGTCCTAAATTTGAGCCACTTTATTTTTGTTAACTAGAATAAAGTGGCTAGTTTAATAGTCATCATTTCCATCAGCACATTTAATAAAGAATTTAGGAAATAGAAGTTTAATATTCACTTTAAAACTATTAAATAATAAGTGAGCTTAACCGCTTGTTGTTTAGTTGGTTCTGTAGGTAGGTTTCCCCGTGAAAATATGGTTTTTCGTTGTAGACAAAATGATACATCAACCTCATGCCTTCAGTTTTTATAGTTCAATATATACTTTTTAAACAATCTATTATTCGTTGAATTTTGGTATGTCAAAAGTCATTAAGTGGGAGTCTTCTGACTAGGAAATCATAAAACGACTTGCTATATATTTATAACAAGCCGATATATTTTAGGAAATTAATTCTTTAAAAGCAGCATCAAGACTATTGTTTTTACCAATGTTCGTAAACTCGTTATAATCTCCTTCAAATATGATTTTTCCTTTTGATAGGAAAAATATTGCACAATTTGCTTTCAAATATTCTAAATCCTGCATGATGTGTGTAGACATTAGAACTGTTGTGTCTGCCCTTTTTGTAAGTAGTTGAATTCTTGTTAATATACGCTCTCGAGCGTGGGGGTCAATACCCGCGGTTGGTTCATCAAATATATAAAGCTTCCTTTTTAATAACGTAATGGCAGTTACATGAAGCCATCTTATTTCACCAATGGACATATCACCTATTTTAGTTTGCCACAGCCTAGTTACCATATCTTTATCAATAGTGTCCATTCCATCTATAAAAAAAGGTTCTTTCGTAATTTTGTAATTCGTACTATGGTCAGTATGAAGGTAGAGCCTGAAGATATCTTTTCCTGTTATTGAATAAGGTAATAAGGTGCTTTGAGTCATATATAAAATATCTTTTTGTCTAGGTGTATTTTTTATTTCATTTGGCAATTTTATGGAACCAGATATTAAATCAAACAGCGTAGTTTTTCCGCTACCATTAGAACCTAATAATACATTGATTTTATTAGGTTTAAACTTGATATGAAGCTGATCGAGTATCTTTCGTTTTATTTTTGACTTTTTGTATTCATAAGTTAGATTTTCAACTGTAATCATGTCCAATTCTCCTAAGATCTTGAGTTTATTGCTGTAATTTTAAATGATTTGTAGGAATAGACCCCAATAGTCAAATAAACACCGAGCAATAAAATCGTAAAATACATATTAATATAGTTAAAATCATTTTGAAATAGTACTGACATTAAATAGTTTTCTAGGTTAAGTACAACATTTACAGGGTTAATAAGACTTATATAAGCAGGGACATCTATAGATAGACTATTGTTAAAGGATGTCATAAATAACAAAAACATAATAATATTTGCAAAAGTAATTAAAGATTCTTGCTTTATAGGAAGAATTAACAAGAAGAGACAGAGAAATGTGATAGGAATAAAAGAGACGAGTAACAAAACGACACCTAATAACCAAAATTTCAATGTAAGATGTGTGCTTCCTAAAAATAGTATTGAACTAAAAATTGTAAAAGTAGATACAGATAATATTGCAATTGTAAAGAATGACAAAAATAATCCAATTATAATAGGGAGTTTACTTCCCGTAATAAAGAAAAATCTTTTTAAAAATCCTTGTTCTCTCATTTGAATGATATTCGTACATACATTAAAAGCTGTTAAAATGATGATTAGTGCTATGTAACCTCCAAAATACATTAAAAAAACACTTTCGCTAGGTTTCTCAGAAAGGAATTTCATATTATAAAGAATAGCCATAAGCAATGGGAACAGAATTAGCCACATAAGCGTTATCTTACTATTGAAATTAACCTTATTAAACAATAAGTAGAACTCTCTAACCTTTTTGAACATATGTAAAAGATCTCCTTACAATATAATTTGTGTAGGTAAACTCTATTTACGTTGTTGCCATTTTATAAGCAGTTGTATTTATAAAAAATATTCTTACAATTTCAAATTCGAGGTAAATTATACCACCATAGAGTAGTTGTATCAATATAATATTTATTGAAGAAAGACTCTTTTCGTTTCCTATTCTGATATTGTTAAAAAAGGGGGTTTTTAATTGCTGCAATCATTTAATAGAAGCAGAGAAGCCACGAATACTAGTTGTATAAGCAATTTTATTAGTTATAAATATATTAATCTAGGCGAAAGCAACTTTAATTAGTTTTAATTAGTAAAGTTGGATTGGACTATTGCAGCAGTGGGCCTGCATGAAAAGGACTATGTTTTGAGAGAGAGGAAAGAATTATGACTTACGACTTTACAAAAATGTCACAAAAACAAGCGGAGGATATAGCGCTCAATTGGCACTATGATGGGGATTATTCCTTTTATGACATGGAAGCAGATCAAGAAGATTTAGCTGAGTTTTTAGATGTAAACAAACGAAGAGATTATTATTATGTAGTTAAAAAAGAAAATGAAATTATTGGGTTTATGAGTTTTATCGAAACTGCTACGTCTATAGTCGATATAGGGTTGGGACTGAAGCCGAAATTAACTGGGCATGGTTTAGGTTTAGATTTCTTGAGAGCTGGTCTGAACTATGCTAAAACGAAATATAAACCGCAAAAAATAACTCTTTCAGTTGCTATATTTAATAAAAGGGCAATTAAGGTCTATAAGAAGGCAGGCTTTGTAGAGGGGAGGGCTTTTATGCAAAATACAAATGGTGGGTCATTCGAATTTATTTTCATGGAATTTGATTGTTCATCGAGTAACTAAGGAGGTATTTGTGCACCCCTTAGTTAAGCTATTTCAGTTTATTTTAAGGCGTTAAGCTCATTTGACGATTCGCTTAGTTTACTATCTTCGATATATACAACACGATCACATAAATCTAACATACGCTGATCATGCGTAACCATAATGGCAGATTTGCCTCTTGATTTTAATTCATCAGCAAGCATTTGTACGACAACTCTTCCTCGTTCAGAGTCTAGGCAAGACTTTAATAGAACACATTACATATTACTTGGATTGGGTGGAGGATAATTTTTATTTCATACATACAATAACGCTGAGGTTCACATTTTAGAAAATGGAATAGGGGGATACGCATGTTTATTGTCAATGTTGAAGGTGCTATTAATAAAGATGGAAAGTGGTTAATGATTCGTCGAAGTATGAAAGAAGAGCATGCAGGTGGTGAGCTCTCTTTAGTTGGTGGAAAGGTTGAAAGAGAAGGACATTGTACAGATATTTTAGAAAAAACTCTAATGCGAGAAATATTCGAAGAGGTTGGAATTCAAGTTACAATTCTTGGGTATGTAAACAGCTCGTCGTTTGTTACCGATCTTGGAGAGCATGTAGTAGATATCGTATTTCTTTGTGAATATGAATCTGGCAAGCCATTTGCAAAAAGCCCTGATGAAGTAGACGAGGTAATGTGGTTGACTACGGAACAAGTTATGAATCATGAGGGCTTACCAGATTATTTAGTAGAAAATATTACGCTAGCTGATTCCAAGCTGCGATCGTCGAAGGTTAACCGAAGTTTTTGTTGACCATTTTTTTAGGTGGAATAATCTCTACCTGAATCGATTTATAAGTTCAAACTCATGTAATTAACTTATATGTTGAAAGTACATCGAAGTTGTTTTAAAAGGCTGTTTACGCATTAATTGTTGCTTACACAACTAGCGTTGTTCGTGACATCTTTTCATCTGTACAACGATGAAGAACAATATATAACCACTTTTTGTGGTATTATTTGGTAACAACAACACAGTTTACGAGAAGAGCCTTTGAAAAAAATAATAGCTTACTTTAGTTAGCAAGGCTCTATTTAGGGAGGAGAATGTAGTTGAATCCAGCTGTTATCGCATTGGATCTTGATGGAACATTACTTAATAATGAAAAACACATTACTAATAGAAACTTACAAGCTGTGCTTAATTGCTATAACAATGGTAAAAAAATTATTATAGCTACAGCACGACCTCCACGTTCAGTCAAAGACTTTTTACCAACCGTGCTACGAGAAGTATCATCATTTGTTTATTACAATGGTGCTCTTGTTGTTGATCACTTATCACATTTTGAAGAACATATATCTATATCGAAGAAAATAACAGCAAGGGTCTTTGACTATTGCTTAGACTACGATCAAAATTGTTCGGTTAGTGTTGAAGTACGAGACAAATGGTTTGCAAATGAAGAAATATGTGATGCTTCAATATTCAATGTTAAGTATCGTCCACGTATTTTACCAGTTGAGCAATTAAAAGAGTTTGAAGCAACAAAGCTGTTACTTACAGGTTTCAATGATGCTAAGAAGCTACAGGAACTGTTCGGAGAGTATGTTAAATTAATCGTAACAGACAATGGTAAGCTCATTCAAATAATGAATAAAAATGTATCAAAGAAAACTGGGATACTAAGATTATGTAATCATTTTGGTGTCAAACAATCAGATGTCATTGTTTTTGGAGATGATTATAATGATTTGGACATGTTTAATATGAATGGATACGCTATTGCAATGGCAAATGCTGTCCAAGAACTTAAAGAGATAGCCGACGAGGTAACGGATACTAATGACAATGACGGAGTTGCAAAAATATTGGAGAGAATGGTAAGGTAGAAGGGATTATTTGGAAAGTTTTAAGGGCTGATTTCTTCTACTGGTGGATAAACATTAAATGTGTAAGTTTTAGATTGATTGGAGGTATTTATGTGAGACAAAGACAAATCATAGCATTAGGTGGGGGTGGTTTCTCTATGGAACCTGACAATCCCCTGTTGGATCAGTACATATTAAAGCAATCTATAAAACCAAAGCCTAGCATTTGCTTTATTCCAACTGCTAGTGGGGATGCAGAAGATTATATAGAGAGATTTTATCAGTTTTTTCATAAGCAAAATTGTAACCCATCCCATTTATCTTTATTTAAGCCACAAACAAGGGATTTAGAGAGATTTTTATTGAAGAAAGATATCATTTACGTGGGTGGGGGTAGTACTAAAAACTTATTAGTATTATGGAAAGAGTGGGGGCTCGACCATATCTTGAGAAAAGCTTGGAACAAAGGAATTATATTAGCTGGTATTAGTGCTGGTGCAATATGTTGGTTTGAGGAAGGTGTCACAGATTCGTTTGGAGAAGGGCTAGAGTCTATTAATTGTTTAGGTTTTTTACATGGAAGCCATTGTCCTCACTACGATGGAGAAATAGGTCGGAGACCAGCGTATCACAGATTAATTAATAGTGGAGACATACAAGGTGGTATTGCTGCAGATGACGGAGTTGCCATTCATTTTATTGAACAAAAGGTAAATAAAATTATTAGCTCAAGGCCAAATGCAAAGGCTTATCAAGTCTCTTTGAATAATCACAATATAGAGGAGGAGTTACAGACATATTTTTTAGGCTCTTAAAAAATAGCTGTAAAAATACTTATCTATCTTAATTAAACTCTCACAATGATTTAAAGAGTTAAATAGAATAAAGAATTGCTACTAGTAGAATATATTCTTTATTTACACAAAATCATTAAAAATACGCTATCAAAATCTTGTAAGCCTTGACTCATCTCTCATTTGTATATTACAAATTGAACGTGAAAGTATTTGTTTCTTACTATCCTAGTAACTATGGAGGATCAATAATGAAGGGGTTTGTCGGCTTTGTGATGATAATAATTGGATCATTTTTTGCAACTTCATGCGGTTTTACTTCTACGACAGAAAATACTAATTTTGCAACTAAAGCAGAAAGTGCTGAAAAAGAAACTGCGACAGAAAATTATGAAGTAGAAACTATAACAGAAAATGTTAACAAAGAAGAGTCCAGGGAAAATATTATAAAAGAAGAAATACATGAAATAAAGGAGGACAAAGCCAAGAAACTTGAGGTTTTGTTATATTATGGTGCAGGTTATTTAAATGTTTCTAATGGTGCAAAAGGTTGGGCAGAAGGAACATTTAAATATGAAGATGTAGAAGTTAAGCCAGATGTTTCATATGATTTAATTATGGACAAAGGAACAATAACAGTAAAACAACCTGACAAAGCTTCAATTTTAGAAGATTTTAATGATTTTTCTGGTAGTCAAAATAATAGATGGGATATTCATCTGACAGATAAAATTCCTATGGACCTTATTATTAATGCGGGGGCAACATACACAGAGTTAGATTTACGAGGTTTACAATTAAACATTTTAAATATCAATTCTGCAATTGGTGAACTAACTATTGACTTAAGTGGTGACTGGGAAAAAAGTTTTGACGTTACTCTTAAAAAAGCTATGGGAAGTACAAAAATATATTTACCTTCTGATGTAGGAGTTAAAATTAACTCTAATAAAGGATTTCAATCAACAAATTTTAAAAGACTATTCTCAAATACAGATGACTTTTACGTAAATAATACTTATGAAAATGCGGATGTTATTGTTAATATTAATACAATTCTCACTACTGGAGATATAGAGTTTATAGTTAAGTAGGAAGAAGATATAGTAAATTGATCTTATCATGTATGAATGTTTTTATATTTATTAAAAGCAATTGGTTCTAGCCGAGAATCCATTGCCATTTATCGTTATAGCTCCCAAAAGGTCTCTGTGTACGACCAAAGCCAACTTGTCATTGTTTGTATACTACAAAGGAACATAAGTTGATATTATTACCTGTGCATTATGTTTATTTAAGGAGGATGTCACGGGTTCATTGAAGGGGTAGAATCTATTGAATGTCTAGTTTTTTTGGAGCTCATGCCCCCATTTTGTCGGTGAGAAAGATCGAGCATAACATAAGTTAATTGGCCAGGGGACATACAAGTGGGGATTGCCACATCTTCAGATTATTATATTGAACCTAGATTAAACGGCACTTAAGTGGTTCTGTTGAATCAATTTGTTATTGAAGTTTAGAAATTAATTTTTTGAGAACAAAGCCTTAGACGTGATTTGTCTAAAGCTTTATGAGAAATGTGAAAGTATATTATAATCCTGAGCGTAAATCATTCAACCATTTGGGTGCTATGCTTTAAAATCCTCTCTTTATTTTCATGTAACCATAAGAACATTTTTTTATTTGCGTTAAACAAGGTAGGTATATTCATAAAAAACGCCATAAAAATTGTTTGTATGGATAACATTACTAATGCAACAGACTTTCTTTCTACTTCACTTAAAGGATTTACTGTATGATAACTTGCAAACAAGTTTTTGATAAAATCAAACCACTTTTCCCTCAAAGCTTCATCAGAAAATACTTCGTTCAATACACTTGTAGAGCAGTAGCAAATATCGAATAACCTAACATTATGCTCAACGATATCAAAATCTACAAAACCAGCAAGTCTATCCTTTTGAATAATTACATTATAAATATGTGCATCCCTATGTATTAATTGCTGTGATAAATCATGTATGACATTTTTTAAATCGACCTGGAGAGTATGATATATACTTGTTAAATCTTGATTTTCTTCATTATTTAATATTTCTTGAACAGCCCAATCAAATACTTGGTTGTACAGGTTCTTTTTCGGGAATTGTATATCATTACTTACTTGTTTTAGTACTTGATGCAATTGAGCTATGCTACTTCCAAGTAGTTCATGTATAGATGTATTTTTTACTGTATCAATTGCTTTAAATGTTTGGCCATCAAGGTAGTTGTAAATACAATAAACAACATCATCAGAACAGTAATAATATTCTCCTCCATTTGTTTGTATGGGTAGATGTACCTTGAAATCTTGTTTATCTATACGTAACAATAGCTTTATTTCATTTATCGCTTTTTCTACGCTTTCTTTTTGCTTTAATACATATCGTTCTCCATTATTAGAAGTTATAAGAGTAGCTCTTTCTGATAGTTTTGCTGAATTTGAAATCTCAATTCCCCAATTGGATGACAAATCCCTAAGATGCTTTATAGACATGATCTCACCTCAAAAGTTAGTAGGAGATGTTCAAAAATGCATGTTAATTTTTAACGAATATGCATTGAGTGAGAGGTAGTAATGGGACTTAGTCAGTATGCTTTATTTGTCTCGAATGTACAAAGTCACGAGATTTCTCTTTGTTGAACATATACCCCATGCTTGTATTTTCTATTATTGAGCCAATTTCTCCTGCTAATATTTGTATGATAATTAGTTAAGATAAAATCAAGTATTAATATCCATGAGATTGCTTGTTATCCTAACAGGATTTAAGAAATTATTATTGAATAGTAATGTTAGGTAGGTGATTATATGACCAAAAAAATAATATTAGACAAGATGGTTCCAAAAGATTGGGAACAAGTGAAGGGCATATATCAAGAGGGTATAAATACTGGCAATGCCACATTCGAAGATGAAGCTCCAATGTATGAGGAGTGGGATCGTAATCATCTCAAAGAATGTCGGTTTATTGCACGGGATGGTGACGAGGTTTTAAGTTGGGCTGCGTTAAGTTCAGTTTCCAGTAGATGTGTGTATAATGGTGTTGCAGAAATAAGTGTATATGTAAGTAGTGCTAGCCAAGGAAGAGGGATTGGATCGAAACTGATGGATATGCTCATTAAATCGAGTGAAGAGGAAGGAATTTGGACATTACAAGCGGGAATCTTTCCTGAGAACGCTTCGAGTCTTGCATTACACAAAAAAGCGGGCTTTGGAGAAATTGGTATACAAAAGCATATTGGCAAAATGCAAGGTAGGTGGCGTGATGTCATTTTATTAGAAAGAAGAAGTCGCAAAGTAGGAGTTTGATAGAAGCTCACAATACTATTGCAGGAGGATAAAGAATAATTGGACAAATTAATTCATGAAGCTCTTAAGCACTATACGATAGCTAACCAAACAGTAATTGTTGAAAAAGAACTACATCATAACAGTTGGCATAGTGATCTTCATTATAAAATAGTTGCTGGTAGAAAAAGATATTCTGCAAGGATTATTAACAAAAGTCGTTCTCCTCATCATGCCTTTGGTTTATTAAATGAGACTATTATGATTGAGCAGATTCGCTTTTGTAACTATCTTGTTGATAATCAAATTCCATTTATGCGAGTTAAACCAACTTCAAAAAATGAACCATTTATATCTCTCAAATGGGATAATAACCTATTGTTGTTTATTTTGTTTGAATGGATTGAAGGTATACATATCACTCATTGTAATGAATATCTTGCAGCTAAATTTGGAAGAGTAGCAAGGCGTATTCATGATGTGTCAAGAGACTTTCATAGTGATGTGTTAATAAAAAAATCACACTTGCATGGTTATAGGGAGTTTATAAAAAAAATTCGTGAAAATATTGCTACAGCATATATTTCAGTAAAGCATCTACAGATGATAGAAGATTATGTCATGCTAATTGAACATCACATTGAAAGATCATCGATAGGGAACTATGAATTTATTGTACAGTCGGATTTAAATCCGTTAAATATACTTTGGGATGAGCAAAGAAGTGTAAAAGGCATCGTTGATTTTGAATCAATTGGGTATGTAGATAGAGTGGAAGGTTTAGCTTGGCTCGTTAAGTGGTATTCAAGAACTGACGGAGTGCATTCTCATAAGATGTCATCTAATGTAGCAGCAGCTTTTATAGAAGGCTATCGAGCAACGGATATACTAGATGATAAAGACTTTGAGCGGTTAAGGTCATTAATATGGTTATCAGGTTGTATAAATTGGAATTTCACTAAGAAAACTATAAATATACTAAATCGCGATCCAAATTTACTAGAAGACCATTTACAAATATATATAAAACGTGGAGAAGGTTTATTAGCTTTACTCAATTGAGCTGATATGACCGACTATTAAGAGGCGCTTATCGAGATTCTTTTAATAAACCATAACGTTTATAGAAGCTCCTTATCAGATATTGAAGACAGTTTTATAGTTATTTTTCAAGTATATTTAATGAATCATGGAAGAGTTAACAGTCTGTAGACATGTTAATACATCTTATTGATGGTGGAGAAGGAACAAGGGTTAGTCACAACGAAAATATAGAAAACAACTATGACTAGGAGAGAGGTTAAATGAATCCGATATTATTAGATTTTCCAACAGAATTTACTACTGAAAGATTGCTCATACGAATGCCAAAACCGGGTGATGGGGAAGCTGTATATCAAGCTGTTACTGCTTCGTTACCTGAATTACAGCCTTGGTTGCCATTCGCACAAAAGGAACAATCCCAACAGCAAACAGAAATTAATATTAGAGAAGCATATGTAAATTTTTTGAAAAGAGAGGATTTACGCCTCCTTGTTTTCTTGAAAGATTCTGGACAGCTTGTTGCTTCCTCCGGATTACATAGAATCGATTGGTCTATTCCAAAGTTTGAAATAGGATACTGGGTTGATTCACGTTTCACTGGTAAGGGTTATATGACGGAAGCAGTGCAAGGAATTACTGATTTCGCTAAAGATGAATTGAAAGCGAGAAGAATTGAAATACGCTGTGATTCGAGAAATGTAAAAAGTAGAGCAATTCCAGAGCGTTTAAATTATACGTTAGAAGGAATTTTGAAAAATGAGGCTGTAGCTATTGATTCGAATGAGTTGAGAGATACTTGTATATACGCTAAGGTGTTCTAAAAGTCGGAAGACCGATAAAAGCTTGATTTTGACCCGAAAAAAGTTCAAATTGACCCAATAAAATCAATATTTGACCCGATAACCGCATAATTTGACCGATAAACATCTGAATTTGACCCAATAAAACGGCGATTTCTTATATTTGCACTAAATGTTGACATAGTACGGTCTAGTATGTTATTTAATTAATGGGTTAGCACTCAATTAGTTTGAGTGCTAAATGTATGAACAGTATGTTTTACATATATTAAAAATTAAAGTAGGATTGTACTGAAAGGAGAGGTTTATATGACTGTAAAGCAGTTTGAAGCAGAATCGAAAAGGTTATTAGAGATGATGATTAACTCCATCTATTCACAAAAGGAAATCTTTTTAAGAGAATTAATTTCCAATGCGAGTGATGCGATTGACAAAATTTATTATAAAGCATTATCAGATGATACGATTACTTTTGAAAAAGATAATTACTATATGAAGGTAGTCATTGATAAAGAAAATAGAATATTGAAGCTTTCTGATACTGGTATTGGTATGACGAAAGAGGAGCTAGAAAATAACCTAGGGGTTATTGCGAAGAGCGGTACGTTAGCGTTTAAAAAAGAAACTGAAATTAAAGATGGCCATGATATTATAGGTCAATTTGGTGTAGGGTTTTATTCAGCATTTATGGTAGCTGACGTTGTCACTGTTATTACGAAGCCATTAGGTAGTGAAGAAGCACACAAATGGGAATCTCATGGGGCAGATGGATATACGATTGAGCCTTATGAAAAAGATGAAGTAGGAACAGATATTATTTTAACAATTAAAGAGAATACAGAAGATGAAACGTATGATGAATACTTAGAAGAGTTTCGATTAAAATCTATTATTAAAAAATACTCCGATTTCATCCGTTACCCAATAAAGATGGACGTTACGGAACAAAGACCTAAAGAAGGTAGCGAAGACGAATTTGAAGATGTACAAGAAGAACAAACGCTTAACAGTATGGTTCCGATTTGGAGAAAGAATAAAAGTGAGCTAACAGACGAAGATTACGAGAATTTTTATGCTGAAAAACATTACGGCTTTGATAAGCCGCTAAAACATATACATATTAGTGTTGATGGTGCGGTGAGATATAATTCGATTTTATTCATCCCACAACAAACACCATATGACTATTATACAAAAGAATTTGAAAAGGGCTTAGAGCTGTATTCTAATGGTGTTTTAATTATGGAAAAATGCTCAGATTTGCTGCCTGATCATTTTAGTTTTGTAAAAGGGATGGTCGACTCTGAAGATCTATCTTTAAATATTTCTAGAGAGATTTTACAGCATGATCGTCAACTAAAGCTTATTGCAAAAAATATCAAGAAAAAAATAAAAAGCCAATTATTAAGTTTACTAAAGGACGACCGAGAAAAATATGAAGAGTTTTATCAATCTTTTGGTAGACAATTAAAATATGGTGTGTATAGTGAGTACGGCACACATAAGGAAGAATTGCAGGACCTTATCATGTTCTATTCTTCAAAAGAGAAGAAGATGGTAACACTAGATGAGTATGTGTCAAGAATGCCAGAAGATCAGAAATATATTTATTATGCTGCTGGAGAAACACACGACAGAATTGAAAAATTACCACAGACAGAGATGGTACTAGATAAAGGTTATGAAATTTTATATTTCACTGATGATATAGATGAGTTTGCTATTAGAATGTTAATGAATTACAAAGAAAAGGAATTTAAGTCTATTTCAAGTGGTGACTTAGGAATTGATTCTGATGACAAGCAAAACGAGGATAATAAAGAGGAGGAAAGCAATAAAGACCTCTTCGAATATATGAAAAATATATTATCAAGCAAAGTGAAGGATGTTAGAGTATCAAAACGATTAAAGACGCACCCTGTATGCTTATCAACTGATGGTGAAGTAAGTATAGAAATGGAAAAAGTCCTTAATGCAATGCCTGATAACCAAAATATTAAAGCTGATAAAGTGTTAGAGATTAATATTAACCATGATGTGTTCCAATCATTAAAGAGTGCTTTTGAAACAGATAAGGAAAAAGTAGACTTATACACAAACCTGTTGTATAACCAAGCGCTTCTAATTGAAGGGTTGCCGATCAATGATCCTGTAGAGTTTACGAATGATATGTGTAAAATCATGGTATAACAAATGCTTGCTCCCTTTACTCGTATTGTAAAGGGAGTCTTTCATTTAGAGAAAGGTTTATTGAACATGACAATGCTGTTCAGAATAGGAGCTAACAAATGACTTCAATATGTTTAATAAGACATGGAGAAACCGATTGGAACAAAGAAGGCATACTTCAAGGGACAAAAGATACACCACTAAATAGTAATGGTATTTTACAAGCTCACCAGTGTAGTGAGTTTTTGAAAAACTCCCAGTGGGACATACTGGCTACAAGCCCATTACAAAGAGCAAAACAAACAGCACAAATAATAAATAACAACCACAACATTCCACTTATTGAAGTGAAAAAGTTTATGGAAAGGCATTACGGAGATGCAGAAGGGATGACTGTTGAAGAAAGAAATACTAAATTCCCAGATCAAAAATATAGAGATCAAGAAGCATGGACCGATTTACAAAAACGCTCCATGGAAGGACTTTATGAATTACATGAAAGGTTTACGAATCAAAAAATATTACTTGTTTCTCATGGTGCAGTCATCAATGCCATTTTAGCTACATTGTCTAATGGCAAGATTGGAACTGGAAAAACGGTTTTAAGAAATACATGTATGAGTCACCTACATTTTGATGGCAAATGGAGCATAGAAAATTACAATGTTGTTTCACACCTTTCTCAGTATAACGACCAAGAAAACATAGTTCATTACTGAACAATTTTTACATATGAAATATGCGAATATCCAACTACATAAGTTTGTGCTAGGAATATCTTTAAAACGTTTAGCGTAATGTCTAAGCGTTTTCTTTTTTTGAAAAATTTGTTGCTCTATTTAATTAGAAAGGTGATTTCATGGATAGATTGTCTTAGCATGGATTGGTGCTTCTAGTTCATAGATATGAGCACGTATACACCTAGCGTTCGCGGCACCTTACTATTAAATATATTGAGTTCTCATAAAGCTCATCGTATTTCCCACTTTTAGTAAGGCTGTTTTCGCATTGATTGTTGCTTTTCGTTCAAAGATATAAGCACGTAAACATATAGCGTTCGTGGCATCTTTTCTACTTAAACAATTATTGAGGACTCCTAAAACTCGTCAAACTGTCCATTTTTAATAAAAATAGCAACAAAGTTTACGAAAAGAGCCTTTAGTAAAAATAGTAACAAAGCTTACGAAAAAACCTCTGTAAAATAACAGCCCACATGAAAATAGTGTGATTTTTTGAATTAAAAAAATAAAATCAACCAAAATAAATAAGAAAGTAACTTCAATAATACAGAAGGAGTGAATCGACTAATGATGAAACGTAACAAAATTAACGCAATGGTTGCAGTTCTTGTGTTATTTGCTCTACTAGCTGGACCTGTAAGTACAAACGCGAACAGTAAACATAAGGCTCATACGGATTGTTACACCAAATCGGTAGTAAATTTTAAATTTGACCTACGTAAACTCTGGATAGACCATACTGTCTGGACGAGAAATTATATCATTAGTGCTATTGCTGAATTAGAAGACAAAGAAACAGTACTTACTAGATTGCTTCAAAATCAAGCCGATATTGGTAATGCTATAAAACCATATTACGGAGAAGATGCTGGTGAACAGTTAACAAAACTACTTACTGAACATATTGAAATAGCAGGAGAAATTATTGATGCTGCAAAGAGAGAAGATAAAGAGGCGTTGGAAAAATCCACTAAAGAATGGTATAGAAATGCTGATGATTTAGCAGTTTTTCTAAGTAAAGCAAATCCGAACTGGAAAGAGGAAGAATTAAAAGAATCTCTGTATGAACATTTGAAATTAACAGCCGACGAGGTTGTCTCAAGGTTAAAAAAGGATTGGGACGCTGATATAGCTGCTTTTGATGCAGGGGAAAAACATATCATCATGCTTGCAGATGTGCTTGCTAAAGGGATTATTAAACAATTTCCTGATCAGTTTAACTCCGGACATTAATATTTGCCAACAAAAGATGAAGTGTGGTGTCTCAATTCGTGAGACACCACTTTATTTTAGATAAGACATGAAAATTAGTGGCATTTTTTATGAAAAGAGTACGGGCTGAAGAAAGGGTTCCATTGCGTTAGTTATCTCATTGATTAGCCATGAATACGATTTGTGCACAAATTAGTATAGCCAAGAAGTTATCTTGATCTGAAAAGTCTGTGGTTAAATCTTAACAACATACTTATCATCAGCTCGTAATGCTTCATGCCATTTCTCTTCTAAGTCTTTAATCCTGTTAGCGTATTTATTTAAATCATTGTAGTCCAATACAATTTCCTCTTCAGGCTTTATTTTCTCCAATATTTGAAAAGAAAAGTTGTCTTTACCATATAAATCCCATTCTTTTTGTAAATCCTTATTAAAATGAGTTTTAAACTTTAGTTCAAATTGATGGCGGTTAATGATCTTAGCTAAATCCATACTGCTTCCAACATACATTTTGCTGTTTACAAGGTTCGTTATCGTGTATACACCCATCAAAGTATGGGTTTGTTTATATTCTCTTTTCAATTGCTTTTTGTCCATATGAAGACCTCCTTCAATATAAGGTTATAGTTTTGCTGACCAGCTAAGTAAGCAAGAAGAAAAGGTACTTGCTCATATAAATCTTAGTTTAAATTGACGTAATTTATGTCAATCATAACACAGACATAAAATATGTCAAATATAAATGTATGAAGAAATTGTAAAAATTACTTGAAGTTGACTTGGAAATCTTATACGATTACAATCGAAAAAAATTAAGATGAGGTGAATCATGTGTATCAGAGGCTATTAAACTCAAAAACCGTATTAGAATACTTAGTTGTTCGTAACGAGCAATCCTACACCCAAATAGGAAAGCTATTAAATATTACACCTCAACAATTTTCTGACTGGATTAAACTACGTAGACCTATACCAAATGAAAGGTTAAAAAGTTTATGTGACTATTTTGCAGTTCCTGCTGATGTATTAGTCAATGAGAAAAAGTTTGCAAAACCTCTTGATCCAATAACGAAAATTGACGTGGAAATGCTTGAGGTAAATAAAGCAACTAAGGAAGAGGATTCTATAATTTTGAAGGAGAAATTAATTGAGCTTCAAAAGGAAAAAGCGAAGCAGGTTAGAATTCTCCGTTTAACGACTATGTTAAATGCTGACAATGATCAGTTAAATGCAGTAATTGATACTTTTTTGGACCAACTAGAAAATATTGAAGAAAGCGAAATAAATCTTTTTTTAGAAAAAATTCGTGTATAGAGCTGTCAGAAATCCTATCCTAAGAAAATAGACGGTGTTAGTTATAGTAGAGATTTTAAAACAAATATGAGAAAATAAAGAAAAATAGGAAAATACATACTCGAGAGGTGGAAAAGTGTTTATTTCTGTCACTAGACTTCATCTGAGGGGTAAAAGAATGTTACCTATCTTCTTTTTTCATACATATAAATCAACAAGACAAGTAAAAAAAGCTAATGGGTTGCTGCATTCTTCATTGCATCAAGAAGGATGGGATACTTTTTGGACATTAACTGTTTGGGAAAACGAAGGTGCTATGAAAAATTATAGAAATGCAGGAAGTCATTTAAAAGCCATGAAAATCTCAAGGAAAATTGCAGACGAATTAGAAAAGGTGAATTGGGAAAATGATAGCATTCCAGCTTGGGAGGAATGTATAGAGCGACTTCATCAGCATTATGGCAGGCTTTGAATGAATACAAATGTGAAGGAGCTTATAAAAAGGGTGATGATAATAAAGCTTATCCCATCTAGCACCATGGATAAATGAAGGATAGTAATTTCCTAATGATATATTCGCAATGAGAAACAAAGCCTGAAACACCTTTGTATCCATAAAATGGTATTCCAGCAAGAGGTGAAATCTTGTTAGCGTAATTATTTTGAATTTTTTTAATAAAGGATGAAAAGTAAATTAGAGAAAACGAAATTTAATTGTACAATCTATAAGAGGTGATGATGTGTTTCCAGAATTAGCAACTGATAGATTAATTTTAAGAGAAATTACAGAAGCGGACGCTGAAGGAATATTTGCTTGCTTTTCTAATGACGATGTCACACGGTATTATGGGCAGGAATCGTTAGTGAGTATAGAGCAAGCAAAAAATATAGTAAACTTCTTTGCAAATAATTATAAAGAAAAAAGGGGGGTTAGGTGGGGGATACAAATAAAGGGCACTGATGGGATCATTGGGACAATCGGCTTTAATGCTTGGTTACCTAAATACAAAAGGGCTGAAATAGGTTTTGAAATTAATCCAGCTTATTGGCAGCAAGGGTATGCATCAGAGGCCATTAGGAAAATTATTACCTATGGATTCGAGTCACTTGATCTAACTAGAATAGGCGCAGTTGTATTCCTTGAAAATGATGCCTCTAATAATCTATTAACAAAGCTTGGGTTTCAAAAAGAAGGCGTTTTAAGAAATAATATATATCAGAATGGTAGACCTTATGATACATATGTTTACTCGATGATAAAATGAGTGGATTCGTTTCAACTAATGTACCAGAACAAGTTAAATGTTAGCTCTGGTACATTTTGTTTGTGTGGAAAACTTGCTAATAAGTAATAATGTTATCCTAAGTTAAACCGTGTGAATGCATAAGTACAATTCGCCATCCATCGGGATCTTCAATAGTAATCCCCTTTTCCTGCCAGTATGGGTTTTCTGGTTTAACATCATGATACCCCATTAAGTCCAACTTCGTTTTTATTTCTGTAATTTCATTAATATCAGGTATATAAAAGACGAGCAAATTATCCTTTGTTGGAGCAGGACATGGACTCCCATCAACATGTCTAGTAAATTCTAAATGGTATTCTACTCCAGGTAAGCCAAACATCACACCATCGTACCCGTCATGGTTTTGAAAGCTTCCTATTCTTGTTAACCCTAAGCCTTCTTCATAAAATGTAATGACTTCTTCAAAGTTGTCCGTAGGTCTTGCTATTCTGAACTGAACACAATTTTTCATGTGAATTTCCCCGTTTCATATATTAGTCTTTCCTATAGACTAGTATATCTAGGTTAATCCAATTTATCATTGCTCAAAAGTAGTAATATTTTTTCGTACTTTGGTTGTACACATACTGTTTTGACTACTAATATTCATAGGTGGCAGTCTCAAAAAAAAATCCCCTTAAAGTATGCAATGAGGGAGGAAGCTTATGTTAATGAAAAATCTCCAGAACTAGTTCTTACAGTCAGCTCATGCTCTCCACTACCGATGGTTCCCACGACCGCATTACGCTTATTTTTATCATATGTAAGTCCTTGTAAGCGAATATTTGCATCACCAGAAGAACTTTTAAAGTCAACTTTAAGTGATTCTGGTTGATTATCAGATATAATTGAAACATCACCACTATTTGACTCTACGGTTGTTTTGCCTTTAAGCTCATTTGTGATTAATTTAATATCTCCAGAAGATGTTTTACTGTTTGTAAACATGGCTGTTACATATCGTGTGTTAATGTATCCACTTGATGAACGTACATTAAGTTTTGAAGCTTTCGTATTCATAATATGAATATCGCCACTAGATGTTTCAACAGATAAAGTGTCTTTTACTATGATTTTATTAGCGTTAATATCTCCTGAATCTGAAATAAATGTAACTGTACTAGCTGATATATCTTCAATATCTGCATCGGCTGACGATGAGTCAATATCAATTGAATCGAAGTGTTTCTGAGGAACTGTTATTTTTAAAATAGACAGATCAATGATTATACCAATGTGAGATGTTTTTTTTGATCGTAATGCAATATTTAATTCTTTATCATTGACCTCTGTATCAAGTATGAAATTATCTGCTAATTTGCTATTTACTTGTCCTGTTAGCTCTACTGTGATCTCATTGACTTGTGAACATATGAACCTTACGTTATTAGAACAAGAATTTATTTTTATTCGAATTATATCGTCACTTAAAAATGAATTTTTCTCAGACAATTCAACCATGTCATCTTTTATTTTCTTATCAATGGTGGAAACTGACGCTTTAACAAACCTCTTCCATAAAATTGATGCTCCATATGAGATTTTATTCATACACTCACTCCTCAAAAAATACTTTAATATATTGAAAATTAAGAATTTTATATTGGTAACCATTCTAACAATATTTAGGTGTAGACTGTGCTGGCTTATTTTCATATTGTTTATATTAATTATAACAAATTTAACTAATAATGGGCATTTCTATATGGTGTGTCAAGTATAGAAACTCACCCGATACATGTATAATAATGATATTTACGTTGTCCTACTTTCCAACAAAGTTCTTTTACAGTTGTAAAAGCGTATCTTAAGGTCCAAAACTGATGTAATACTGTCGGAAAATCGTGATGTACAGTCCGAAACAAATGCTATACTGTCAGAAAAATATGTTTTACTTATCCGAAACCAATGTAATACAGTCTAAAACCATGTTTTACTGTCCAAAATCGGAGTTATACTGTCGAACAAACGTGTTATACTGTCCGAAACCGATGTTATACTGTCAGAAAACCGTGATGTACTGTTCGGCTTTCATCTTTATAGGAAATATACTTCAATTAAGATATCAAACAGCTGATTAAAAAATTTCATTTCTTAGTAGGGGGAGTTTCTAATGAGTGACCACATTAACTATAAAATTTGGACTGTTTGTATGATACAAGATGGGAACAAGGTGTTACTATTGGATAGGCAGCATGATAGCTTTAAAGGATTTATACCTCCCGGTGGAAAGGTTGAATTTCCTGAGAGTATAGTTGATAGTGCTATAAGGGAAGTCAAGGAGGAAACTGGCCTTGTTGTACATAACCTTGAGTTCAAAGGTTTATATGAATATGTTAATGTGGATAAAAAAGATAGATATATGATATTTAATTATTTTACGAATGATTTCTCAGGTGAATTACTACAAGAATCTCGGGAAGGTCGTCCTGTTTGGGTAGAAATACAGGAAGCATACAATCTTCCTATGCAAGACTCAATAAGGAGAAGGTTTCCTCTGTTCTTTGAAGAGGGTACGTTTGAAATACAAGTAGAATGGGACAATGAAAGTGATAAAGAGGGTATTGTTAATATTAAAAAAACCTAAAACCTTTCAGAGTAATTCAAGGAGTGCACAATAAAATGCTAAAGCGTAAATATGCAGATCGCTCTAATTAGAAGCGTATTGTGAAAAGTGGGTATTCTCAAGCTTATCTTCATACTAGTGACTTTAAAGGTCATATATCTTTACTATCAATTGATAAAGTTACTGAGCCATTAACTGTTAGTTATGGAACGCAAAATGTCTGTATAGTTGATGAGGGCTATAATTGGCTTCAACAATTCCCGCTAAATAAACATCATTCAGTTACTACTATGTTTAATGAAAAAGGTGAAGTTGTTCAATGGTATATAGATATTTGTAACAAGAATGGTGTAGAAAATAATATTCCTTATGTGGATGATTTATTTTTAGATTTAATTGTATTACCATCTGGAGCAATTTTTCAGCAAGATGCTGATGAATTAGAAGATGCGCGATTAAAAGGAATAATAGATGAAACCTTATACGATAAGGCTTGGGAAGAAGCGAAACGAATTCATCAACAACTTGAAGAAGGCTCTTTCAAGCTACTTCATTTGTCAGCAGCTCATAAACATATGCTTAAAAATTGTGATGGAGGGTGCACTTAACCAATAGATTCGATGATAAAAAAGGAAGGAAGGTTAATTATGTGGGTAAAAGAAGTTGACATTTCGCCTCCATACGATTTTAATAGAGTGTTGGGACGTTTATCACTAGATCCATTAAATCAAGCTGATGTAGAGGCAAAAACGGTAAAGATACCACTTTATATTGATGATGAACGAACTATCGCTACGGTGAGAAGTATTGGTACTATCAACCATCCAAGCTTTATAATAAGTGGTGAACAAAGTGCGCTTCAAGATGAAGTAATGAGGATTATAAATCACTTATTTCAGTGGAATGTTCCTTTAAAAAAAATCGCAGATCACTTTAAACAAACTAATTTAAATAAGTTATTTGAGGAACATCGTGGAACACCTCTTGTTCTTGATTTTAGTTTATACGGCTGTTTAATGAAATGTATTATTCATCAGCAGTTAAATTTAAAATTTGCATTTACGCTAACTGAGCGTTTTGTGAAAACATTTGGAAGTGAAGTAGATGGTGTTTGGTTTTACCCATCACCGGAACAAATTGCAGAACTTTCATATGACATGCTGAGAGAATTACAATTTAGTCAGCGGAAGGCTGAATATGTTATAGATACATCGAGATTAATTTCTGAGGGAAAGCTAAACTTAGATGAACTAAGCAACATGCCGGATGAAGATGTTATTTCATCTCTTGTGAAAATCCGTGGGATCGGTCCGTGGACAGCACAAAATGTATTATTATTTGGATTAGGTAGGAAAAATCTTTTTCCAAAAGCAGATATAGGTATTCAAAATGCACTAAAAAAATATTTTTCACTGGATGATAAGCCCACTAAAGACGAAATGGATGAATTAAGTGAGAGGTGGGCTCCATACTTAAGCTATGCTTCATTGTATTTATGGCGTAGTATTGAAAATTCTTAGGAGTTGTGACAATGAAACAGAAACGACAAAATCGCTCAAGGCAACAAAATCGAAATAGACAGCAAAAACAAGATACATCAATTACCCTTACAAAGGGTCAGCAATTCCCGTTAACGATCAAACGACTTGGCATTAATGGTGAAGGTGTAGGGTATTTCAAAAAACAAGTTGTTTTCGTACCAGGAGCCTTACCTGGAGAAGAAATCTTAGCCGAAGCATCGGTTATTCATTCTAAATATGCAGAAGCTATTATTAGAAGAATTCGCATTAAATCACCACACCGTGTTAAGGCACCATGTCCTTTATATGTTAAATGTGGTGGTTGTCAATTAATGCACCTTGACTATAATGAGCAGTTAAAACAAAAGCGTGATATCGTAGTACAGGCATTTGAACGTTATGGAAAAGTACCTGTTGAAAAAATTCAAATTAAAGAAACCATCGGTATGGAAGACCCATGGAATTACAGAAACAAAAGCCAATTCCAACTAGGTATGCAAAAGCAAAATGTTATTGCCGGGTTGTATGGCTTGAATTCACATCAACTTGTGAGCATCAATAACTGTATGATTCAGCATGAAGCAACGACCAAAGTGACAAATGTCATTAAACGTATATTACAAGACATGCAAATACCAATTTACAATGAAAAATCACGCTCAGGAGATATTAGAACAATTGTAACCAGGGTTGGTTTTAAAACAGAGGAAGTACAGGTTGTGCTTGTAACGAGAACTGATAAGCTACCTCGCAAAGAACAGCTAATCAAAGAAATTACAAATCGTTTGCCAGAAGTAAAGTCCATAATGCAAAACATTAACGGTCAAAAAACGTCGCTCATTTTCGGAGAAAAAACAGTTCATATACATGGTAATGAAGTCATACAAGAAACACTCGGTGACTTATCATTTGAGTTATCGGCGAGAACGTTCTTCCAGCTAAACCCTATCCAAACGGTAAAGCTATATGAAGAAGTGAAAAAAGCAGCCGCATTATCTGGTAAAGAAAAAATTGTTGATGCATACTGTGGTGTAGGAACGATTGGTCTATGGTTGGCTGAGGGTGCAGCAGAAATTCGTGGTATGGATGTCATTGCGGAATCTATTGAAGACGCAAATAAAAATGCTAAAAAACACGGCTACAAAAACGCCACTTACGTCCAAGGAAAAGCCGAAGAACTGCTACCGAAATGGGTCAAAGAAGGCTGGAAGCCAGACACAATTGTTGTCGATCCACCAAGGTCAGGCTGTGATGATGCGTTATTACAAACAATTCAAAAGGTTAAACCGAAAAAAGTGATCTATGTTTCTTGTAACCCATCAACACTAGCTAAAGATATTGAAAAGCTCAATAGACTATATAAAATAAAATATATTCAACCAGTTGACATGTTCCCACATACGGGGCATGTAGAGGCAGTCGCAGTCTTGGAGTTGAATAAATAGTAAAAGTAAGAAGGCATCAAAAAGTAAAAGCAGCTTGCAAAAGCTGCTTTTACTTTTAATCATAATATTCCAGAGGCTTGTATACACCCTCACATTGTTTCATTAATCAAGTCGTAAACTATCTATTATTTTGGAGCAGTGAGTGTCAGTATATATATCAGCTCCACCTAGTTTGTCAATCCATTTTGGAACGGTCGCGTCATTACAAGATTTGATCATCTCATCATAATAAACATCCATGAGGTGCCAAGGGTTCTCAAAGCCGACATTTTGCCCAATTGCATTAAGATCAGTGGTTTTCAGAGCATTTTCAGCATTTTTCTGTACATCATTCATGTAGTCAATTTGAGTTTGTACATCCTCACGGGTACCTAAGCGCGTAACATGACCAGCAACTAATGTGTCAAAGTCATATTCCATTATTTTAGCGTGTGCTTCTATGTACCCTGGAATGTCTTCAGAAAGAGCTAAATAACGAAAAGGTACCCAGCCTGGAAAAATGATATCCACAGCCATTAAAACTTTTTGATCTGGTACATAAATAAATATGTTACCTCTTTGGTGATTATCCCCCATATAATCTAATAGAAGTTCCTTGTTACCAAGCTTTAACTTCTTCTGACTACCTTTAAAAGGTTTTGTAGGGATTGGACGGTTAGGATCTTGACGTTTCTCTAATATTTTTGCTGTTTCTTCATGTGCAAAAATCTCTACATCATCAGGAAACAAAGATGCGGCACCAATATGATCTTTGTGTGCATGAGTATAGATGAGATATTTTATCGGTTCATCCGTTACTTCTTTAATCGCATTTAAATACTTCTCTCCTAGCGATTGTGGTGCATCTACCGCTATTACACCTTTGCCAGTAGTGAGGAACATCGTCGTGAAAATACCATCCATTACTGCATAAATTCCATCTCCTATTTCCTCGACTAAATACCCTTTATCCATGGGAATAGCTGGTCCTTTTGCATTTTCAGGAAGTGGAGCTACTTGACTGTCTTCTTCTAATTCATTACTACTATTTGTTTTAATTATCATGTCATTTCTTTCAGTTTCCTGCTCGTATCCCATAACACTTTGAGCGTAATATGTTGTTTGTAATAGTGTAAGTGCCATAATACAAACTACAATCAATTTTTTTGAAATCCGTCGTTTTTGTGACATGTTTTACACCCTTTCTTTGCATTGAATTAGGTATGTGAAAAAAGACTAATTTCACTGTCTTTATTATGCGAATTTATTTTTTTATTATGCTCAAGATGTTCGAGTCAAACGAACAAAAAAGTGTTCATTTTGTTTAGTTAGGAACACCTTATATAACTATAGACAATATATGTTCACGAGGTTCTCATGATTGAGACTTATAAACGATTAGTAGAAATGAAGTCACATATGTCCAAAAAGGAGAATTGTCATACAACAATTGAAAATGCTGAGATCTTAACATTCTGATGTATCCATAGCAAATTAATAGACTGTTGAAGAGCTTAACATACATCTTTTCTTATTTACTCAGGCAATTGAAATAATAGATTTTCCATCAATAGGAGTGTATTGAGTTTTTGATTTCTGTAAAACAAGCACATGAAAGGATTAAAAGGGTTAGAGAAGGTATTTGATAAAGAAACCTTACTTTGGAATAAAAGGCTCATTCCGTAAACTAAGTTGATTACTTATCATAATCTTTCTTCCTTTGAAACTCCTATAGATTTAATGGACAACTCCACATAGAATACACATGAATATGAGATAATATTTTTAAGATGCCCAATTGGCTTATGTATGAGGGGAGAGTGATGATCATGCCTACAATTCTTATCGTTGAAGATGACAATGATATTCGCGAGCTAATTAGTGAATTTTTATTATCACAGCGGTATCATGTGAAATTGGCAAGTGACGGCCTTAAAGGGTTTACAATGTTTCAGCAATATGAAGACATAGACCTTATTATTATGGATATTATGATGCCGAATATGGATGGGTTTCAATTTTGTCAACTTATAAGACAACAGTCTGAAGTTCCGATAATTATGCTTACTGCGTTAGAAGACGATGTTGAGCAAATTAAAGGTTTTGAGTTAGGTATTGACGATTATATTACAAAACCCTTTTCTTTTAACATTCTTATTAAGAGAGTAGAAGCCATACTAAGAAGAAATAAACGACCAAAGGATAAATCAAGCACACAGCTTACATATGAAAACTTAATTCTTGATTTACAATCCTACCAAGCTTATGAAGAAAATGGTTTGGTGAACCTCACGAAAAAGGAATTTGAATTGCTTCAACTGTTAATGGAGAATAAAGGAAAGGTGATTACGAGAGAAATGATGATTGATAAATTATGGGGATATGATTTTTATGCAGATACAAGAGTCATTGATACCCATATTAAGAATCTGCGAAAAAAAATAAACGGTGACTACATTAAAACAGTCGTGGGATTAGGATATAAGATAAATGAGTAAATTTTTTAGTCAAATGAAACATAGGGGTATTGTTTTCAAAATCTTTGTTATAACAACACTTTTACTATTAATTGCTTCTTTAATGATTTACTTTTCAATTTATTTTTTCCTTCCAGGATATTATAAGGATTATAAATTGAATCGATTAGAAATAGCAATGTCCGATTTAATTAAAGAGACTGAAGGTAAGACTTTACCAGAGTTCTTTGAAGCTTCACAACAATATCAGGATGAAAATAATGCAATGGTATACTTAATAGATACGAAAAGCGATTATGGTTTGGTTACAGCTCCAAAAGATTATCTTAGCCAAAAATTATTAGAAACAAATGAATTAGAGAAGTCAATTTCTTTGAAAGAAAGAGATTATATTATTAAAATTTCTCAAACCTTGCAGCCTGTTGATGAAGCTCAAAGTGCTATATTAAGGTTTTTTCCTTATGTAATCATTGTCATTTTTCTCATTTCGATTTTAGGAGCTATGTTTTATGCTAGAATTTTATCCAAGCCTTTACTAGAACTTAACTCAGTAGGGAAAAAAATGGCGAAACTAGATTTCTCAACTAAAAGTGAGTATAAAGCAGAGGATGAAATTGGTGAACTAGCA
The DNA here is from genome assembly GCF_033963865.1 of Cytobacillus sp. IB215316. Lineage (NCBI taxonomy): Bacteria > Bacillati > Bacillota > Bacilli > Caryophanales > Bacillaceae > Cytobacillus > Cytobacillus sp. IB215316. Next base: position 27,759 of record NZ_JAXBMC010000006.1, on the reverse strand, counting down.
GAAACCTTAAATAATATGTCATCTAGATTACAAAGGACAATAGATGATCTTCATATTGCAAATGAATTATTAACAAAAGACATCGAACATGTAAAAAGTATTGAAGCAGAAAGAAAAGATCTATTTGCGGCAATTTCACATGAATTAAAAACCCCGATCACGATCGTAAAAGGTCAACTAGAAGGGATGCTTCATCGTATAGGAATATATAAAGATCGAGATAGTTACTTGAAACGAAGCTTGAACGTGATGGAGGACCTTGAGGGTCTCGTTAAAGAAATCTTGAATCTTTCTAAAATCGAAAATGAAGGGTTTAATCCATCTTTAACTGACGTGAATATATCTAGAACTTTACAGGATATTGTTTATTCTTTTTCCTATTTTTCATCTGACAAAAAATTAAATGTAAGTCTAGAAATTGATCCTGATATAATCGTTCAAACGGATAAAAACCTTTTAGAAAAAGGGCTAAGAAATGTTATTCATAATGCGATGATGTATTCTCCTAATGAAGCAGAAATTCAAATCTCTTGTCAGAAGGAAGATACAAATATTAACGTAGCTGTATTCAATTCAGGTGTGTTAATTGAAGAAGACCACTTAAAAACAATCTTTGAGCCATTTAATAGATTGGAAAAGTCAAGGAATCGTAATTCTGGTGGTACAGGTATTGGATTGTATCTTGTAAAACGTGTTTTTAATATTATTCATGTACAATATGAGATAAAAAATGTGAAGAATGGCGTATTATTTACGATTAATATTCCAGTATAACCAAATATGTATTGTGGTTTAGTAAGTGGTATAAGTAGCATTTCTAATTATAATATCCATAGGAGAAATCTCGGTTCATTGCTCCTATGGACATTTGTATATTAAATCAACTTGGTTACTTTATTTTTCTTCAATAGGCTCTCCTGTTTCTGGATCAACTTGGATCAGTTTATATTCTTCTTCAATAGGGCCTAATTCATCATTTAAAAGATTCATCAGTTTTTCTGGAACATCATCTTTAGACATTTGCATTCCTCCTTCAACCTCAACCCACAATCGTTCAACAATTTCTGAAGGTTTTGTTAATAATTCGTCTGTCTCAGCGTCAAAGATTTCACCTGTATTGATATCTGTTTTAAGCGTTTTTAACTTGTGCAAATATTCTTTTGTTTCAGGGTCTTGTACAAAGTGGAGTCCTGTTTTGTCGTCTTCATTAACTTCTAAAATTTGATAGTTATGCTCATCTATAGAATTAGTAGTCTCTATTTCATCCCATAGATCTAGAGGAATATCTTTAATAGCTATTTGGGTTCCTCCTTCGAACTCAGTACCATATTGTAATAATTTGTCTTCTGTTGTTAAGTTTTCGTCTTCAGTTAAATATACTCCTGAAGCTCCTAATCCTGTAGTTAATAGACCACCTGCAATTGCTAAAGATAAAAATTTCATATAAGTATTCTCTCCTTTTGAAAATTTTTCTTACAAGTGTATTAAAACATTTCAATATGAATTTCATGTGTAATTCATGTGTGGGTTAAGTGTGCATTTTATTGAGAACTGTACAAAGTTTATCGAAGTTTTATTATGACTGGTATAAAGGTATATAGCTTATCGATTTATCCGATTCTTATTGAAAGACTTGAGCTAAAAAGATAAGTCTAAAACCTTTTAAACTATCGAGTAAACACTTTTTTCTTCCATGCACATACAATAATTTGAACAAGTTTAATACGTGATGCGAGGAATCGCATTATAGTTACGATCAGGTGTATATATCAGCATGAAGAAGTGACTGATTGAAGAGTTGAAAAAAATCATTATTTTGGGAACTTATTTGGACTACGATCACAATTTTTTCATTGGGATTGCAAACTTTTTTATTAGTCATGAATCGTCTAGCTTTCTTCATAGTAGGAGCTAAGGAAAGATGGTTGATTTCTTTATTGACTCAGTATGTACAATTCCTCATTAGGAAGTAGGTACTGACAAATGACAAGAAAGTAGGGGTTGTGTTGAATAATAGTTACGAAGATGTCTTTACTGAGGCAGAGCAATTATTAAAAAATAATCAAGACCACGACGCCGAAGAAAAATATTTACTATTGCACGATAAAGCGCATAAAGAGCTTTCACCCATAGCTTCCTTTCGTTTAGGTGAAATTTATAATAGAAAAAAACTTGTGAAGGAATCGTCACAATTTCACACGAATGCTTTTCTTCAAGACCCCTTGTTAGCTAATAAGCTAATACCAGAAACTCATCCTATGTATCATTTCAACTATCTTTCTTTCAAAGAACCAGAACATAAGGTAACAGCTTGTCCATTATGTTCGTTACAAGGTGAACTGCATTCTTGTTATAACTCCCTGACAAATGTAGATTTTGTGCAAGGGTTTAATCCAGTGAGGATATGGATGCAGTGTAGATCTTGTAACCATATCTTTGCTCATAATTATCCAATCAAGCTTAACAAGATTTTAACAAATTCATCTCCAGAATTGTATTTCCAAAAAAGGGTTGAAACTTTACCTATTATAGGAGATATCTTTAGTAACATAAAGCGTTTTTCAAAAGGGAGCAAGTTGTTAGATATAGGAACAGGGGCTGGTGAAATGGCTGCTGTCGCTAAAGAGTTTCTTTATAGCATTACTGGAGTAGAAATACGTCCTGTATATGCTAAACATGTTAGTGATACGTTAGAAATACCTATCGTTAAAACAGATTTTATGCATTATGAAACTAACGAATTATACGATGTGATCATCTTAGGAGATGTTATCGAGCACACACCTGAGCCATTGAAGGTGTTAAAGAAAGTCCGCACTCTGTTGAAAAAAGATGGAATACTATGGATTTCAACACCCAATTTTGAAAGTGGCTATACAGCAATTATGAAGGATAAAGATGCCATGTGGAGAGTTTGCGAACATGTAAATTATTTTTCATATACGTCATTGTTAAAAGCTTTAGAAATAAGCGGTTTTGTATGTATGGAGTACTCTGCTTCAAAAAGGTTTTATGGATCGATGGAGCTTATCGTAGCGAAACAATGAATCGTCAAACGCAGAAATAAATGATGCTTTAATACATTGCTTTATACGAGAGTTTATAGGGGGTTTTGCCTTAAGAGTTCGTGGCATTCTGTCTTTTGTAAAGCGATGATAAACATATATTTATTGTAATATTGGAACATAGTTTTTGAAAAGACCATATAGGAAAGAGTTAATTTAATAGTTTTGATGTAGAAGGCTGGCTATCGAATAGAATGTCTACATTTTTTTTGGCAAGCTGTAGTAGTTAGTCCAAGCAAAAATGAAAAATAGTCATAAATATAAATATAACTTGTAAAAGCAAATGGAGGTGAAAGTTATGCATGATAAGGACAAAGATTGTAAGTGTAGAGTCGTTCCTTCACCGCCATCTGGCCCACAAGGTCCAATGGGGAAACCTGGTCCACAAGGTCCACAAGGACCAACGGGAAATACTGGCCCGCCAGGTAGCGCATTAGGTGTTTGTTCAATTTTTGATTCTGCCGTTGGTTCTATGTCTGCTATCCAGGATCAACCTATTATTATGCCTAGTATGGGACCATGTTTTGGAGGCTTTGATACGACAACTACGCCAAATACAATCATACTTCCAGCTGCTGGAGGGGCAATATATGAAATCACATATGGTATGGTTTGTAGTTTACAAGAAAATTCAAGTATAAATCTTCAAGTAAACGTAGGTGGCTCCCCATTAAATGAATCACTTACCTTCGAAAATAATCAAGGTACTCATTCTGTATCAAAAACTATTTTTATATCTAATGATGTTCCAAATCAACCAGTTAATGTTGTGCCAAGTCAAGTTACGGGTAGTGTAACATATAGGTCACCAGATTTAGCGATAACAAGGTACACTTAAATTTAACTACTTGCCAAGAATTTTATTTTATAAGCTTGACTTAATATATATTCGAGACATATTAACATATTTAATGATGATGGATTGTATACAGAAAAAGTAAAGTAACTTCAATAAGTAATGTAATGCTTATTTTGAAGTTGCTCTTTTGTTTGTTTTCTTTATGTGGTTTGTCTCAAGCAAGCTTGTTGATTTTGAGGAGAAAATTAGTGGTTTTTTATACTTTACGTATTTTACGAACTTGCTAGTCAAATAGAGATTGAACTGTTCAATAATAATCTTTGCTGTTGTTAAATTGTATATTTTGAAAACGTGTTAGCTGAATTGATTAAGGTTTTCAAACTGTGTATATAGGATTCAAAAAAATCCTCACTTCTAGATCTGTTTTTCCGTTGTAACACCTTCTACCGTAGATCATAAAATATTAGCAACAAGGTGCTCTAAACGGAGGTGAAAGCATGCAAATTAGCCTTTGTATGATTGTAAAGAATGAAGAGGAAGTATTAGATAATTGTTTATCTTCTATAGCCGAATTAATGGATGAAATAATTATTGTTGATACAGGATCATCGGATAGAACGAAGGAAATAGCAATGAAATATACTGATAAAATATATGACTTTGAATGGGTAGATGACTTCTCAAAGGCTCGAAATTACTCCTTCTCAAAAGCTACGAAAGGTTATATTATGTGGCTTGATGCTGATGATATTGTACCAAATGAAAGTCAACTTAAAATTGCTGAAATAAAGAAAAACCTGTTGGAGCTTAACCCTGATGCGATCATGATGCCTTACCAATATAGCTTTGACTCAGAGGGAAGACCTATCTTAACAATCTATCGTAATCGGATAGTGAAGAAGGAATGTAATTTTAAATGGCATGGATATGTTCATGAGGAAATTAAAGTTTCAGGTAAAGTATTCAAAGCAAATATTATTATTCAGCATAAAAAAGTTCGAACAAAATCAGATCGCAACATAAAAATATACGAAAAAGTCATTGCAGAAAAGAAAACGTTACCTCCGAGGGATGTGCTTCATTATGCAAATGAATGCTTAGATCATCAACAATTTGATCAAGCCATTGAATTGTTCGACTCCTTTTTAGCCACAGAAAATCAGCCTAAAGATTTTCGTAACTATGCATGTTGGAAGCTTGCGGATACTTATATAAGTCTAAAAGAATATGAAAAGGCAATTGAGTATTGTTTAACATCTTTTACAATTGATTCTCCGAGAGCAGAAATGTGTTGTAGATTAGCATATTGTTTTCAAATAAAAAACGAAATAACTCAGGCGATAAGCTGGTATAAAATAGCTACTAATCTTGATATCCCAGAACTAGAGGACCGTGTAACAATCTTTCAGGAACCATGTTACACATGGCTTCCTCACCTTGAATTGTGCAGCTGCTATATTCATTTAAAGGATTATCGAAATGCGAAATTGCATAACGACTTGGCAGCAAAATATATACCTGACAGTTCTGTAGTAAAGGAGTATGATCAGTTTTTTCATAAAATAACAAATCATAATAATTGAATATTTGTTGATGAATACAGATGTTCCCTGACTGTGCCTGTTTCGCAATGGTTCATGAGAAATAAATACGTACTCACTGTAAAGTTTCGTGACACTTTTTCTTCTATAAAATGATAATATCCGCCTAATACATCATTTTTCTGTTGTCATTTAGTAAGGCTGTTTTTCGGATTAAGAGGTAAACACATACCCAACTATAGTTTTTGGGCTTTTTTTCTTATGTACACCGATGACTAACAATTAAAGCCACTTGTTATGGTATTAATTTGATAACAATAGCAACAAATTTTTGAAAAGAGCCTTTACTTTAGAGTGGAGACTTCAATCTCATCGTAGAGTTTGGTTTTCTGTAACGTAAGTTATTAAGCCTCTTACAATTAGCCGGCATCAGTTAATTGTGGGGGGCTTCTTATTAGTTTGATTATTCTTAACATAGTTTTTATTTAGAGCCAACAATATAATCAACCCTATGATACAAATGGTACCTAGCCATTGAAAAAACTCAAAGGGCTCTTTTAACCAAAATACCGTAGTTAATACAGCGGCTAATGGTTCTAAACTACTTATAAGGCTAGTTCTTTAAGTTGAGAGACTCTGTAAGCTTTCGATATAAAACTAAAATGCTATCATTGTTCAGGATACGATGACAAATATGAGATATAAGAAGCTAAGTGCCTTCATGCTTGAATAATCGATTTGCCAAGGTGGATGAACAAAGCTTAAAGTTATTCCACCTATAATCATAGCCCAGCCAAAGATGATAAGGGAATCGTATTATTTCAGCAGAGGAATGGCATTTAAAGTATAAAATGCTAATACTACGCCAGATAACACACCTATTTTGGGGTGTGGGTGGTACAGTTGTACAAAAACGCTTTCAACAATACGCCATGGTTCCATGATTATAAGAAGTGGTAGTTATACTTAAGGACATGTTTCTTTACTAAAATAAAGTCAAAGTAAATAAAAAACTATAGTAATAGTTTCTAAGTATTGAAAAAAATTCAAAAAAAATAATACTATAGCACTAATTTGCGAAATTAATATACAGAAAACTCTTAAAATTAATATTTTCGAACTATTTATAAACTTTAAAATACTATAGTATAATAGCGATTACAGTCGACAATTTTCTTAATTCATTATGTAGAAAATTGGAAAAAAAGGTCAAAGAGAGGGGAATGCATATGAAAAAGAAGCTAGTTTCAGCTGTTTCAGCAACAGCACTAACACTGTCTTTACTTACACCTTCCTTGAGTGGGGCTCAAGTGAGCGCAGCTTCGAAAGATTGGAATGCTGAGAGATATGGTGATGTTTTAGATATCGGAGCAAAATTACGAGCACAAGCTGAGGATGAAGGGTTTTTACAAAAGGCTAGAGAAGAAATTGCTGCTCAAGTTGATAACATTAATTTAAACGGTGAGGAAGTGGATGCAGAAAATTCATCTGAGGGTACTTTTTCATTTGATGGTGGTACTAAATATTTCCTAAACCAAGATTTACAATTGAAAACATTCACTCTCCGTAGTGTCGGTGAAAATGTAGAAGTATGGGTTGCAGATGACCTTTCTTTCCCAGAGGGTGACCCAAGACCAGCTCACGTAGTCACTCAGGAACAAGTTGATAAATTACGAGATGAATTTGATAATAATATTTACCCAGTAGAAACAGAGTTTTTCGGACAATCAGACTTTTTAACTGGAGAGCATGCTGAATTACCAGCAATTCTTGATTTGCCAGAAGATTATTATGTATCTGAAGAAGGTAAAAACATCATGTTAGTGGATAACATCGTTGATGAAAACTTCAATGATCCAGACTATCCATTTTTTACTGCAGGGTTTTATTATTCTCTATTTGAAACATATATTGATCGTAATATTATAACAATTGATACGTTAGATTGGGAAAATAGACTGGATGGTTTCCTAGGAACGGTTGCGCATGAATATCAACATTTAATTCATGATGATAATGATAGTGATGAAGAGAACTGGATCAATGAGGGTATGTCTGATTATGCAGAGTACTTAACTGGTTATGGTCATCCAATGGGTCATGTTAATTATTTCTTAGATCACCCAGAAAATTCACTTGTAGAGTGGGATGAGTTTCTAGCAGCTGGAATGGCCCCAGAAACGTTAGCAGATTATGGCCAAGCGTATTTACTACAGCTTTACTTAAGTGAACAATTTGGACAAGAGTTTATTCAAGAGTTAATCAAAGACGAAGATAATGGTATAGAAAGTGTAAACAACCAATTGTCAGCATTTAATACAGGTATTGATTTCCCTGAACTATTTAGTAGATTTAACACAGCACTAGTTATTGATAGCTCTAAACCTGGAAATGGAATTTATGAGTTTGAAAGTATCGATCTACAGGTGAATTTTGAATCTGCTGCTGATTTCGAAAAGGATGGTGTTCCAGCTTGGGGAGGGAACTTCAAAGTTATTGAATTAGATGATAAGATTCGTACAATTAACTTTGATGGTATTGATTTCCTTCCAATTCCTTGGGAAGTAGCTGAAGACCCATTAGGATCAGGCAATGAAGTATTATGGGCAAGCGAAGGTGATGAAGCAGATAATTTTATCGTTTTAGAAGCTGACCTTAGCAATGTAAACGAGGCAACGTTGCAATTCGATAATTATATCGATATTGAAGAACAATGGGATTTTGGGATTGTACAAGTTTCAACTGATGGTGGCGAAAATTGGACAAGCCTTGCAAATGAAAATACTCGTTCGGATATCGTAACAGAAGGTTATCCAAAGATTAAAGAAAACCTTCCAGGATTTACAGGGCATTATGATGATTGGCAAAAAGAAACATTTGACCTTTCTGCATACGCTGGTCAAGAGATTTTAGTTGCTTTCCGCTATATGACTGACTGGGGATACAATGATTCAGGTTGGTTCATTGATAATATCGAAATACCAGAAATCGGCTATGTCCATGATGGAAATTCTTTAGATGGCTTACGATCGATTAATGAAGTAAAAGGACAATACGTTGAATATGCTGTAACGTTCATTAATGAAAGAGCCGTTGGCAAGAATGGCAAGAATAAAAAGTATAAAGTTGTCAATGTAGAACCATTTAATGTAACTGACGAAGATGCTCTAGAATTACGTCAATTATTTAAAAAGGGTAAAAACTATATGATCGTCTGGTATGCACCACCTGCTGGTACAAAAGGTTTCGTTGATTTCACATACGAAATTATTACGAAAAATGATTCAAAAAAAGACAAAAACGGTAACTAAGTTAAGTTCAAAAGATTTAAATAAAAAGAACTAAGCGCAACGCTTAGTTCTTTTTGCTTTTATCAAGGCTATTTTCTTCTATACATACCAACTAAAGTGTATAGAATTTTTTACCTTTACATCTATATCAATAATATTCCAAAGCCTTTAACATACATCGAACAAAACCGAGCAAGAAACAAGGAGAGGTAAAGGTATAATTAGGCTAACTGGAAAATGTCGATCAAATACAAATAGTCAATTGAGTGTGGTAAGAGTTGAAAAATCGTAAAACACCAGTAAGGCGGAAATGAATGCACTTCGCGTAAACGCTACATATAAAATCCATAAAATTGGGATGATTAATATAAGTAACGAAATAGCATTTGTTTCAAATCCAATGCCTCTAACCGCTTTTTTTAACATGTAAGACTTGTGAGTTTGGAGAGATTTTGTAGCCTTCTTTATAATATAGTGTGTTTATTTTACAATCCTTGCCGATTTCTACATTATTCCCTTCAACAACATCAATTTCTGCATGAGAAAGATTAATATATTCCCCTTTAATAAACTTGCTTACTAGTTTTTTCTTAATTAATGGGATAGTTTTTCTATCCCGTTCCACAACTATTTCTTCAGCAATTAACTTATTTATATGACTTTTGGCTGATAGTTTGATGTGAAATTGCTTTGCAAATAACTCTTTTGCAAACACGACTCCTTTACATTTCATTTTTTCTGTTTGAAGTTTTTGATCAATTGTAACACTGCCTGAGCTTACAATTTTTTGTGCTTTTCCATTCATAATATGTAAATTGCCCATATTTTCTATCTCAGCTATTTCGAAATTCCCTTTTATTACACAAGAACCCGCATTTTTTAAGAGATCAGCAACAATCTTTGAGTGAAAGGAGCTAGATCCATGTGATGATATTACTTTAACGTTTACATCCTCAAGAATAGTAACAGAACCGCGAATATTTAACTTTTCTAGTTGGGTGTCTATGTCTTTCAATTTGCCACTCGTAACAGTAAGTTGCTTATCCTTCTGTTCCTTGTTCATAGTTCACACCACCAATTATTTTGATAATATATATGTTAATAACTATCTATGTAACTGTAGAATTTATTTTAGCATAGTGTACTCATTCTATCGATCGTTCTATAAATTTATGATAATTTTATAAGGCTATTTTCGTAAACTTTGTTTAAAAAAATGGACAGTAAGGTAAGTATTATAAGATATTATAATTATAAAAAGAAAAGATGCCACGAACCCTAGATGTATACGTGTTTAAATCTTAGAACGAAAAGCAACAATCAATGCGAAAACAGCCTTTAATAAAGACCCAAGTCATAAAGTAGTGATAAGTTTTTCCCTCTCGTCACATTAATAGTCGAATGGACGAGTTTCATGAACATTTATAGGATGAAATCATGCATATTAGGAACTATACTTCAAAGGACGAGGCAGGCTGGGTAAGGTGTAGAGTATTATCATTTTTGGAAACAGCTTACTTTGATAATGTGATAAAGGAAAAAGAGACGTACAACAACCCTGCAATTGAACTTGTAGCAGTAGAAAAAGCTTAAATTGTTGGATTAATAGACATTGAGTACGAATTGGTGGAAAGGACAGTATGATCAAGAGGAGTCGGTTTAGGAGGAATGATTTGGCATATAGCTGTTCATCCTGATTTTCGTACGAACGGTATTGGTAATTTACTGTTATGTGAGGCAGAGAAGATAGCGATAGAAAAAGGCTTAAATCGCTTAGAAGCATGGACTAGAAATGACCCTTGGGTGCATAACTGGTACAAATCAGTTTATAGATGTAGAGTCTTATTTGCATGTGTATATTGATGGTAGTCTAGAAATGAAAGATACTAACAGCTAAAGTGCCAGCATTACACCCTGTTCAAGCTTTTGCCTATTATAATGGTGAAGATAAAGACAATATAAAAACAAAGTACAAAAGAGTTCATGAATGTACTTGCTTTGAAAAAAGCCTTATCAATCATATATAATTGTTATAAATTTGCAAACACAGTATTACATAATAAAGGAGAACAGGTGATAACAATGAACGGTCAGCAAAGGTCAAACATTAAACGAGGGCTTGAAGTAGAGATAGTGTTAAAAAAAGATCAAATGACTGGAGCACTAACTAGAGGTATTGTAAAAGATATTCTAACAAACTCACCTCATCACCCCCATGGTATTAAAGTAAGGTTAATTGATGGTCAAGTTGGTAGGGTGCAGAGAATCTTATAAATATAGACTGTTTTCAACTAATGTTTGTGGTAGTTGTTGTCCAGCTTAGTAACAATGGAATATCCATAAACCCTCGTCTAGTTTAGTAATAATAGCATTAATTTATTAAGTTGATTGGATGATTTCAACTATTGTTTATAAATCCTGTTTATAAACAATTCCTTCTTCTAGGTATAACTTTAATAGGGTAAGTGCTTCTCCCCAACCTGTTGCACACCCTATACATGCCTTGAGGTCTTTATCCGATTTAGCATAACCAGTCTCTGTGAGGTCAATCAATGTGCCTTCTTTATATGGCTCTAGTTTAAGAGTGACTGTAGTGTGTGTTGTTCCTGGTGACCATTGAAAAACAAATTTTTTATTAGGTATACTCTCAATTATTTTTCCACCATCTTCAAGGTTTGCATTTTCAATTCCGAAATTACTCCATTTGAACCGAATATCACCTGTACCATCCGCATTCATATTTAAAGATGTTTGGTCTGTAAACCATGCATTCCAGCCATCAGCAGTAGTAATCGTCTTATATACTATTTCTTTTGGAATTTTAATATATGTTTTATGGTGAATTGTTAACACTGTTCAAGCACTCCCTTCTGTTATTAATCTATAGTATTACATTAACATAAATTGTTAAAAGGGTATTCATTTCTTCTAAATTGTGAATCATTACAGTTTTCTCTTTGTTTGTAACAAAAATGAAAGTGTATTGAAATCTACTTTGCTTAGAATTTTGATAGAATACAGTAACAGCGGTCAGTTTTGGCTACATGGCTTAACAATAAATACATCGGAGGAATGTCATGACTGTAGAACAACAATTAATTAATAAGTCTTATTACGAGACTTTTATGGGAGATTATCAATCAAGTTATCCTATTCGTGTGCTTGGTGAGCTTTTTGTTCATGAGCAGCAACGTGAACAGCCTGAGTTATCCTTTATTAGGTATGCTCAAGGGGAGGTTTACTACTTAAGTAATGATTACGAAGCAGCCATTTTTAAATGGGAAAAGGTTGAAAATGAGCTTAAACCTTGGGCTCAGAAAAATATTGCAGATGCATACCTTGAACTACAGATGTATGCTGAGGCTGAGCATGTTTATTCTTCAATTATAACAACCTCAAATACACTTACTTCTGAAATTTCTTTAAAGTTACATACTCTTTATATTGACCAAGGAAATACACAGTTAGCGAATAAAGCTATTAGAGATGCTGTCGCATTTAACCCAGATTATTCGAATGTAACGAAGTTAGCTCAAAATTATTTTGAGGAACAAGAAGATTATTTTAGCATGATTGAGCTGGCAAAGAATGAAGCAGTACGATTAGGATCAATCGAGTGGTATAACACTTTAATGATATACATAGAGGAAGGTTGGGCAAAATCAATAAACCCCGACCTTTTTAAAGAACCTTTGCTTATTTTGTACCAAATTGATTTATCTCATTTTGAGTCAATGGTCCAATCACTTTGGATGAGCTATAAAGAAGAGGAATACTATTTTGCTTGGATTACAGTAATTAATGAGATATTAGTTGGAGAGGATGATGAAGACAACAAACTTCGTAAGTGGGAGAAGTTAAGTGAACTATATAAGAAATCTTATATAGATTTTCTTCATGGACCATATTCAATTAAAGAGTTAGCTAAACTTGTCCCTATCTATTTGCACGTGTGGAAACATATTACACCTGATAATGAAGCAATGTTTGTGTCTGCAGCAATCTTATCTTGGAATGAGGTTTTTAATGGAGACATCCCAATTGATATTGCTCGACAATGTGAACAACACGTTTTAACAGATCGTCTGTATGAGAACGGACTTGAGGATAGTTTAACTTTATTTGATGACATCTTAACTTGGTCAAACCAACACTCGTTACATGTAGGTAATCGTTTGAAGTGGATTGTAAACGAACTAACAACTTTACAAACACAACGTGTGCTAATTGCAAGTGCATTTGAAAATGGGAAAGCTACTTTTATCAATTCCTTGGTAGGGGATCATGTTTTAGCAGAGAACCGATCTACACCTTTTGTCGTATTTAGCAATGGAGAGAAGAAGGAAATCAGAGAGGTTTTGGATTCGGCTGTAAAAGAAATTTCAAGTTTAAGTGAATTTCATCAAACGCTTTCTTTTGGTTCGATTGACACGAATACAATCTTTGATTTTAAGCTACCATCAACATTTCTACAACAACATCAAATAACAATGATGAATACGCCAGGCTTCTTAAGTCATAACCAAATGTTGTTGAAATATCTACCACTTGCAGATTCATTAATTTATGTTCTTGATAGTAGCAACATTTTGACAGAAAAAGAGGTGGAATTGTTAATTAAGCTACAAGAAAGGAATCCGTCTTTACCTGTGCATTTTGTTTCAATGACAGTAGAACGGGATTATTATAAGGATATTCATGAAGAAACGATAGCGGATACTAAGGTTATCATTCACAAGTATTTCCCCAATGCTCGAATTTTCTCATACACGAAACATGAAATGAACAAATCGAACTTTTATGAATTAGCGAACGCGGTGAAATCAGGTTTAACTAATAAAAAGCTCATGCATGAACGTACGAAAAAGATTCTCTATTATATTCGAGAAACGATTACTTATATTTTGCAAAAACGCATTGAAAATGAACAAGCGTTAACGAATGAAATACAATCACAAGAAGAAATGGTATCGAAGCTAAATGGGGCAATTAACCAATTAAGTGATATAGAGAAAGAAAAAGTACAAGTGATTATAAATATGTTCAGATCGCGTAAAGAAGAGTATAGAGCAGAATTGGAAGACAATATTCCAAGAATATTAAAAGAATGTTCAAATATGATTAGTGAGCTTAGTGATTTAGGCACGATCCACCATCAAATTAATGAAGAAATGAATATGAGGATACAACAATATATTGAACAAACAACTTTACCTAAATTACGCAATTCCATTGAACAATGGGTTGAAATGTCGGGAGAAGTACTACGAGATAGTCAGGAATTTTTAACTGAAATGAGCGTTGAATTTAATAAAATATATGAAGAAGAAAAAGTGAAATTAGAATGCGACTTCAAATTATTAGATGATTGGCGAAGAGATGCTAATAGATTGGCAGTAAAAACAAATTTTACAAAGCAGAATATCTTTTTAAGACGAACTCCTTCTCAGATGATGCTAAAGAGTGCTGGAAAGTTGTTTGGAATGCTGCAGCCAAATAATGAAATGATATATAATAAGTACAAAAATTTTGTTGAAAATGAAGATTACGTTGATGTAACAGATGCCTTTACAAATCAATTGCTAGAAAGGTTCAATTGGTTTGAACAATCATTAGCAGAGGAAATATCATCTTTCTTTACACAACCGCATCAAGTGTTAGATGATAGTTTACAAGAGATGATACAAGAAATTGACCAAAACACTGAAACGTTAATGAATATGAGATCAAATCCGCAATTAGTAGATGACCCTGTATCGTTATTTACTTTAAGACATAAACTACAGGAATGGTTAATAAAAAATAAATAAAATGATTGATTGGTGCTACTGATCGTTTTTAGATTTATACTAAAATGTAACATAAGTGTTATTGGCAGGGCGATTTTTGTGAATATAGCTGCTATTAATAAATGAGAACTGAAAACTGTAACTTTATACAGTTGTCAATCTTACCGAAAAACTATAATCAATGTGAAAACAGTGATAGAAAAAGAGGGTACTTTGTTTGTAAAAAAATAAGGACTACAAAAAATAAGTATAGCAAAGGAGTTACAATGACAAGTAAAAAAGAAATCGGATGGAGCCTAGATCATAGTTATGCTCGTTTACCGAAGTCATTCTTCTCTAGTTTAAGCTTAAACCCTGTACGATCACCTAAGTTAATAATACTTAACGAGCAAGTTGCAGCTACACTAGGGTTGAACGTCCAGGAACTACAAAGTGAAGAAGGGCTCGCGATATTTGCTGGTAATGATGTTCCTGAAGGTGCTCAGCCTATTGCACAAGCTTATGCAGGACACCAATTTGGGCACTTTACTATGCTGGGGGATGGTCGGGCTTTACTAATAGGCGAACAGCATACACCTCAAGGTGAGCTTGTTGATATTCAGCTAAAAGGTTCAGGTAGGACAACATATTCCCGTGGTGGTGATGGTCGTGCAGCTCTTGGACCGATGCTCCGTGAATATATTATTAGTGAGGCGATGCATGCTCTAAATATCCCCACTACACGTAGTTTGGCAGTAGTAACAACTGGTGAGCCAGTTATACGTGAAACGGATTTAGCAGGTGCTATATTAACTCGTATCGCTGCCAGTCATATCCGTGTTGGTACCTTTCAATACGTTCGGAATGGGTGTACAGTTGAAGAACTCAAAATACTAGCAGATTATACTTTGGATCGGCATTTTCCTGATGTCAGTGCCGATGAAAATCGATACGTTGCACTACTTCAGGAAGTAATCGAGCGCCAAGCTTCACTTATTGCTAAATGGCAGCTTGTTGGCTTTATCCATGGAGTAATGAATACTGATAACACAACCATTAGCGGAGAAACGATCGATTATGGTCCTTGTGCCTTTATGGATCACTATGATGAAGCTACGGTGTTCAGTTCGATTGATACACAAGGACGCTATGCTTTTGGTAATCAACCAATGATAGGCGGATGGAATCTCGCAAGGTTTGCTGAATCTTTGTTGCCGCTACTACATGTTAAAGAGAAACAAGCAATTGACATCGCTCAGGAAAAGATTTCAGCATATAATGATTTATTTTATAGTCATTGGCTTTCAGGTATGAGAGCAAAGCTTGGGCTATTTAATGAAGAGGAAAAGGATGAAATTCTTATTAAAGATCTTTTAAAGATGATGCAAGAGAACCGTGCTGATTATACGAATACATTCCGTGCATTAACTTTTGATACTTTACAGGATACAGTGATGTTTAAGACAGGGGAATTTGTTACTTGGTATGAAAGGTGGCAAGCGAGGTTAGAAAGGCAACTAGAATCGAGTGCTGCATCGAAACAGTTGATGAAGGGTAATAATCCTGCAATCATCCCCCGCAATCATCGGGTAGAGGATGCGCTTGATGCAGCAGTGGAAAGAGGAGATTATAGCGTGATGCAGCGACTACTACACGTCCTTTCGAACCCATACGACCACACTTCGGAACAGATTGAATATAGCACACCACCAGACCCATCAGTCAAACCATACCGAACGTTTTGTGGTACATGATTGGGTGGCGAAATCGGTTTTGATATTAAAACCTCAATAAAACTTAAAAAAGTTCCACTAATAAGTGTCGAGAATCTCATATTAGTGGAACTTTTAAAAGGTTCTGCCGTCTGGCGAATTTGTTATTAAATTACAAATATGTATATTTCTTATCTTGTAGTAAACAAAAAACGGGACCATCTTAAATCCTAAGCTGTCCATAGATGAAGTAATAAACACTATAATAGAACAAGGTTTTAATTGGAAACAGTGGACATATCAAAGAATCATGTCTTTATCCAGAAATTAAATTAGTGTTTTACGAAAAGCGTTGGATTTATTAAAAGGTCTATTTGTGTATTTCAATCAGGAGATGACTTAAAAGAAAGCGTTTTTTACAATGACTGTGTAGCACTAGAGCATACAAAGCCTTTACTGTTCAAAATGTATTGATTTTTTAGGAGATCAATAACAATTTACCTAGTTAATATTTACGTATTAGTATATTTTACGACAGGCCACTTCTCTTGTCGTAAAGCGTTCATTAGCTCTGGCCCAACATGCAAATTAGCTTGCACTAACTCATGTGGTGTTAATGCTAACCATTGATTTAAAGATATATCTTCAAAGCGGTTACTCTTAAAAACTTCTAAAAACCAAAGACTTTCTTCTCCTATGTTTTGTATATAATGTCCGAAAGCAAACGGGACATAACCAACATCTCCAGCTCTATAATTAAAGGTCCGTGCGGTACCTTCTGCTGCAAATACTGTCATTCTTCCCTTACCAGTAAGATAATATTGCCATTCATCTGTGTTTGGGTGCCAGTGCATTTCTCTCATGGCACCAGGCTTGATCTCAACTAGAGCTGCTGCAATCGTAGTTGAAACAGGAAAATTGGTAGAATCAACGATTCGAACAGTTCCTCCAGAAGTTATGATTGGCTCTTGTGCCATTAAACGATGCGTAAAGCTCTTTGGTACAGTTCCATAGGGACTTTGAATAGCTTGATTGTTTATAGGCTTAGGAACTTGTGCTTGAAACATGTATCGTTGCTTGGTAGGAATATGAGCAAAAGCACTTTCAGATACTCCAAAGTTATTTACCAATATATCTTTTGGTGTATGAGCAAACCAGTCAGAGAGCATAAAGGTATCGCTCTCCGTAAAATTTCCATCATCAAATAAGAGTAAGAATTCACAGCCTCCATCCAATCCCTGAATCGAATGTGGAATGCCTGGTGGAAAATACCAAAGGTCACCTGCCTCTACATCTGCAATAAAGTTTCTACCATCCTGATCAACTGCTGTGATCCGTGCTTTCCCTAGAAGCAAATAAGCCCACTCGGCTTCTTTATGCCAGTGTAACTCCCGTACGCCACCTGGGGTTAGACGCATATTGACACCTGCGATTGTAGTTGCAATTGGTAGTTCTCTAACAGTCACTTCTCGTGCCCACCCTCCGTGATATAGACTCATTGGTGTATCAGAAAATGAGAACTTTAGATTAGGTATTCTGCCAGCATCAGTCTTAGGAGGGACGAGCATATCGGGGTTCTCTATATCTCTCAAAATGTCTCTAGGTCCAAGATCAGTAGCACCAGCTCCATCTTCCCTAATTGGCTGAGGCACATCTTCCGAATGAATCTGATGTCGTTTTTTCATTATGAACACTCCTTGATATGTGATCCTAACGTTGGATGTTTATGATATATAGTTTATGAATTCCATGTTATCCATATGTCCATTGAAAAAGTTAAAATAAACATAATAAAAAAATTAAGAAAATTAACAAAAAACACTTGAAAGTGACAATGTCGTCACTTAAAATAAAATATGAATAGTGAGCATATTACATAATAACTTATGGCTCTTTTCGTAAAACTTTGTTTTTTTTTCATTAAAAAATATACAGAATGATGAGTTTTATGAGAGCTCAGTAATTGTAAAAGTAGCAAAGGTCCAACTATACGTGCTTATATTTAAGAACGAAAAGCAACAATTATTGAGAAAACAGCCTAAATGATAATCTATTAGTTAGGGGGAAGACAGAGTGGAAACATTTAAAAAGCCAGATGTAGAACAATTTTTACGAGCATATAAAATACAAGATTTTGTTGTAAGTAGTGATGAAAGTCAACTTATTTTCAGTACGAATATTAGTGGTAAATTTAATTTGTGGGCAATGGATTTACCAAATGAATTTCCATATCCACTTACATTTAATGATCAAAGCTGCCATGGACTTCAGTATGACAAGAGTGGAAAATTTGTAATCGCAGCATTTGATCATGAAGGGGATGAAAACGCTCAACTCTATATGATTCCTCCACACGGTGGCGAATTACAGCCAGTTAGAACCTCAGAAGGCAATCGTCACATTTCACCGATTTTATCAGATGATGGCAAACGTTTATACTATACATCTTCAAAAGATGAACCGACTTTCCTAAAGAGTTATTGCTATCACCTCGATTCAGGGAAAGAACAAGTCATTCATGATGGGGAAGGCGCGGCTACATTTTTACTAGATTTTAGCCCTAGTGAAGAGAGCTTTATTATTAGTAAGTTTTTCTCTAACACTCACAAGCTATCCTATGTAAAAGTAAATGAGGAGATCATTTCCTTAACACCAGAAACGAATGAGCAGCACACTGTAACAGATGCTATATATGTTTCAGAGACAGAAATTTTTCTAATAACTGATTATGGTGAGGATTTTTCGTATATTGCTAAATTTAATATTGAAACTAAAGAGTTTAACAAACTAGTTTCAGTACCTGGTGCAGGGTTCAAAATGATTAAATATGATAAACAACATAAACAACTGTACGCTGTTAGCGATAAGGGTGTTGAAGATCTTCTATATCGATACGAAATAGATTCGAAGAAATTAGAAGAAGTAGAGAGTCCAGTAGGAGAGGTTCAAAAGTTAACTGTTACAGAAAGTGGTCATTTATATTTATTAGGCACTTCTGCTACAAAGCCAGCAAATATTTATAAAAAAGAAAGTAACTCACATACATGGAAGCAGCTAACAAACAATCGTGTGCTCGGTGTAGATGAGAAACAGTTAGTCGATCCCGAGGTAATTAAGTATGAGTCGTTTGATGGACTCGAGATAGAAGCACTCTTCTTTAAAGCAACAGCTGCACATAGCAATGGTCATGTTATTTTTTGGCCACACGGTGGACCTCAATATGGCGAACGAAAATTCTTTAGAGGTGTGTTTCAATATTTAATTAATGAAGGATTTAGTATTTTTGCACCTAATTTCCGAGGCTCTACTGGATATGGGTTGAAGTTTACAAAAATGGTTGAAGGTGATTGGGGACATGGTCCACGCCTTGATAATATTGAAGGGTTAGAATACCTAATTAAAAATGGCTATGCCGATCGAGATAAGATTTTCCTAATAGGTGGAAGCTATGGTGGCTACATGTCATTATTGCTACATGGAAGGCATCCGGAATATTTTAAAGCTGTAGTTGATATTTTTGGTCCTAGTGATTTGTTTTCGTTTATTAATTCTGTACCAGATTTCTGGAAACCAAGTATGGATCAATGGGTCGGAAACCCGGAAAAAGACAAAGAGAAGTTAATTGAATTTTCTCCGATTACATATTTAGATAACATGACCAAACCAATGCTTGTTATTCAAGGAGCGAACGACCCACGTGTTGTAAAAGCAGAATCTGATCAAATCGTAGCAGCACTACAAGAAAAAGGTCGAGATGTTGAATATATGGTGTTAGAAGACGAGGGACATGGATTTTCAAAGCTGGAGAATGAGTTAAAGGTTTATAGAACTGTATCAGCATTCCTTGAAAAATATATGTAATGTGATTAAATAACTATGAGGCTGTCAAATTAGTCAATACTTGACTTTTTTGACGCTCCTTTTAAATGTGCAATAATAGTATTTCATTTTCACTTTTAGTTTCATTCAATTTTTTCAGACTCATTATTTATATTCTGTTCATGAATATAAACTGGGAAAGGTTCATAGTTCAAAGGAGTGTCCATATGCCCTTGTATAACAAACTTGTTCGTGATTACATACCTCAAATTATTGAACAATCAGGAAAGAAATATCGAATAAAACATTTATCAGAAGAAGAATATACGGAAGAATTGAAGAAAAAACTGATAGAAGAAATGCAGGAGTATCTTGATGCTAAAGATCATGAATCTGCTATAGAAGAGTTAGCTGATGTACTTGAACTCATACATGCATTAGCAAAAGTTCATCATGTAACCATTGAGAAAGTTGATGAGAGGCGAGATTTAAAGAACCAAAATAGAGGTGGCTTTAAAGATAAAGTGTTTCTCATTGATGTGGAGGATCATTAAGTGAATGTGAAGCATCTTGATTACAAAGCATCTTGTAGAAGTAAGTTTCTAAAATGAAACAAGTATGTTTACCCGACCCTATAATTGGACGGGGTAAATATACGTCAGATTAAAATCATTTGCTTATCTTTCAAATACTTCTTAGTAGACTAAAACAGAGAGACATGATTAGTTACCTGATACTACATCGATAGGTATTTCTTGGCCATTACTAAAAAACCGAATGTATTCATAATCCTTATCATTATCTTTATTTATCTTAAACAATACATGATTGTTTAAGGTTTTATTAGTATAATCGTCAGTTTCATCTTTGTTAAACCGAACGTTTATTGTATCATCAATAGCTTCTACATTAAAATCCGTATAGTAAGTAGCTGGATCTCCTTGTATGACATTTTTTCCGTTTAAAAGCACATAAAGTGCTTTTTCGCCATCAAAAAAAAGATAAACTCCATTTTCGCTCTCCACCGATTCGAAAAATTCCCTAGCACCTTTGTCAATATGGTTCATAGTTGTTTCTGAAAAAGTTAAACCTGAATTGCATCCTACTAAAAATAAAACAAGTGTAAATAGCGATAAAAGCTTTTTCACAAATAACCCCCTCATACTTCATGTCTATATTTTACATTATATGAATGGTGTGATTGTACTAATTTTCCGTTAACTTATTAGATATTAAAATTTCTTATCTCTTTTTAAAAAGTTGCTTCTTATATAGCCCCTGTGGAAAATATAGAATTGTTTGTATACATAGGAGGTAGGGATGATGTATTCCTAATTGAGAAGATGCAATGGGTTGTTGTCATTGTGATAATATTTTATTATATAAAACAAACTATACAAAAATGAGGTGATCATATGGCAAATATAAAATATGAAGTAATAGATAGATTTGGAGTTCTTTCTGAGTCAGCGAAAGGTTGGACAAAAGAGCTTAGAAGTATTAGCTGGAACGATAGAGAGCCGAAATTTGATATTAGAGAGTGGTCTCCTGATGGCGAAAAAATGGGTAAAGGTATAACAGTTACGAAAGATGAATTGATTAAGCTCAGAGACATGTTAAATACGATGGAGCTGTAAGTCACAACGTTTCTTTTGATTTATTCAAGTCTATCGTTGAAATCATTTTTCATGTAGCGGTATTCTTCATAATATCAATTAATGCTATAAGAACGAAGAAGAGATTACATGCATTCTTTTATTTGTATCAGCATGTTCACGATAAGAGCTTCAATTATACTTAAGTGTCTTATAGTAAGAGAAACTTACTACTAGTTAGAGCTTTGATAAGGTCTTCAATGTGTTGAAATTCCTTGAGGCTGACTTTTGTGTCAGCCTCTTAGTTATGCGACATTTTGTCACATAACTGAGTATTAAGGAATCATTCCGTATTTAATAATGGAGACGAGGATGTTAAATTTAGCAAATATTAATGATTATAAAAGGGTCACTTGTAACTTTTATTAGGTGGTTTTATACGTTTAAACAGATACCAAATGCTTGATTTATACTTATTAGTATGACAAGAAACAATTAATGCGAAAACAGCCTGTTTATTTTACTCTTTTTGGGAAAACATGAATAACATTTAAGGTGTCCTTTCATAAACTATAACTAAACCTATACATGCTATAATCGCAGTATACAAACAATATTTTGATTGAAGGTGATGTGATGTTCTCAAATGAAGAACGAGATGCTGTTTACAAGGTCATCGGCAGAAGAAGAGATATTCGATCCTTTTTATCTGATCCATTACCAGTAGATGCTATTCAACGAATTCTTCAGGCAGGGCATAGCGGTCCATCAGTTGGATTTATGCAGCCATGGAATTTCATTTTAATAACTACAGATGATGTGAAAGAACAGTTAGCTTGGGCGGCGGATAAGGAACGTAAAGCATTGGCCATTCATTATGAAGGGGAGAGGAAGAACAACTTTTTAGATTTAAAAGTTGAAGGTTTAAAGCAAGCGCCACTAACGATTTGTGTTACATGTGACCCGACACGCGGTGGTTCACATGTACTCGGGAGAAATTCGATACCTGAAACTGATATTATGTCTGTTTCTTGTGCCATCCAAAATATGTGGTTAGCCTCTTGTGTCGAAGGAATTGCACTAGGTTGGGTAAGTTTTTACAAAAAGAATGATGTTAGAGACATATTAAATATTCCTCCACATATCGACCCAGTTGCACTTCTATCACTTGGTTATACAGATAATTACCCTAAAGCTCCTTTGCTAGAAATCCATAACTGGGAAAAGCGCCAAGATCTACAAAAGTTAATCTACTATGAAACATGGGGAGCTAAAGGGGAGTTGCATGAAGAAGTTTAGTTACCTTGAATTGAAGTAAATTAATGAAAATAGTGTAATGTACTATGCTCGGCATTAGTTCAACTTGTTCTCATTAACAAATAGATGTATATGTAGATAAACCGCTTGCTGCAACGTGTGAGCAAGCGGAAGAGCTTGTTCAATATGGATAATAGGTGAAAGATCCAAATAAATAGCAAGTTGACCCGTAAATATATAAAATTGACCTGAAAAACGAGTGAAAAGACCCGTAAATCATTGAAATTAACCCGAAAAAGGAGTGAAAAGACCCGTAAATTATTGAAATTGACCTAGAAAATAGTAAGGACAAACTCTTATTTATTTTTACCTAAAGTAAATCCACTAAATAGACGTCCTCCAGAGGGCAGTAACACGCTTTCTACCAATGTAATGATTTTTTCTTTATTATTCGTTTGATAGAACAAATCAAACGCTTCGACATATTCCTTCGTAAACGACTTATCAAAATGATTTAAAGAGCGAACAATCCATTTAGACGTACCGGTCCATTGCCTATTCGTTCTTAGTACAAACTCGTGAACCAGTTCAGCCAACGTGTTGGCAATAAAGATAGCTTCGAACCTATCAGTGCAGCCAATAAAATCATCAAGGGCATCAGTAATGAAATATCGTTTCATAGTGATAGTCTCTTCGGACCACTGCTCTGGTCCCTTGCTTAATATTTCATTAGCCTCTTGTTTGATTAGACCTATGATGTCGGAGTCTTTTATGACAATCCCTTCGGAAACCATTCTTTGTAAAGATGGTCTTGCCCTTTTATAATCACTATTAAAAAATTGCTTATAGGAAGATAAATTATGAACAAAAACCTCGATAGGCCAATCTAAATAAATGAGTGATTCTCGATATGAACGATCGACATGTTTGTCAAAAATTACGATATCGAGGTCAGAAGTCTCTGTCGCCTCACCTCTTATGACACTTCCTGCGAGTATAGCTGCATGACAATTTGGAAAATGACAGTGGATAAATTTTCTTGCAGCTTCGATAGGACTTAATCTACTAGCTAAAGCTTTGCCAAGTTCACTACTTGTTCCTGCACCACCATTATTAATACTCCCAGTGTTGTTAAGATCAACCATAATATTCCTCCGAAGTCTATTCTATTTTTTCATTTAATTATATAATAAAATCTGGTAATTTATATAAGCTCTTTTAGTAAACTATGGCTATTGTTATCCAATTAGTTCCAACAATAGTGGTTTTACATGATTAGCCATTGTTGTACAGAAGGAAAGATGCCACGAACTCTATTTGTGTACGTTTTGGCTCTTAGTACGAAAAGCAACAATTAATGCGAAAAACAGCCTATTATATATCATTCAAAAATAAGACGAGGTATAAAATGGAGCCTTATAAACTATTAAATCAAATCATAGATACATATAAGCGTATATTAGATAATAATCTAGTAGGTATATATTTACATGGTTCACTGGCGATGAATTGCTATAACGATTCGAGTGATATAGATTTTGTTGTTGTCGTAAAAAAACCAATCAATTTTACTACAAAAAAAGAACTCATTCATGCCATTATTCATTTAGAAAATGTTCCACCTAAGGGAGTGGAAATGAGTGTCATTCTCGAGAGGTTTGCACATGAAATCGTACATCCAACACCGTTTGAGTTGCACTATTCAAATTTTCATAAGGAAAGATACTTATCAGACAATAATTATATATGCGGAGGGTATACAGACCCTGAATTAGCGGCCCATTTGACTATTATTTTTCATAGAGGTAAGTGCTTATATGGAAAAGAAATTGATGAAGTTTTTACAGACGTACCAAGAGATATTTATATTGATTCTATTTGGTACGATATTAAAAATGCCAAAAATGAAATTGTGGATGATGCAGTCTACTTCACTTTAAACTTGTGTCGGGTACTTTATTATGTAACAGAAGGTGTTATTTGTTCAAAACTTGAAGGTGGATATTGGGGTCAGGAAAACTTACCCCAACGATATCGAAAAATAGTCGATGATGCTGTAAAAGAATATATGGGGGAAGTTAAAGGCATGGATATACCAGATGATAAATTAAATAAATTTGCTTTGTATATGTTACAAGAAATAAGGAAAAGTACGACTAAATAAGAGTATTTTTAAAGTGAAACTTTATTATAATAAAGGCAACGTTCAAAAATTAAGCGTGGTATTTTAATAGCTTTACAGATTATGCTTGATTTGAAGGCTATACTAATACATTTTTGGAGGATTGTAGTTATGGATATTAGACCTTTGGATTCCTCACATGCAGAAGCTTATCAACAACTTCGATTACAAGCTTTAAAAGACTATCCTGAAGCATTTGCATCAAGTTATGAAGAGGAGAAAGAATTTTCAATTGAAACAGAGCTTCCTTCACTTATGATGCATTTGAATGTGGACAAATTATTGGAGTGGTTACTTTACTACAAAAATAAAAAATGAAATTAAAGCATAGAGTAAATATATTTGCAATGTATCTTTCCCCTCGAAGCGGAGGTAAGGGGATAGGGAGAGCATTAATGAATGTAGTATTAAAAAAGGCTCATGAATTAGATGGTATTGAACAAGTATATTTATCTGTTTGATCAAATAATGAACTAGCCAAAAAAGAAATGTATGGAAAAAACAAAAAAGGGATGAAAATAGTTTGATGAAGATTACATGGTGCTTTATCTATAGTGCTTCTTCATTACTACTTCACCAAAGGTCTTTGAATAAAAATAGGTTGGGGATTTTTAATTAAAAAGAAAAAGTGTTACACAGGGAAAAAGGTGAAATTGTGGTAAAAATTGAGTAAGGATGGTGCGAAACTAAATTGAAGGGATAACATTTTGTTGTGAAAAATTTTCCAACATGAGTACTATCCCTTGCTATTAGCAAAAATTAAGATTAACGCAACAAAAAATTCATTTTTAATTTAGAGGATAACTGATATAATTAAACTCGCGAGGTTAGATGTCATACATCAGACCATGCATCAGACCTTGTGGAATTATTTGAAAGCGTATACATATATTGATAAGAATGTAGAGGAGGAGAATGAAAGTGTCTAAGATAACTAGAAAACGAGTAAGCCTTGTGTTAGTGGCTTTATTAGTGTTCAACTTGTTAAACGTTGGGCTTATTCGACAGTCGTTTGCTGCCGAAGAGTATGTAGAAACGTTTGACAACTCCAATGCAACAGGAAGTTATGAAACAAACTCATATGTTGGAAACGATGGGGTGACTTGGTCATATGTTGCTTCACGTGATGAAGGTGATTATCCGATTGAAGGTAAGGGGTTAATGTTACGTCGTTCAAGCGACAATAGTAGTATACTTTCTAGCCCTATTTCGGATGGCATTAGTTCTTTTTCAGTAGATTTAAAGAAAGGCTTCACTGGAAGCGGAGACCGACAAGTAGAGTTATTTATAAATGGTGGATCAATAGGATTGTCTGAAGCTTTTGATGATACTGATGTTCATACCTTTTCAGTAGAAGAATTAAATATTGCTGGTGAGGTTGAAATTCAGTTAGTAAATGTTACTGGCAAACAAGTAGTCATTGATAATATTACTTGGACAAGCTTTGATGGGGAAGTGACACAAGCTTCAAAAGTAAAAGCTTCTGTTAACGCTGGAGAAGTAGAAGCTGGCACAGAAGTAACCTTGTCAACATCAACTGATGGTGCAGACATTTATTTTACAACCGATGGCACATTACCTACGGAAGAAAGCACATTATATGATGCACCAATCACAATCACTGAAGATGTAACGATTCAAGCGATTGCAGTAAAAGAAGGATTGGATGCAAGTAATGTAGCTTCATTCTCATACACTGTAAAAGCACCACTTGAAGTGCAATCAATCGCAGATACACGCTCACTTGAAGTTGGTAGTGAAGCGAAAATTGAAGGAATTGTTACTGCATCTTTCGTGGCAGGTGGACAAACAAATTTATACGTACAGGATGATTCAGCTGGAATTGTCGTACGTGGTGATATTGCAGCTAATATTGGTGACCGTATTTCTGCCGAAGGGACACTGAATCAATATTTTGACATGGCACAATTAGAAGTAGCTGCTATAGAAGTAGTAGCTGAAAGCGAAGATATTCCAGAAGTACAGGTTATTACAGCTGAAGATTTAACGACTGATACAGGTGAGGCTGTAGAAGCAGAGTTAGTCAAGGTAGAAAATGTTACAATTACTGAAGTTGATAGTAATGGTAACTTCACAGGTGTAGATGAAAACGGTGAGTTTAAGCTACGTCCAGAAGATGCTAGTTTACTAGAGGTTGGAAAAACATATGAATCAATTACGGGAGTAATTGACTACAACTATAGTGAATATAAGCTTACACCACGTTCAGCGTTGGATATAGTACAAGATGCATTCTCGGTTTTTGCTAATCCAGCAGCTGGAGCAATTGAAACTGGATCAACTGTTGAGCTAGATACACTTGTTGAAGACGGAGTGATTTACTATACAGTAGATGGGACAGACCCATCAACTACAAGTGAAGTATATAGTGAAGCTATAGAAGTTACGGAAGATGTAACAATTAAAGCAATAGTTGTCAAAGACGGAGAAGCAAGTGAAGTGGCTGTTTTTGAGTACCAAACAATTTTACCCCTTGATTCTCTGAATATTCATGATATCCAAGGGGCAGCGCATCAATCCTTATATGATGGAAAAATTGTTAAAAACGTAAAAGGAATTGTAACGCTTATCGATGGTTCAAAAGGATTCTTTATGGAAGCACCTGAGGCTGATGCCGATGTACGTACATCAGAAGGTATTTACGTCTATATCGAAGACACAAATGTTAACGTTGGTGATTTAGTATCAGTCACTGGAGAAGTAGAAGAAT